>DJSA01000009.1 GCA_002438905.1 Bacteroidales bacterium UBA6346
ACGGCCACTCCGACTTATCTGATAGAGAGACTTGAGCGCAAGCCCCTTGACGAGCGTGAACTTGACAGGATGGAGTATGTCTCCGTCAATGAGTTCAATGTGTCTCCGGAACTCACGGACAACCCGATACCTCTTCTCTATCAGACCGGCTATCTGACCATCAAGGACTATGACCGCAGCCTCGACAGCTACACTCTCGGCTATCCGAACAAGGAAGTGCGCACGGGATTCCTGGACTCGCTGCTGGCCGGCTACAATGGCAACAACCCGTCCGGAGCATCTTTCGTGATCCGTTTCAATGCCGCCTTGAGGAAAGGAGATGTTGACGAGGCGTTGTCGCGGATGCAGTCGTTTCTCGCGGGGATGCCGAACGACCTCGAAAACAAGACGGAGAAGCACTACCAGACGATTATTTATCTGATTTTTTCCCTGCTGGGCTACCACATCCGCACTGAAGAAAAGTCGGCGGTCGGGCGTGCGGATGCCGTGTGCTGGACGGATGATTCAATCTATGTCTTTGAATTCAAGGTTGACAGCACGGCGGAGACTGCCCTGAAGCAGATTGACGACAAGGGCTATATGATCCCGTATCGTTTCGAGGATGGCAAGCGTCTCGTTAAAGTCGGGGTGAACATATCCACCGCGACAAGAACCATCGACGGCTGGGCGGTTTCTCTCGGACAGTGACGTCTTACTTCCTTGGCCCGATGAATCTGTCTCCATTGAAATGAATCATGTGAGCCGGGGTGTCGGCAAGCCAGACTTCTGTTTCCCACGCAATCTCATCAATATATTTCTTGAACTCTTTGGCATTCGGGAATGCAGTGACATACACGATTCCATAGGGGCAGTCTTTTGTAAGCTCTTCCAGCTCAATGACGCGTTTGGCTGACATTGGGCCATGTGAAGTCACGACTTCAACCAGAAACAGCCATTCCCTCTTGTCATCGCTGATTATTATGTCAGGAAGTTTCGAGTGCTCAGTAACTGGAAGTCTTAGAGTCTCTAACCTACAATTATCTATATAAAGGTTCTTATCCTCGGTGTCGCCGATGTAAAGCAGTCTCCCGCCGGGCGCAAAGACAGGTGCAAATTCTTCAACTACGGCTGCCTGCACTTCATTGTGCTCGCCGGGCGAGAGATAGTATTCGTTTCCTTCTATGACAAGAGGGATGCGATGCAAGTCCCTCTCTGCCGCATATTTATCGTGGAAGATTCTATACTCGGCGGCGAATTGCTGCGCCTTGCTGTCCCAATTGTCGGTGCCGTATGCCTTGACAACTTCCAGTGCTTCAGGCGTTATGGCATAGTGAGCGCGGGGGCTGTTGACTGGAAGTGTTGGGTCATCAGGATTGTAGTTGGTGACTCCGGCCTGAATGAACTGATGCAGAACGTGCCTGCGGAATGTCTCGCGTGTATTGGGCGCGTAAGGAGCTTCCGCCTTATAGTTTTCATTGACGAAGGCCATTATTTCTTTCGTGAGTCTCTGACTTGTACGTGTGGCTCAGCCCATGGCGTGTCTTCACGTATGCTGCAAAGTGCGAGCAGCGTCAGCGCTGACATCTCGTTTTGCTGTGCGGGCTGAAGTCCCAACGCTTTCAAAATCTCTTGCGCTTCAGTAATTTTGCTCATTGCTGTATCTTAAAATAGCCCAGGACCAGGTCATTGATATAGTCCATGGAGTAATTGTTTCTCAATATAATCCGACGTCCGATTTCTTTGATGTCATCAAGCGGAGGGAGGGGCATCATTCGCATCTCCGTTGCACTCACGTTAATGTTCCCGTTGAAAGTCCGGAAATATGTGTCGAATATTTCACTATTCAGCAGGGCAGTGAGTCCCATAACTTCATCGCGACGGAGGCGACCTTTCGGTCTGTAAATATAATTCAATTTGTTTTCAATGCCAACGGACTCATGCTGTGTCATATTCCCAAAATATGGGGCTGCAACCAATCTGCTTCCGTCATCCTTTGAGCTGAACCGTCTGAGCAGCACATAGTTCCTGTTTGGCAGGAGTGATGCTTTCGTGGCTTGCGACATTTTGATGTATTGTCCTTTCCCCTTTTTTCTGATAGGGTGGTCACACAGCATTTTCACTACATTATGGAGCCAGTAGAGCGGAACAGTGTCTTCTTCAGGTTCGTTGACGATGTATTCTGAAGCTCGGAATGCCACAACAGGACCTGTGGAAATCTGTATACCGTATTTCTCCATGTTGCCGTCCCAAGACCTGAACAGGTGAAGTGTCGCTTCATCATGTTCATTGACCGGGAGATAGACGACTTTCTCTTCGGATGACAGATTCACAATCTCCGTTGCGGGATATGTTTTCACGGAAGGGGAGGACAAATCTCTGATGCCTTGGCTGAATGAAACCGTAATGTCTGTTTCTCCACCTTTTGGGTACATGCTCATGATTACAAGTTCCTGCAACACTTCATCTTTAGAGAATGTGTCTTTTCTTGTGTTGAACAGATGAATGAGGCTGATGTGCACGTGTTTGAAGAGAAAGTCCCGAAAAGACTTGAAATACCTTCCGGATGCGAAACTTCGCGGCGTGATGAATATCATTTGGCCGTTCTTTTTCATCAGCATTGCGCAGAGTGCCATAAACAAGGCGTAGATGTTTGTCTGCCCGTCCACTATGCCGGAACACACCCGAGTATGAATGTCGTCCTTGGCGAGTTTGAAATAAGGCGGATTGGATATGATTAAGTCAAATCTCTCGTATTTGGATGCATTTCCAAACAATGTGTCCGAATCATTCAGGCATCCGTATTGTTCCAGAATGAAGTCGCTCTCATTCAGTTGGTATTCTATATTGACACCTCTGCTTTTACACCATTCCCGTAGATATGAAAGAACCTGCTTCGTCAGTGGAATGACATTCTTGTCTGTTTCATATAGTTGGAGACAGATGTGGCACGGTTTGGTATTCTCGATTATGTGCTCAATCAGCGCGCAGGACAGGATGGCCAATCCGCAACCGGGATCCAGAATGGATATGCCATCGCTATGTTTCGCGGTGTTTGCAAGCCCAGCCATAAATGCCGCTATTGGATACGACGTGAAAAACTGTCCCTTATGCTTCTTTTCGTCCTGCTTGGAGACGTCGGCATATTCCCGTCCCACTCTTTCCGCGAATTCTGAGGGACGTTCGCCGGCATTTGCCGAGATATGATTGAGTTCAGCGACCATTATGACTGCATATCTTGCAAATGTACGGATTTTTAGTCGTATTTATACTTCTGCTTGTTTGAATAGTGACAGTGAGGCTCAGGCGTGCGGGATGGCTACGGAGTCGCGGAGGATGGTCTCGGTGGAGAGTTCTATCTGGGAGCCTATCTTGCGCTGGCCGCGGATGCTTTCGAGGAGCAGCTTGACTGCCATCCGGCCCATCTCCTCGACCCTCTGGCCTATGCGCGTGACGGCAGGGACGAGGTAGTCGAGGTAGATGTTGTTGTCGAAGGAGACTATGGAGATGTCCTCCGGGATGCGCAGGCCGGCCTCGCGGATGGCCCGGATGGCTCCGAGACCTATGGTGTTGCTCAGGGCGAAGATGGCCGTGGGTCTTTCCGGCGAGCCGAGAAGCAGCTTGGTCTCAATATATCCGTTCTGGACCGTGAAGTCGTTTCCGACAATCCGTTCCTCATCTTCCAGTCCGGCCTTCCGGAGAGCCGCCCTGTAGCCTTCTATGCGCCGGCGGTTCGGGGTGGAATCGAGATTCCCCTGGATGCAGGCAATCTTCCTGTGGGCGTTGCGCAGCAGGATGTTCGTGCCGTCGAAGCCTCCCTGCCAGTTGTTCGTCGCCACGTATGGCAGGCGCGAGTCCTCGAAATAGCGGTCCACAAGTATGACCGGCGCGGTCTGCGCGTTGATTTCCTCAAGAAACTTCGGGTCGGAGCCGCAGGGGACTATAATCATTCCATCGACCTTCCTCGACACGAGGGCGCAGACCGAGTCTTTCTGCGCCGCCTCGTTCTCCATGGTGTCGGTGACTATGGTGGTGTAGCCGCTTTTCTTCGCCTCGGCGACTATTACGCTCGTGATTTCCGCGAAATAGGGGTTGGAAATGTCCGGGACTACGAGCCCGATGGTGAACGTCCTTCCCTTGCGCAGGTTTTGCGCGAGAATGTTCGGAGTGTATCCTATATCATCTGCAGCCTTTCTGATTATTTCCGAAGTCTTTTCGGAGATTCTGCCGTCCTTCGCCTTTCCGCTCAATACCCTTGATACAGTGGATGTTGAGAATCCGGTGCGCTCGGCGATGGTTTCAAGTGTAGATTTCATTCCTTGGGTGCTGTGTGTGATTATTTCCAGCGAATCTACGACATTTGCGCAATAAAATCAAATTTCTTGTGCAGAAATTTTTCGCTGCCTAATGAAATTTATTGCCGCGTATGCGATATTTTTCCTTGTTTTATGAATATTTTTGCGCAATCGTTTGTGCCAAGAGATAAGGGATGACCCGGCATACCGGCACAGGACGGGAATGAGACCGGATAATAATAACACGCGAAATAATGGGAAAAATCGTTGTAATAGGCAGTGCGAACACTGACCTGGTAATCAACACATCACGCATACCGGAACCTGGAGAGACCGTGCTCGGAGGCCATTTCATGATGGCTGCCGGTGGAAAGGGCGCCAATCAGGCGGTCGCCGCGCAGAGACTCGGCGCCGACGTCACTTTCATCGCCTGCGTGGGGGACGACCTTTTCGGAAAAGATTCTCTTGAGGGATACGGCAAGGAGGGAATGAACACGTCGTTCATTTCAGTGAAGGATGGCGTGCCGTCGGGCGTGGCCTCCATCTTTGTGGATGCCGATGCGGAGAACGTGATAGTCGTCGCTCCGGGAGCAAATTCCGAACTGGGAAAGCCTGAGATTGATGCGGCGGAGAAAGAAATTGAAAGAGCCGACTTCGTCCTGATGCAGCTTGAGACCCCGATGGAGACCGTCGAATATGCGGCTGCACGGGCGTTCGAGGCGGGCACGAGGCTCGTTCTGAATCCGGCTCCCGCCGCTGAACTTTCAGACGCGCTCCTTTCGAGACTCTGGCTCCTGACCCCGAACCGCACGGAGGCCCAGCTCATAACAGGGCTCCCAGTGACCGATGAAGAAGAAGCCGCAGTTGCTGCGGAAGTACTGGTCGCGAAAGGCGTTAGGAATGTTATCATCACTCTCGGTTCGAAGGGTGCGTATGTGCATTCAGAAGATTTTAGGGGCGTCATTCCTGCAAACCCTGTCAAGGCTGTCGACACCACTGCGGCCGGAGACACCTTCAATGGTGCCCTCTGCGTGGCGCTTTCCGAAGGGCGCAGTCTTCAGGATGCATGCCGTTTCGCGGCGAAGGCCTCCGCAATCTCCGTGACCCGCGCCGGAGCGCAGCCGTCGATACCATATCGTCGGGAATTGGAGGAGTAGGACCATGGGAAGTCAGAGACTATGAGTATGTCGAAATGAATAACCCGCAATAATGAAATATCAACAAAACTAAATTTGATACTATGTTCATCGCAAACAGTCAATTTCTGGCGGTCATCCTCTGTTTCATCACAATGCTCTGTTGGGGCTCGTGGGGAAACACGCAGAAAATGGCCGCGAAGAGCTGGAGATATGAGCTCTTTTATTGGGATTACGTGATAGGAATGTTCCTGTTCTCCCTGATTCTCGCCTTCACCCTCGGCTCGTTCGGTTCGGAAGGACGGCATTTCATCAATGACCTTGCCCAGGCCGACATCAACAGCGTCGCGTGGATTCTTCTCGGAGCCGTCGTTTTCAATGTTTCCAACATTCTTCTTTCGGCTTCGACAGCCAAGGCGGGAATGTCGGTCGCTTTCCCTCTCGGTGTCGGGCTCGCTCTCGTGGTCGGAGTCATCAATAACCTCGTTTTACATCCGAATCCGGCGACGAACGTGCCTCTCCTGCTTGTGGGCGTAGCTCTTGTCGTGGTCGCGATTGTCTGCAACGGCGTCGCTTCCGGCAAGGTCGACAAGTCCGAAAGAGACCCGAGAGAAAACCGCATGGGACTGATTTATGCCGTTCTTGCAGGAGTGATAATGTCCTTCTTCTCCGCTCTGGTCTATAACGGAATCGACATCAACGACATCCACAACCCTGCTCAGGGGAAGCTTACCCCATATTCCGGAACAGTGATTTTTGCCCTCGGCGTCCTCGTCAGCAATTTCCTCTTCAACTGCGTGTTCACGCTCAACGACTCCTCGAAGCCGGGCGTGAGGTTCGCGGACTATTTCAAGGGCGACGCGAAGACCCATCTCGTCGGAATGCTCGGCGGTGCAATCTGGTGCCTCGGTACGGGACTCAACTATGTTTCCGCAGGCACGGCCGGAGCCGCCGTCAGCTATGCCCTCGGACAGGGCGCACCGCTCATCGCCGCCATCTGGGGCGTGTTCATCTGGAAAGAGTTCAAGGGCGCGAAAAAGAGCGTGAACTGGCTCCTCGCCCTGATGTTCATCCTTTTCATCGCGGGACTGGGGCTTATCATCGCTTCGGGAAATTAGGAAGCTGTTTGAATTTTTGTTCAGTTATTCGTGTTAAATTGAAACTACTATGAAACGCATAATAACCGCCGTAATCCTTGCTGTACTTACATCCTCCGCGATGTCGGCGCAGAACCGGATTCGCGGCTGTGTCCGTGACGAGGCCGGGGAACCGCTTGCCGGAGTCTCTGTCGTCACGCAGGTTGACGGGAAGACAGTCGGTGCCATGACCGATGCTGACGGTAACTTCTCGATGAATATCCGACCAGGGGGGGGGAATGTTCTAACCTTCAGTAGCTTAGGCTTCGCGACTATTGAACTCGCGGCAGCCGGACAAATGGACGTCGTTCTCAAGGAAGACAGGAAAATTCTTGACGAATCGGTTGTCATCGGCTATGGAACGGTAAAGAAGAAAGATCTCCTCGGTTCCGTTTCCACGGTTCGTGAGCAGTCTCTCCAGGATCGTACTTCCGGAGGCGTGGTGCAGTCCATGCAGGGACTTGTCTCCGGCGTGAACATCACTTCAAGCGGCAAGCCAGGCTCCAATGCCTCTATTAAAATTCGAGGAATCGGCTCTTTCACCGGGAACTCTCCGCTGTTCATAGTCGACGGCTCGTACGGCGGAAGTGAACTCGGGCTCAACGTTGAAGATATCGAGTCAATTCAGGTTCTCAAAGACGCCTCTTCCGCTGCAATCTACGGTTCTCGTGCTGCCAGCGGAGTGGTTATCATCACGACAAAGAAAGGCAAGATCGGCGACCTCAAGGTCAAGTTTGATGGAGGTGTGCAGGTTTACTGGCTTCCTCGCTACGACCTGATGGATGCCGAAACTTATAAGAAATACGATGATATGGCGTATGAAAACGCCATTCTTTCTGGCGTCAGCGGCGTAAAGGGGCTTCAGAATCATTATGACGGCAACACTGACTGGCAGGACGAGATGCTGAGCACGGCTCTTATCCAAAACTACAATGTCTCGCTGTCCGGCGGAAGCAAGTCTGTAAATTACTACACTTCTATAAACTACAAGGACGACAACGGAGCCCTTAAATACTCTAGCTTTGAGCAGGTGGGATTCCGTGTCAACACTTCAGGACGGAAGGGACGCTTCGAGTATGGGGAGAATTTCTTCTTCACGAAGTCGTGGACTTCCAATCTCACCGGCAACCCGTGGGCAAACTTCATTGCCATGCCTCCGACAATTCCCGTCTATGATTCCGAACATAGCGGAGGATATGGCTACGGCGACCCTGACAGAGCCAATACATACGCGCTGAACCCAGTGGCACAGAACGAGATACTTCACAGCGACAATGCACAGCAGTATCTCTATGGCGATGTCTTCGGAAAGTTCGACTTCATCCCGAATATTCTCAATGTAAAGGTGAACTTCTCCTACAAGAACTACCTCGGAGAGACGTCCACGCTTCGTAAGAAGGGCAACTGGACCATGGGGCAGGGGGATGACGCAGCATATATATCCTACGAGACAGCCAAGCATGACAGAATACTCGTAGAACCTACGCTCAATTATGCGCAGACTGTCGGACGTCATGACATAAGTGCCGTAGCCGGATGGTCATTCGACAAGTTCCATGAGGAATATCGCGGAGAGACGAAACTCGACCCGCTTGTTGTCGGCGACAAGTACATCACCTCATTCAACTCGGCCACAGGCACTCAGACCTGCACAGGAAGTTACATCGAGTATGCGCTTATGTCATATTTTGCAAGGGTCAACTACTCTTTCGATGACCGCTATCTTATCCAGCTCACCGGCCGTCGTGACGGTACGTCGAGACTTCCGAAGAATACCCGCTGGTCAAACTTCGGCTCCGTGTCGCTCGGCTGGCGTATAAGCAAGGAAAAGTTCTTCAATGTTGACTGGATTGACGATCTGAAGCTCCGCGCGAATCTCGGAACTCTCGGGAACACGAACATAGGTGCTTGGGACTATCAGGCAATCATCAATACAGCTCCACGTGCAGTGATGGACGGAGACGACATCGTGATCGGAAAGACACAGTCGAACCTTACCAACAACGAACTTGTCTGGGAAAGGAAGACCACGGCAAATGTCGGCGTGGACTTCACGGCTCTCGGAACACGGCTCACTGCGTCGGCAGAGTATTATTACTCAAAGAGTTCCGATCTGCTTCTTTCCCTCCCTGTCCTTATGACGACCGGCAACGAGGGCGGTGCTCCGACCGTGAATGCCGGTTCTCTACAGAACACCGGAATTGAGTTCGAACTTGGCTGGCACGACAATGCTGGTGATTTCTCATACGCGGTCAATGCGAACCTCTCGACTTGCTGGAACAAGGTTCTCAATCTAGGATATGGCAATACGGTCTACTACACGGCCTATTCCAAGTCCGAAATAGGTAAGCCTCTCGGACAGTGGTATCTCTACAAGACTCTCGGCATCTTCCAGTCAATGGATGAGGTCAGAAATCACAAGAGTGCAGACGGTACGATTATCCAGCCGGACGCGAAACCGGGTGACATCATCTACGACGACTACAACGGCGACGGAATCATAAGTTCCGAAGACAGGCAAATTGTCGGCAGTCCTTGGGCAAAGCTTTATGCCGGGCTGAACGTGTCCCTTGCCTGGAAAGGGCTTGACCTGAATATTTCTGGCTACGGGCGTTTCGGCCAGAAGGTCTACAACGGGGCTAGGGCCACCGCTGCGGACTTTTCGACCAATCAGAACAATTTCAATGATTATCGACCATGGACCGCAAGCGATCCGTCAACAACGACACCTCGGGCACTTTATGGCGATACACGCAACTCCCGTGCAGATCAGGACAGATGGCTTGAGGACGGCTCATTCTTCAGAATCAGCGACATATCCCTTGGATACAGCCTCCCGGCGTCTGCCATATCAAAGGTAAAGCTTGAGGCCGTGCGATTCTCTGTGACGGCAAAGAATCTCATAACGTTCACAAAATATTCCGGACTTGATCCTGAGTTTGCCGACAGCGGAATCTACACCATCGGCTATGACGGCTGCTCGTTCCCTAATCCGAGGTCTGTGCAGTTCGCGGTTTCTTTCACATTTTAGAAAATTCTGAGTCATGAAACGTTTTGTTATATTTCTATTTGCCGTTGCGGCGGTTTGCGGCATAAACTCATGCGACGCCCTTGACATCCAGAACGAGAACGGGCTTTCAACGGGGATGTTCTGGAAGACTCAGGATGACATAAATTCCGGTCTGAACGCCGTGTACGGGATGTTTTATCGTCAAGGGACATGGACCCGCAACATCTATACACAGCTCAACGGCATGGCGGATGACGGCGTAAGTTACGCCGGATGGACTGAACTCAGCGAGTGGACGAAATTCAAGTTTACCGACTACAATTTCAATGAATGCAACGTAAAGATGTGGAAAGAACATTGGACGGCAATCAATAGGGCGAACCAGGTGCTTGACCATATTGATGACACTTCAATCGCGTTTGATAGTGAAGAAAATCGTCTGGACATGAAGGCACAGGCTCTGTGGCTGCGCTCGTTCTACTATTTCTATATGGTGGCGATGTGGGACAATGTTCCTCTGATAATGAAGACGTCTTCCGCATCGGATCAGCCCAGAAACACGAAAGATGACCCTGCGGCGCAGGCGGACATTGTCTTTACGCAGATTGAGACGGACTTGAATTGGGCGATAGAGCATCTTCCGCTAGAGAGGACAAAAGAGGTCGCACGTCCGACCAAGGGCGCGGCGTATGGACTTCTTGCGAAAGTGTATATGCAGCACAAGAAATGGCAGGAAGCAGAGAAGTGTCTGAATTGGATTGTCGAGGGCGAAGGAAAGTCTGTCTATAGCCTTGAGCCGAAATGGGAGGACAACTTCAACTGCAAGACAGAGAACAACTGCGAGTCGCTTTATGAAATCCAGTTTTCTCTCACCAACTATGTCGGCTTTGACCAGACGGACAACTATCTTGATGCCAATGCCCAGGTGGGCACGCAGATAGAGGTGAACCAGTCTCCCAAAGGCATGGGATGGAACAACATCGAGTGCAACCGATGGGTTGTGGACTGGTTCAAGAGGGAAAAGACCGTTGACGGCAAGAATGACCCACGACTGTTCTATACCTGCTGGTATGCGCAGGCCGAGGCCGATTTCCCGGAGCATCCGAACCAGCTTATCTACGGCAAGGCATGGAACGAATACAGATATTCTGCGACGGACAATCAGCGGGTTTTCATCAAGAAATACTCCACAGGCGTCACTCCTCTCTACTATTGGAACGACAATAATTTTCGCTCAATCAGGCTTGCGGACATGCTCCTGCTCTATGCCGAGTGCCTGAATGAACTCAATGGCGGGCCTACGTCGGATGCCGTGAGGTATATGAACGAGGTCAGGACAAGGGTCGGGCTTCCTGAGATTGCGAAGAGCAGCTATTATGATGGTGCCGCCATTACTTCCGACTATGCGGCCTTTAAGAAGCATATTAAGGTGGAGCGTGCCCTTGAACTTGCGTTCGAGTGCGTAAGGTGGATTGACCTCAAGCGCTGGGGCTTTGATGATGCCACGGTCTCTGAACTCAAGACAAGGGATGCCGATTTCGACAACTTCGCCCTTGGGAAAAACGAGCGCATGCCTATACCCCAAAGCGATTGCGACAATAATCCAAATCTCTGGCAAAATCCTAATTATTAATTCGATAACACAAACTTTTAACAAGACACATTATGAAGAAGATGTTTTTCTTTGCAAGTGCTGCCATAATGCTCCTTGCATCCTGTGCAAAGCAGGAGGAACCGCAGGCAGGTCCGGAATTCGGACTTTCTCCTGTAATCAATAACGTCGTTCCGGAGGGCGGAACCGTAGAACTTACAATCACCGGGAAGGATGCCTGGACCATCGAGTTTACCGAATGGTCTACGAAAAATACCGACTGGTGTACAACAGAAGTTTCTGAGGGCGAGGGCGAGTTCGTCCTTAAACTTAACGTCGAGCAGGCAGTTTCAACAACAGACCAGCGTTCGGTGATTGTCGAGGTCTCCAACGGCACGAAGACTCTTCAGTCAAAGATAATCCAGGCTCCTCTTCAGCTCGGAGAAGGCGAAGTGCTTATCATCGGCCTTGACGGTAAGGGCCGCGTGTGGTCCGCATTCAACCTCGCCGACAAAGGCAAGTTCGAGACTGACATTGAGGCAGTCACGGCAGTTTTCCAGTTCAACCGCGATAAGGCATGGCCTTTCGACCCGTCAAAGAACGGCGGCGCTTTCGGCGGCGGTGCTCCTTCAGCGGATGGAATGGTGCCGGTAGAGGGCTTCGTTGACGCTTGCAAGGCATATTCAGAACCTCATCGTCTGTTCGACGAGAACGATCCGGCCAAGGCTATTGATGACGAGGATGCATGGGACGATGCAAATGACCCTTGCCCTGAAGGCTGGCGGGTGCCGACATCTTGGGAACTCATCCAGACAATCGGTTTCTCCGAGGATGTCACGTCAAAGGAAAAATTCAACTGCATTCGTGTGGAGGCCGGTGAGCGCGGATTTACAAAGCCGGGTCTTATCGTCGGCTGGGGACAGAACGTCCCTGACAGAATCAACAAGAACAACATCACCGAAGAGGGCGGTCTGTTCATTCCTCAATCCGGTTGGCTTTCTTCAGGCGGTTACACTGACAGAACGTGGATGTTCACTCTTTGGGGCGCCACTTCTCACAATGATAGTCTTGCAGGTCTTTATCTCACGACCTACAATGACTATTGCGACCATTGGGGCTGGGGCGATGGCCACAAGGAATATGCTACCGTAGTCCGTTGCATTAAGAAATAATTGCTATATTGTGCTCCCGTTCCGGCCTCGTGTCCGGAGCGGGAGACTTTAAAATCATTTTTATGAAAAGAGTATTTACCGCAGTCGCCGTTGCCGCAGTTATGCTGGCAGCGTGTGACAGTCCGTCTGAGACATCTGCAGTCAATGTCATTATAGAAACGGATCTCGGGAACGACGTTGACGATGCCCTTGCTCTCGGATTGGCATATAATTATGTAGATTCCGGAAAGATGAATCTCCTTGCCATAACGATTAACAAGGAGGGGCGTGCCCCCGGGGAATTCTGCGACATCCTGAACACGTTCTACGGGCATCCGGAAATCCCGATAGGGGTCATCCGCGAGGGCGCGTCCTATTGTGAGGATGATGCGGTAAATTATGCGAAGGCTGTCGTGGAAATGAAGAATGAAGACGGCACGCCGGCTTTCGCCCGTTCAGTCAGTGACTACGACACTCTTCCTGACGCGCCCGTGCTTTACAGGAAGATTCTTGTGGGACAGGAGGACAAGTCCGTCGTTGTCGTTTCAATCGGCTTTTCCACTAATCTGATTAAGCTTCTCGAAACATCGGGTGACGAGTGGTCTCCGCTCTCGGGAAAGGAACTTGTGGCGAAAAAGGTGAAGCTTTTGGTCGCCATGGCCGGCAACTTCGAAGATCCGAATTTTCATGAATACAACGTTATGAAGGACGTGCCGTCGGCCAAAGCCGTGTTGGAAGGCTGGCCTTCGCCGGTGGTTGTCACACCGTTTGAACTTGGCATAAAGACCTGCTATCCTGCTGGGAGCATTGAGAACGACTTCGACTGGGCATCGCTCAATCCTATTGTCGAGGCATACAAGTCCTATCTTCCGATGCCTTATGACCGTCCTATGTGGGATCCGACCGCTCTTGTCTATGCCGTTGAGGGCGAGAATTGGTTCACGATGTCTGAAAAAGGGCATATTACCGTGACTGACGAAGGCTCGACGCTGTTTACGCCAGATGCTGCCGGTGACAGGCAATATATGATGGCAGATTCCCTTCAGAGAAAGGCTCTTGTGGAACATTTTGTGGAACTTATACCATTCAAACCAAAATCGAAATGAAAATCACTCGACAACTGATTGGCCTTGCACTTGTTCCGGCGTTTCTGTGTGCCTGCGCTCGTGAGGATGCTCCGGCTCAGGAAGACGGTGGCGGTCACGCATACAAGTCCGTCACAAAATGGCGCGAACCGATTGACATTTTCGGATTTCAGCCGGAGAACCGCTATGCCTATTGCCCTTCCGTACTTGAAATGGAGGACGGCTCATGCCACATGTTTTTCTGCGGGAACCCTGAAGCCGGCAAGATGGTTGACAACATCTACCATATAGAAATTAAGGCAGACGGGACAAAGACGGCTCCTGTGAGTGTGCTCCAGCCAACACCGGACACGTGGGACAGCTATCATTGCTGTGACCCGAGCGTCATCAGGGGCAAGTTCAGAATGGGCGGAGTTGACTACAAATACGCCATGTTCTATCTTGGCATAGACAAGGCTGACTGCAAGGGAAATGAAGTCGGAGTGGCTTTCAGCAACGATTTGAACGCGACTTCGTGGGTGAAATATTCCAAGCAGGTTATCGCCTTTCCGGATGACAGGGACAAGGCCTGGGGCGTAGGACAGCCATCGGCATTCTCACTCGACCGCGAGGGCTCAGTGCTGCTTACCTACACGCGAGGTGATACCAAAGGCACCGGCGTGTTGTTCTGTCAGCTTGATATGAGTGACATGGACAACCTTAAAGTTGGTGAGGCAAAGTCGGTGAGTTCTATGGGATTTAATATTTCTTTGCACAATTGCGACTTTGCCGTTGACGAGACGAATCAAAAGGTTGTCGGCGTATTCTCGGGAACATGCCCCGATGTGTATCCGTCATACATAGAATCATATCAATGCGTGGCATACACCGCGTTGGACTTATTTCTTGATGGCAAAGGCACATGGACTCGCCTCCCGGACATAGATTATTCCGTAACCGGCTTCTACAGGAATCATAATGCCTGTCTCCTTCGCGATGAATATGGCTATCTGAAGACTTACAAGACTCCGTCAGTGTTCTACACAGTCTCGGGGACTGCACACGTCGCGGAATGGTCATACCACATCTACCGCGTTGATTCCGTGATTGAGAAAGTTGAAGTCACCGGCTGATGAACTTCAGTCCCCCTTCTTGCCCGTCTCGTTGAACTGACGGCTAAGTAGGTTGATAACCAACATAATACAAAAAGTGTCGGTTGGAAACCGCATTTTTCTTACAAGAGTGTCGGTTAGAACCGACACTTTTTGTATATTTGCAAAAATCAATGAATTATGGACTCTCTTTTTTTGAAACATGACCGCTATTATGCCGAGACATCGACGGCGATTATCAGGGAATGCATCAATGAAATAGACTGGGATGCCCGTCTGATTTCCATACAAGGGCCCAAAGGTGTAGGAAAGTCCACTTTAATAAGACAGTTTATAAGGCTCAATTATCCTCCGCATTCAAGAAAGGTCTTGTATTGCTCTATGGATTCCCTATATTTCAGCAGCCATAGCATAAGCGAACTCGTTGAGCGCTTCGTTTCCATTGGTGGTGAGCGGTTGTTATTGGATGAGATTCATAAATATGCCGGACCATGGAGTACGGAACTTAAGGAGATATATGATCTGTATCCTCGTCTGAAAGTTGTCATCAGCGGTTCTTCTCTTCTCAAGATATTGAACTCCGAGGCCGATTTGTCCAGAAGATGTGTGAGATACGACATCCAGGGGCTCTCGTTTCGTGAATATTTGCGGTTTTATCATGGTATGGATTTTCCCAAAGTCACACTTGACTCTATCCTGACCTCTCCGTTGGAACTGGCGGATTCTGTCATATCAAAGTGTCATCCATTGGAATATTTTAAGGATTATCTGAAGCATGGGTATTATCCATTTTACCTTGAAGGTTCAAGGTCGTATTATATAAGGATAGAGCAGGCGGTCTCATACGCCCTTGAAGTGGAACTGCCGGAACTTCGCCTTGTGGATATTTCCGGCGTGATTAAGCTCAAAAAGCTTATGGACATTATCTCAGATCAGGTGCCGTTTGAACTTGATGCCAGCAAACTGTCGCGTGCGGTAGGTTCAACGCGGGAAACAGTTGTTCTATACCTTCATTATCTCGGCAGGGCCAAGATGCTGAATCTTCTTTTCTCCGGTTCTAAGGATTATGCAAAGCTTGCCCGCCCTGACAAACTGTATCTTGAGAATACGAATATGCTCTATGCGCTGTGCAGTGATAGCCCGGAAACAGGAACAGTGCGTGAAACGTTCGCCGTAAGCAATCTTTCATTTGAACATAAAGTGGAATATGGCAAAGAAAAAGGAGATTTTAAGGTGGATGGCAGATACACCTTTGAAGTCGGCGGCCCGGACAAGGGGTTCTCTCAAATAGCCGGCGTGAAGGACTCTTATGTCCTTGCTGACGACATAGAGTCTCCGTCCGGAAGAAAAATTCCTCTATGGATGATAGGGTTTATCTATTAAAGAAGCGAGGAGTCTTTGCGCTCTGACTTTGCGCAATAAGATTCCTCGCCTTTGAAAAATCTGTCAGTCATCGCAACGCTGCAGATCGCCATCAGAAAGAACATCTGAGCCTTGTAAGGTGTATTGTGGATGGAGTGCAAGGCGTACGATGAAGACAAAACCGCAGCAACCTTATGGTTGTGAGGACTTTGTCAAGTCGTGCAACGCAGCAATCCGCCTCAAGACACCTTACAAGTTCTCTCGTTCGATGTCCTTAAAGTACTTGTAGGTATCCAGCATCAGACAGCCCGCTGCAAGTTCGTCGCAGACGATGATGCCGTGGCGGTGGTTCTGGAGGGCCGAGAGGGTGCAGGTGTGGGAATATGCCCCCTCAACTGCCTGCTGGACGGCGCGTGCCTTCTTGTGGCCGAACGCGAGCACGAGAACCTCCTTGGAGTCCATCACCGTGCCGACCCCGACCGTGAGGGCGAGTGCCGGAACCTTGTTCATATCGCCATCGAAAAAGCGGGCGTTGACGACCCTCGTGTCGTAGGTGAGGGTCTTCACGCGCGTGCGGGACACGAGCGATGAGAACGGCTCGTTGAATGCGAGGTGGCCGTCTTCACCGACCCCGCCCATGAAGAGGTCGATGCCGCCGGCAGCCTTTATCCGCTCCTCGTAGGACGCGCACTCCGCCTCAAGGTCAGGTGCGTTGCCGTTGAGGATGTTGATGTTCTCCTTCGGCACGTCGACGTGGTCGAAGAAATTGTTCGCCATGAAGCTGTGGTAGCTCTCCGGGTGAGACTCCGGCAGCCCGACATACTCGTCCATGTTGAACGTAATCACATTCTTGAACGAAACCTCGCCGGCCTTGTTCAGGCGGATGAGTTCCTTATAAGTTCCGAGCGGCGTCGAGCCTGTCGGCAGCCCCAGCACAAACGGCTCGTCCGTCACCGCAGCCTTAGCCTTAATCCGTGCCACAATATACCGCGCAGCCCAAACAGAGCCCTGCGCATCAGTATTTTCAATTATAACTCTCATATTTTCAAAAATTTATATCAATTCAGCAAATCAATTCA
>DJSA01000099.1 GCA_002438905.1 Bacteroidales bacterium UBA6346
AGCAAATCAATTCAGCAAATCATGTAGGCAAACCGCTGAGAGTTTTGGTCGCATAAGGAGATGGAGTGCAAGGCGCACGGTGAAGACAAAACCGCAGCAACCTGTTGGTTGTGAGGATTTTGGCAAGACGAGCAACGCAGCAATCCGCTCCTTTGGCGGTCAAAACATCAAAACAGTTTCACAAATACTTCAATGGCCTGGTACTCCGCCATACCCATCTCATCATACAGCCTCGCCGTATTCTGCGTCCGCTCCTCGGCTCTCTGCCAGAACTCGCGGCTGTCCTCGCCCGGGAACGGCACGATGTCCTTCTGGCTCAGGTGCCTGTAAATCGCGTGCCTCTTCATGATAAGCTCGTCCGGACTCAGCGGAACCGCCATATCCACGCGGCCGAGTTCCCACTCCATCCATGCACCCCTGTAGAGCCACACATGACAGTGTGCGAGCCATTCCTCGCCCTCGCACTGGCGCAGCGCCTCAAGTACTGCCTCCGTGCACACCCTGTGCGTGCCGTGCGGATCGGCGAGGTCGCCCGCGACATAAATCTGGTCAGGCTGAACCTTGTGGAGAAGGTCGAGTATGATGTCGATGTCTTTCTGCGTCCTCTCTCCTTTCTTGATCCCGCCCGTCTCATAGAACGGGAGATTGAGGAAATGCGCGTTGGTGTCGGCGTTCAGACCGAAAGAGCGGACGGCGGCGCGTGCCTCCGAGCGTCGGATTGCCGCCTTGATGTTCAGAAGCTCGCGCGGCTCCGGCTCTCCCGGACGCTTGGTCGCGATGATTGCCTTCACCTTGTCGAAATCGTCTCCGTATCCGAGTTCGTGGATTGCGTCCATGTGCTGGAGAACCACATCGTCATGGACCGCGACATTGCCTGAAGTCTCGTAGGCCACGTGAACGTTGTGTCCCTGCTGCACAAGCCGGATGAACGTTCCTCCCATGGAAATCACGTCATCGTCCGGATGTGGCGAGAAAATCAGAACCGTCTTCGGGAACGGCTTCGATGGAACGGGCCTCGTGCTGTCGTCCGCGTTCGGCTTTCCGCCCGGCCAGCCCGTAATCGTGTGCTGAAGGTCGTTGAACACGTCTATGTTAACCTTGTCAAACGGCCCCTTGAGCTCGAGGAGCTCTCCGAGGGAGTTGTCGAGATAATCCTTGTGGGTGAGCTTGAGGATAGGCTTGTGAACCTGCATGCAGAGCCATACCACCGCTTTTCTTATGAATTTCGGAGTCCAGTCGCACGGACCGATGAGCCACGGCGCGACGAATCGCGTGAGGTTTGCCGAGGAGTTCTCATCAGTGTAGAAAGTGACGTCATCGTGCTGCTGGAGAAACGAAGCCGGATAGTCGCTCGTCATCTCGCCTTCCACAACCTTCTGCACTGCGACCGCCTTGTCCTCACCCCAGCCCATCAGTATGATTTTCTTTGCCGAGAGCATCGTGCCGATGCCCATAGTGATGGCAGTCTTTGGCGTGAGGTCGACATTGCCCTTGAAGTTCTTTGCCTGTCTGTTGCGCGACTTGTAGCCGAGAAGAACTACCCTCGTGCGGCTCTTCTCCGACGAACCTGCCTCGTTGAATCCGATCTGACCGGTCTCTCCGATGCCCATCACCAGCAGGTCGAGATTTCTCGCCATTCTGTCATATTCCGCGCAATATTGCCCTACCGAAGACCTGTCCACCGTTCCGTCCGGGAAATGGACGTTCTTTTCCTGAAAATCCACGAGGTCAATGAGTTCCTCATGCAGGCAGGTGTTGCGGCTCGTCTTCTCGATGCCGTTGCACGGATAATATTCGTCAATGCTGAAAATTTCGACATTTTTGAAAGATACGAGCCCTTTCTCAAACCTTTCCGCGAGAATCTTGTAAAGTGTCCGTGGAGATGAACCCGTGCTGAGTCCGAGTCTGAGAAAACCGCCGTTAGCCTTGATTGAGTCGACAATCACATCGGCAATGGCCTCGCTTGCGTCTGTCTGTTCTGAAAATACTTCCGTGGGGATTTTTTCGTAACTATGGAGAATATCCTCGGGAATGCTTCCCGCGAGCAGTCCTCCGTCCTTTGGGAGAGAAAAATGTGGCATAGTCTGAACTATAGTTTAAAGTGAACGGCAAATTTACAAAATATGGCAAAGATTCCGAGGCATTATCCCGATTTTTTCGCCGAGGATGGAGCCGAAAATGGCATATTCGTGCAAAAAATACTAACTTTGTGGGTTATATTCGTGGAATATATGGAAGAAAAACATATAGAAGAAAAAAATATAATCGAGGACATCGCCGGAAAGGAATATGAACACGGATTCGTGACGGATCTGGAGCAGGAATTTATTCCCAAAGGCCTGAATGAGGACATAATACGCCTCATTTCAGCGAAGAAGGAGGAGCCGCAGTGGCTTCTCGACTTCCGTCTCGATGCTTTCCGCAAATGGAAGGGGATGAAAGTTCCGACTTGGGGACATTTGAACATTCCGGAGATTGATTTTCAGGATATTATATATTACGCGGCACCGAAAAAGGACAGCGAAAAGCCGAAAGAGATAGACCCCGCGCTCGAGAAGACTTTCGACAAGTTGGGAATACCTCTCCACGAACGTGAGACGCTTGCGGGTGTGGCGGTGGACGCCGTTTTCGACTCCGTTTCGGTGAAGACGACTTTCCGTGCCGCGCTTGAGGAAAAAGGCATCATCTTCTGCTCGTTCTCGGAGGCCGTGCGCGAACATCCCGACCTCGTGCGGAAATATCTCGCGACAGTAGTGCCTTCCGGAGACAATTTCTACGCGGCGCTCAACTCGGCGGTGTTCAGCGACGGCTCTTTCTGCTACATTCCGAAGGGGGTGCGCTGCCCGATGGAGCTCTCCAGCTATTTTCGCATTAACGCAAAGGGCACCGGACAGTTCGAGCGCACGCTCATCATTGCCGACGAGGGCTCGTATGTAAGCTATATGGAGGGCTGCACCGCCCCTATGCGTGACGAGAACCAGCTGCACGCAGCGGTGGTGGAAATCGTCGTAGAGAAGGATGCCGACGTGAAGTATTCAACGGTTCAGAACTGGTATCCGGGCGATGCCGAGGGACGCGGCGGAATATTTAACTTCGTGACCAAGAGGGGGATATGCAAGGGTAGCGGAAGCCATCTGTCGTGGACTCAGGTCGAGACGGGCTCTGCGATTACATGGAAATACCCTTCGACCATACTCAAGGGGGACAACTCCTCTTCGGAATTCTATTCCGTCGCCGTCACGAACAATTTCCAACAGGCGGACACGGGGACGAAGATGATACACATCGGGCGCAACACCCGCAGCCGCATAGTCAGCAAGGGAATCTCCGCCGGGCACAGTCAGAACAGCTACCGGGGGCTCGTCAAGATGCTCCCCGGGGCGGACAACGCGAGGAACTACTCCCAGTGCGACAGTCTGCTGATCGGCTCGCGCTGCGGCGCGCACACCTTTCCTGACATTCAGAACTCCAATCCTACGGCCGTCGTGGAGCACGAGGCGACGACCTCGAAAATCAGCGAGGATCAGCTCTTCTATTGTAACCAGAGGGGTATAGGGCAGGAAGATGCTGTGGGATTGATAGTTAATGGTTACGCGAAGGAGGTTCTCGCCAAGCTCCCGATGGAGTTCGCCATCGAGGCCCAAAAACTTCTGTCAGTGTCACTTGAAGGGTCGGTGGGATAGAAAAAGGCGCATGAGCGCCGTGCGTAGAACAACGAAGCATCGGCCTTGTGCGATAGTGTGC
>DJSA01000124.1 GCA_002438905.1 Bacteroidales bacterium UBA6346
CAGGGCGACGAATGGCGCAACTGCTGGTTCGCCGGAACGTCCGGATGCCATTACGTTGTCCTCGACACCAAGGCCGGAGAATGGTGGCAGGTTCATTTCCCTTCAGTTGTCATCTCGGCGGAGGGCAATGACACTAAGATGAAGTTCTCGACTTCCGCAAGGACATGGAGCGGAGTTTTCACCACGACGGCGGACAATGCCGCAGTGAAGGTCGGCGGATCGGGAGCGAAGTACGACAGGACAGTGGGCACGGAGGCATCCGCGACCCCTATTGACTGGCCGTTTACGATTGCCGCGTCCGAAGGCATCTTCAGCCTTGTGGAAGGCGACGGTGAAAGCGGACTCACGGCAGGAGCCGCAGGCACATATACCCTAAGCTTCAACATCGACACCAGAGAAATATCCCTCACCTCGGGAGGTGACGCTCCCGCGCCGGAGAACTATCCAGAGCAGCTCTACGCATGGTACTACAAGAAGGAGGCTTCCGACAAGCTCGACATGGCGACCGTCCTCAACGCCGTCGCCGACAATGACGGGCACTATCAGGGATTCCTCTACACCTCTCCGGAATGGACCGACGAGCAGAGCGGATTCCGATTCCTGACATCGGCGGACGACGACGCGACGGTTTATTACACCACAGGCGGGCAGTACGAGCTCTCGACCGATGCGGGAGGATGGAATTTCTGGAGCAGCGACCCAGGTCTGAACTATGTGACCGTGGATTTGACGGCGATGACATGGGCGGAGACCAAGACGACCTTTGTCGCTGTAGTCGGAGACTTCAATTCATGGAAAGTCACTGACAACCAGATGACTTATGATGTTTCCACGCGCAAGTGGGTCGCTGAATGCAGCATTCCTGACGTGGGAGACGACTGCTATGGATTCCACTTTGTCATCGGAAAGGACGGCAGCGACTGGGAATGGCAGTTCTGCGACAGCGACGGGGACGGCGTTCTCAGCAAGGGAGACGGGAACTTCAAGCCGGCCGAGGCGGGCAACTACCGAATCGAGCTCGACCTCAGCAGTTTCGATGCTCCGACATACACCATGACTAAGTTATAAAAACAAAACAATATGAAGAATATGTTTATCAACGGAATATTGGCGGCCGGGATGTTGGCCGCCGCAGGGTGCACGGAGGTGAATCCCGAATACACGGCTCCGGAAAAGCCGGAAGTGCCGGAGGTTGACAGGACGGCGTTCGCCAAGGGCGCGGACATAAGCTGGTGCACCGAGATGGAGAGCAAGGGCATAAAGTTTTACAACGCCGACGGTGTGGAGACCGAATGCACCGAACTTATGCGTCAGATAGGGATGAACTCGATACGCCTGCGCGTCTGGGTGAACCCTGCCGAGGGTTGGAACGGAAAGGGAGACGTCATCGCCAAGGCTCTGCGGGCACAGAAGCTCGGGATGAGACTGATGATTGACTTCCACTACAGCGACACCTGGGCCGACCCCGGCAACCAGACCGTCCCGGCGGCATGGAGCGGCTATGGGATTGAGGAGATGAAGAAGGCCGTGGCGGAGCACACCGCGGACGTGCTCTCCGGGCTCAAGGACTGCGGAATCGACGTGGAGTGGGTGCAGGTCGGGAACGAGACCACAGACGGAATGCTCTGGGAGCTCGGCCGCTGCACGACAAATCCTCAGAACTACACGGAACTCAACAATGCCGGCTACGACGCCGTGAAGTCGGTCTATCCCGAGGCCAAGGTCATCGTCCACCTCGATGGAGGACAGGACAACTGGAAGTACCGCAGGATTTTCGGCGAGCTGAAGAAATACGGCGGAAAGTATGACATGATAGGGATGTCTCTCTATCCGTCCTACGACCAGTC
The DNA here is from genome assembly GCA_002438905.1 of Bacteroidales bacterium UBA6346. Classification (GTDB taxonomy): domain Bacteria; phylum Bacteroidota; class Bacteroidia; order Bacteroidales; family UBA932; genus Cryptobacteroides. The sequence continues at coordinate 1,848 of DJSA01000124.1, forward strand.
CGGATGGCAGAGGCCGACGAAGTCCTGCATCGACAACATGAAGAAGGTATCTTCGGAATATGGATGCCGCGTGATGGTCTGCGAGGTCGGAATGCCTTGGGACGACGCAGAGACGGCGAAGGCAATGCTTTCCTATCTCATGACAGAAGCAAAGGGAACCGGTGTCTGCGACGGAGTCTTCTACTGGGAGCCGGAGGCTCCGGCCGGCTACAATGGGGGCTATCAGCTCGGGGCGTTTGCCGACGGCAGGCCTACCGCCGCCCTTGACGCCTTCAGGGACTGATCTGCCCAGAGGGAGTGAGAAACCGGGAAATACAGGCGTTTTGTCCGAATTGTTGCATAACTTGTCCGTTATGAGTGACGGATTTGGTGCATATTACCTAAATTTGCAGCGTGGAAAATTCAAATTTTATGAGATACAGATTCTTGGCGGCCATTGCCGCCGTTTGCGCCGTCCTGCCGCTTGCAGGACAGGTCCGCAGCGAGAAAGTGCTGAAGGACTGGGAATTTCGGCACGACCACGATACAACGGCAGTTTCAGGCTGGGAAAAGGTTCGGATACCGCACGATTGGGCCATTTATGGGCCTTTCGACAAGTCGAATGACTTTCAGATTGTCGCCGTGACGCAGAACGGGGAGACCGTGCCGTCGGAAAAGACCGGACGCAGCGGAGGACTGCCCTATATGGGCAAGGGCTGCTACCGGACAGACATTGACATCAAGTCTTTGGACGGACGCCGCTTCGAACTGCTCTTTGACGGGGCAATGAGCGAGGCGCAGGTGTTCGTGAACGGGGAGAAGGTCTGCGAGTGGCCATACGGCTACAATGCCTTTCACTGTGACATAACCCCGGCGCTGCACGAGGGCACAAACCATGTTGCCGTACTTCTTGAAAACAGGCCGTTCTCGTCAAGGTGGTACCCCGGAACCGGACTTTACCGCAAGGTTCGCATGATTGAGACTTCGCAGGTCTATATTCCCGTATGGGGCATCCATGTGACGACGCCTCATATAGAAAAGGACTATGCAAGCGTCAGCATATCGATGGAAATCAACGGTGCCGGAGAGGGCGAGACATTCGAGATTGAGACTACGGTGCTTGACGAGAGCGGGAATGTGGCTATCGCCCGCACGGACAGGCGGGCAGTGTGCCACGGAGAGGCTGTAAGACAGAATCTTACACTGAACAGCCCTGTTCTGTGGTCGCCTGAAAATCCCGCGCTCTACACGGCTCAGGTGAAGATTCTCAGGGATGGTGCGGTCGTTGACAGCGCTTCGACGCGCTTCGGAGTGCGCACGGTGGAGTTCATTGCGGACAAGGGATTTTTCCTGAACGGGGAACGCAGGGTCATTCACGGAGTGTGCATGCACCACGACCTCGGGCCGCTCGGAGCGGCGGTGAACCGGTCAGCGCTCCGGCATCAGATTGATTTGCTGAAGGAAATGGGCTGCGATGCAATCAGGACCTCGCACAATATGCCGGCCGAGGATCTCGTTGAGCTGTGCGACGAGATGGGAATGATGATGATGGTGGAGACATTCGATGAGTGGGACGTGGCGAAATGCGAGAACGGCTACCACAGATTTTTCGGGGAATGGGCGGAGAAGGATGTCGTGAA
>DJSA01000006.1 GCA_002438905.1 Bacteroidales bacterium UBA6346
TGTCTTGATAGTCTCTTCCATTTTATATATCAATAAATTACATTCGTTAAGCAAAAGCACCGCAAACAACCGCCAGCCAAAATGGCAATGGATTGTTCGGCATATATCGGAAAATAAACTGCAAATATAGGAGAAATTTAGTATTTTTGCGCTGATTTTCGGGGATTTCATGATATGCTCGGCATGTTCATATTCCCCATTTACAAACACATAAACATTCTATATGACGTCAGTTCAGTCAATGACAGGCTACGGAAAGGCGGAGCTTGTGACGGAAAAGGGAAAGATTGTCGTGGAAATAAGGGCAGTCAACGGAAAGACAGCAGACATCGGGATAAAGTCCCAATTGCTTCCTCGCGACAAAGAAATGTCTGTGCGTCAATATCTTGCAAAAGAACTGCAGCGAGGTTCCATCGACTTCTTCATGAACTTTGAGCCAAACGCGGCAGACGCGGCAAAGGAAATCAACGAAGAGGCGTTGCTCGGATATCTCAAGCAGATCAAAGATATAAGGACCGGCCTCTGTGAAGACGCTCGCGGAATTTTCGACACATTCACTCCAACGCTGCTCAGGATGCAGGATGTCATCGGGCAGGCGAAGCGTCAGGAAATCGTGAACGAAGAAAATTGGGAAGCAGTTTTCGGGACAATCAGGAACGCGGTGGGGGCTCTCAAGGAGTTCAGGTTACGCGAGGGTGAAATTCTCCGGCGCGACGTGACGGACAAGGTCGGGAAGATACTTGAGTGCTCACATGAGATAGAGAAGTTTGAGCAGGAGCGCATCGCCCAGATACGAGAAAAAATTTTAAGCCGCTTCGAAGAACTCAAGCTTGAGGTTGATCAGACCCGGCTTGAGCAGGAGATGATTTTTTACATAGAAAAACTCGACATCAACGAAGAGCGCGTACGACTGCGCCAGCATTGCGCATACTATCTGGAAACGCTTGAGAACGAGCCGTATCCGGGACGCAAGCTCGGCTTCATCGCTCAGGAGATGGGACGTGAGATCAACACGACCGGATCCAAGTCCAACAACCACGAGATGCAGAAGTATGTCGTGAAGATGAAGGATGAACTGGAGAAGATTAAAGAACAGTCACTTAACATATTGTAGACCTGCGCAGTGGATTCTAGGCATCGTCAGAAAAAATAATGGGCGGATAACAAACAAAGGATATGGCAGACAAGGATCTTAGGGACATGACACCATCGGCTGAGTATCGGGAGAGGCTTGCCCGCTATATTCTCATTGCGTTCGGGATTGCCCTCGCGGGTGGTGTATGCTGGTATTTCAGCAGCGTGTTGGTCTATCTCCTGCTTGCAGGAGTGGTGTCGCTCGTGGCACGCCCGATAATGAAAGCGCTCGGAAGAATCCGGGTGAAGGGAAAGCAGATGCCGGGATGGGTCGCGGCAGCGCTCACAATCATCGTGCTCCTGGCCATTTTCCTTGCTCTGATTCTCGGGGTCACGCCGCTTCTGACAAATGTCGTGAACGAGGTTTCGGCAGCGTACAGCGGTAACATTCAAGGTATTGCCGGTCCACTGAGGGACCTCAACAGATGGATGATTGACACGTTCCCTTCTCTCGGGAGTGACTTCCGGATAGAGATTGTCGTCCTCCACGAACTTCAGAAGGCATTTGACATATCCATATTCTCCAGCATAATCGGCTCCGTGGCATCGTTCCTCGCGAACTTCGGCATAGGACTGTTCTCGGTGATCTTCATCGCATTCTTCTTCATCCGCGATGAAAGCCTATTCACGAGAATCATCGCATCCATGACGCCGGACAGGATTGCCGGCAGGGTTCAGGAATCAATCGGAGACGTGGAGTACCTGCTCAGCCGCTATTTCGTGGGGATTCTCATCGAGATGGCGGGAGTAGCGCTGCTTGATTTTCTCGGACTCGCCCTCATCGCGAGGCTGCCCTGGGGTTCGGCGCTCGGAATAGCTTTCCTTGCCGGGCTGCTGAACGTGATTCCGTACGTCGGTCCGCTTATCGGCACATGCCTCGGCACAATCATGGGACTGATACTCAAGTACTGCGGAACAGGAATGGTGGGGCTGGACGTGCCATTCTGGGCCTTCGCGCTGATTCTGATAGTGATCATGTGCTGCACGCAGCTCGTCGACAATTTCATCTACCAGCCGGTCATCTACTCCAACAGCATCATGGCCAGCCCGCTTGAAATTTTCATAGTGCTGCTCATGGCCGCGACGCTCGGTGGTGTGTTCGGAATGCTTGTCGCCATCCCGTGCTACACTGTGTTGAGGGTCATTGCTGGGCGCTTTTTCCGCAATGTCAAGCCAATCAGAATGCTGATTCCGGAAGACAGAATCTCTCGGAGCGAGGAAAGCGGAAAGAAGAGACGAATTTTCAGACACCACTGATTACGGAAATTCTATTCCCGAAACACTATTATAATTTTTTGATGGCATGACACATAACATAACAGAAATCATCGGCTCACTCGCCACACTGACCCTGCTGCTGGGCTACCTGCCGCAGACGATTCACACGATACGCACTCGCAAGACGGACGACATCGCGCTCGGGACATTCCTGCTTCTCGGCATTGGCTCCGTGCTTTTCTGCGTCTACGGAGTACTGCTCGGCAGCTGGCAGATTGCCTCGGCCAACGGAATCACGGCAGTGCTGAGCGCGATTATCTTCGGAATCAAGATGTATAACGACCATTTTCGTAAGAAATGATTTTGCGGAGGGCGGCGCGATGCGCTGCCCTCCAACTCTATATAACATACTAAAAACTATACTTTTATGTCATTTGCGGAAGAAAGAATCAACTCAACAGCGCTCACTTTTGATGACGTCCTGCTTGTGCCCGCCTACTCTGAGGTTCTGCCCCGGGAGGTCAGCACAAAATCCCGTTTTACACGGAACATCAGCCTCAACATCCCCATCGTCTCTGCGGCGATGGACACGGTCTCCGAATCTGCTATGGCAATCATGCTCGCAAGAAAGGGTGGTATTAGCGTGGTGCACAAGAATATGAGCATCGAGGCGCAGGCTGGGGAAATTCGGAAAGTGAAGGAATATCACGTTGATACAGACAAGATTCCGTGCCTTGATGAGAAAGGACGCCTCCTCGTGGCCGCCGGCGTCGGCATCACAACAGATGTACTTGATAGGGTGGAGGCCCTCGTCAAGGCTGGCGTGGACGCAGTCGTGCTTGATTCGGCTCACGGAGACTCACTAGGAGTTGTGGAAGCACTGAGGAAAATCAAGGCAGCCTACCCTAAACTTGACACTGTGGTAGGTAACATCGCAACGGCAGAGGCCGCCATACGCCTGATTGACGCCGGGGCTGACTCTCTGAAGGTCGGTATAGGGCCGGGGTCCATCTGCACGACGCGAATCATTGCGGGAGTTGGAGTGCCGCAGATTTCAGCGATATATGACGTGGCAAAGGCTGCCGAGGGCTCCGGTGTTCCGGTGATTGCAGACGGCGGGCTCCGCTATTCCGGAGACATCGTGAAGGCGCTTGCGGCCGGCGGAGACTGCGTGATGATAGGCTCAATGTTCGCCGGAACGGACGAGGCTCCTGGAGAGGTGTTTGAAGAAGGCGGACGCAAGTTCAAGTCCTACAGGGGTATGGGTTCTGTGGACGCGATGAAGGCAGGCTCACGCGACCGCTATTTCCAGGATGGTGAGGACAGCACGAAGAAGTTGGTTCCAGAGGGTGTCGTTGCCCGTGTGCCTTACAAGGGCAGCGTCGGTGACATCATCTATCAGCTCATAGGAGGCATACGTTCGGGCATGGGCTACTGCGGGGCAGCCGACATCAATGCCCTGCACTCCGCACGCTTTGTCCGCATCACAGCAAATGGTCTCGTAGAAAATCATCCTCACGACATCACCATCACCGGAAATACCCCAAATTATCATAAATAACAGAAATGGGTATAGACAAAAAACATATGACAGAAAAGATAATAATAGTTGATTTCGGATCGCAATATACGCAGTTGATTGCCCGCAGAATCCGAGAGATGCAGGTTTATTGTGAAATTGTTCCGTATAATAAGTTCAGGCAGGATGACACGGCAGATGATGCATCCGGACATCACGGAACAGCATCCGTGGGACACTCCCCTTTCGGACCTGAGGTCAAAGGCATCGTCCTCAGCGGAAGTCCATGCTCAGTAAGGCAGGAAAATGCACCAAAAGTGAACTTGGACGGCATTAAGGGAAGACTTCCTCTGCTCGGAGTCTGCTACGGAGCTCAATATCTTGCACAGTTCTTCGGCGGCAGCGTTGAGAAATCCCCAACCCGTGAATATGGCCGCGCAATGATGAATGTGCGCGATGCCTCCGACCCGCTTATGGAAGGCCTCAGTGCAAGTTCCCAGGTCTGGATGTCCCACGGTGACACGATAACTTCAATACCTCCGGCCTATCATATCATCGCCTCAACCGAAGACGTGAACATCGCCGCCTTCCGCATCACCGGAGAGCAGACATGGGGGCTCCAGTTCCACCCGGAGGTCTATCACAGCACCGAAGGAACGCAGCTCCTGCGCAACTTCGTGCTCGGCGTCTGCGGCTGCTCAGGAAACTGGACCAGCGAGGGCTTCATCGAGCAGACAGTCCGCGAACTAAAGGAAAAGCTCGGAGACGACAAGGTCGTGCTCGGACTTTCCGGCGGTGTGGATTCTTCCGTAGCTGCAGTGCTCCTGCACCGCGCCATAGGCAATAATCTCCACTGCATATTTGTCGATTCCGGTCTGATGAGAAAGAACGAGGCCACCGAAGTCCTTGAGTCCTACAAGGGTATGGGTCTGAATGTCAGAGGGATTGACGCTGCGGAGAGGTTTCTCGGCGACCTGCAGGGAGTAACCGACCCCGAGACTAAAAGAAAGATTATCGGCAGAGACTTCATCGAGGTCTTCAATGCGGCCGCCGGCGAAATCAAGGACGTGAAGTGGCTCGGACAGGGCACGATTTACCCAGATGTGGTAGAATCAGCACAAGTGAACGGAACCGCTGTCGTAATCAAGTCCCATCACAACGTCGGAGGTCTTCCGGAAAAGATGAACCTGAAGATTGTGGAGCCGCTGCGCCTCCTGTTCAAGGACGAGGTCCGCAGGGTCGGCCGTCAGCTGGGCATCAGCGACAAACTGATTGGACGCCACCCGTTCCCCGGCCCGGGGCTCGGCATCCGCATCATAGGCGAGGTCACCCCGGAGAAAGTACATATCCTCCAGGAAGTTGACAGCATCTACATCAGTATTCTGCGGGAGGAAGGTCTCTACGACAAAATCTGGCAGGCCGGAGCCATCCTCCTCCCGGTTCAAAGTGTCGGTGTTATGGGGGACGAACGCACCTATGAAAGTTGCGTGGCGCTCCGCGCCGTTACCTCAGTCGACGGAATGACCGCCGACTGGGCGCACATCCCCTACGAGGTGCTGGCACGGCTCTCCAACGAGATAATAAACAAGGTAAAGGGGGTCAACCGAGTGGTGTATGACATTTCATCGAAACCGCCTGCAACCATCGAGTGGGAGTAGTGGGGCGGGACGCCCTTCCAGATGTTTCCTTAAGTTGGGTACCAGGCATCTCCTTATTTGAGAATAAAACAACAAAACGGACATCGATTTTTTCGGTGCCCGTTTTTTGAAGGTTTCCAAATGGTCATAACCTTCTTATAAAAGCTTAAGGTTTTGTCTGTTCGGTGATTTTTTATACCTTTGCTTCTAAGCAAGAAAGCCAACATCATGACAGACAATAAAAAGGAAGTGGAGCGTGCGGAGCTCCACCGGACTATCTGGGCAATAGCGGATGAGATGAGAGGCTCCGTGGACGGGTGGGACTTCAAGTCATACATCCTCGGGATGCTCTTTTACAGATACATCAGCGAGAACATCAGCACATATATCAACAAAGGCGAATGGGAGACAGGCAACACAGGCTTCAATTATGCGGATCTTGACGACACGCAGGCCGAAGGCATAAGGGAAGAAATGGTGAATGTCAAGGGCTTCTTTATCCTTCCATCCCAGCTATTCGAGAATGTATGCAAGACTTGTGATAAAGACCCGAACCTGAATATGACCCTTGAAGGCATCTTCTCATCCATTGAGAACTCTGCAAAAGGGACTGCAAGCGAGGATGACTTCAAAGGCTTGTTTGCCGACCTTGACGTGAACAGCAACAAGCTGGGTGCCACTGTCATCAAGAGTAATGAAAAGCTGGTCAAGCTCCTGAGGGGCATCCAGTCAATGAAACTGGGAGATTATCAGGACAACACCATCGATGCCTTCGGTGATGCATACGAATACCTGATGGGTATGTATGCTTCAAATGCCGGCAAGAGCGGCGGTGAATACTACACTCCGCAGGAAGTGAGCGAACTTTTGACAAAGCTTGCCACAGTCGGCAAGACAGAGGTCAATAAGGTTTATGATCCGGCCTGTGGTTCCGGCTCACTGCTTCTGAAAGCTGCGAAGATACTTGGCAAGGATAATGTACGCCAAGGCTTCTTCGGGCAGGAAATCAACCTTACCACATACAACCTGTGCAGAATCAATATGTTCCTTCACGATATAGACTATGACAAGTTTGACATTGCTTGTGAGGACACCCTTCTTTCTCCGCAGCACTGGGATGATGAGCCTTTCGAGGTGATAGTGTCAAACCCTCCATATTCAACGAAATGGAAAGGAGATGATGACATTACCCTTATCAATGACCCGAGGTTCGCTCCTGCCGGAGTCCTGGCACCTAAGTCAAAGGCGGATCTGGCTTTCATCATGCACTCACTCTCCTGGCTTGCCAGCAACGGAACTGCTGCAATAGTTTGTTTCCCTGGTGTGATGTATAGGGGCGGAGCCGAGAAGAAAATCAGACAATATCTCATCGATAACAACTTTGTGGACTGCATCATCCAGCTTCCGGACAACCTATTCTTCGGGACCAGCATTGCCACCTGCATTATGGTCTTGAAGAAAGCAAAGAAAGACAACTGCACTTTGTTCATTGATGCCACTAAGGAATGTGTCAAGGTCACCAACAGCAACAAGCTCACTGATGAGAACATCCGGCATATCCTTGACCTCTTCACAGGCAGAAAGGATGTGCAGTATATCAGCAAGCTTGTGGCAAATGATGACATAGCCAAGGCTGATTATAATCTGTCTGTCTCGACCTATGTAGAGCAGGAGGACACCAGAGAGAAGGTGGACATCGTGAAGCTCAATGCAGAACTTGCCCAGATTGTAGAAAGGGAGAATGCGCTCCGTGCTGAGATTGACAAGATTATTGCGGAAATAGGAATATGATGTCTCTGTGCCATTTCAGGATGGTCTTTAATAACGAAGCCGCCCGTATGGTGGACGGCTCCGATACGGACAGGTATGCAGACAAGGCCGTGGGCCTACCGTTTACGGTAGTGGGCCTTCACGTAAACCTTTTTATCATCGACCATTCTGAAATGGCCTCTGACAAAAACTGGTTTGTGAGCATCTTTGCACTCTGTGCAGGAGCGCTCTTCAAGCTTAATGTTAATGGAGATCTTAATCATCACAAAATGAATAATGTTTGAATACTTGAGAGCTGAGAGCGGCCTTAAAGAGTACATCCGTTCTGTATTTTTCTCAAAATAAAAAAGCACCTGCAAAGAGCAGATGCCTTAATAATCAAGCTTGATGAGCGCCTCAAACATCTTGATAAAATCTCCAACGCGAATTTAAGAATAATTTGTGAATAAGCAATACGGCAAGAGAAAAACATGAGTAA
>DJSA01000106.1 GCA_002438905.1 Bacteroidales bacterium UBA6346
TAACCTGCATCATCTTTCTCATCCTTTTCGGTCTATATTTATTTTCTCATAGTCGTGCACATCTAGTACACTCCTTCTTCCAAAAGAAATCTATACTCAAAAATCAAAGACAAATCTGATGCAGTTTATTTTTTTCATGTTTCTAAGTGTACAAAACACCCGAAAGGAATTCCGAGTATCGTCTGGGCGCAAATTTAGTACAAAAACAAACATGTTGTACGAGTTATTTGAAAAGAGATTGCTAAATTTGCGGGGTTTGTGCAAAATTATTGGCAGAGACATTTGAAGCGAAGTCAGGAATTATGGGAAACGAAAAAATTGCCGAAGAACAGAGTGCGAGGAAGAAGGACGGAAGAAGTTCATGGAAGAGGGTTCTGAAAACCTGTGTATGGGTGCTTGGAGTATGGATTGCGATGCTCGGAGTGCTGCAGGTCGTGCTGTCCCCCGCTGTCCTGACCGGAATTGTGAAAAAATATAGCGCTGAATATGTCGATGCGGAATTGAGTTTCGAAAATATAGGCGTTTCGATGTTCAGGGCTTTCCCAAACATTGAACTGGAGATGGAGAACTGCGCTGTGACATATAGCCACGGAAAGTTTGACAGCCTAATCGGGAAAGACATGCCGGTGCAGTTCATGGGACGGGGAAAGGCGCAGGAGGGCGATGCATCCAATGTGATAGCCTTTCCGAACGACACTCTTGCTGTCTTTGATCGTTTCGATGTCAAGATCAATCCATTCAGCCTTCTTGTCTGGAAACTTGATATCCCATCGGTAACGCTGTCCAAGCCGAGGATATTCGCTCACACCTATAGGGATGGCTCTTCCAATTGGGACATAATGAAAGAAGGCGGAGAGGAAGCGGAGACACCGGCGGACAGCAATATCGTTTCAACCGGAGAATCAAGACTGCCACGTATAGCCTTCGGTAAAGTGAGGATGAATGAAAGTCCCACAATCGTGTACTCCGATGCGGTGGACACGCTGAGTGCGTTCATAACCCTTAAGGACTTATCATTTGCCGGCAGGCTCAGTTCCGATTTCTCAAAAAATAGGAAGATAGAGTTTATGGTCGATAGCCTTTTCGCTGCCGGGAGGATGGCGAGCGACACACTGCTTGCCGGGATCGACCGGCTGCGCATTGAGGGGCGAAGCAGGGGCGAGATCCTCCTTGACCTTAAGTCCAGAGCCTACATCGGCACCAAGGAATGGGGACGACTGGAGATTCCAGTCAGCCTCAACGGACATCTGAAGGCCGTAAAGGACACCATACCGGCCTTTGACTTTCCAAACATAGACGGAACTGCAGCATTCATCCCGTTCGTTGTCTCCGGCAGGACCCGGCTATTTTCTGACAGTCTTTATGTGAACGCCACAATGAGTACCATGGACTTGGATCTTGAGAAACTCATTGAAAAATACGGAAAGATCGTCAGCGGCGAGTCATCCGCAGTGAAGACAGACGCAAAATTCTCCGCGATGCTGGCTGCCGAGGGGCACTATGCCTATGATGGTTCGCGTCTTCCAAGTCTTAGCGGTCTATTTTCCATTCCAAGATCAAAAGTGAAAGTTGAGAACACGGGATTTTCTGGAGATGTTGAATTGGAGGGAGAGATCTCCACTGACGAAAAGGGACGCTATAACCTGAACCTTTCTGACCTTTGCCTCTGTCTTTTGGGCACAACCCAAATTGACGGGTCCATAGGAATCATGGACATACTCGGAGCTGACGTTCTTCTGAATCCGGATGTTGCCTTCAGTTCAAGGCTTGATGACATCACAGCAGTATTGCCCGACAGTTTGGGAATCAGCGCATCAGGGACAGTCGGAGGAAAAGCCAAGGGAAGCGTGCGAATGTCGCAACTCGATCTCTACAAGCTACCTGAGGCCAATCTTGACGTAGATATCTTTGCAGACAGGCTTCGATTCAGGGACAAAAAGGACAGCATTGACATGCACATAGACTCTATGGACTTTTGCCTGGTCACAAAGAGCGGGAAAGTAGATGAACGGCAAAAGAGGAGGTCCAGAGTGATGGAACTGAACGCGAGCGTGGACACGTTAAGGGCGGCGCTTGGAAATAAATTTGGCTTTGACGGGCTTGGGATGAAGTTGTCATTGACAAATGATGCTGGAATACTGCTGCGCAGAGACTCGACGAGGTTTTACCCTATGAAAGGAAATTTCATCGGTGCCTCAATCTCTCTCAAGGATGGAAATGAGACATCGTTTGACCTCACGAACACGGACAACACGTTCAGAATCACACATAAGGACGAAGATTCAAAAGTCCCTATAATCTCTTTCAACAGCAAGAACAGGACTATGAGGGCGAAGAGCAGGGACGGGCGAGTATTCGCCGCAGGATTGGACATTGTCGCGACTGCTCAAAAAAAAGAGGACGCCGACCGCAAAAGGAAACGGGAAAGGCGTCTCGACTCGCTTGCACGAATCTATCCCGATGTTCCGCGGGATTCCCTTTTCAAGGTTGCCTACCGCAATAGGATGAATCGGGGGAAAATTCCTGAATGGCTCCAAGAGCAGGATTGGATGGCACAAGACTTCAGTTTCAGCCTAAATGGTACGATGAAGAAGTATTTCAGGGAATGGAACATAAATGGAGGGCTTTCGCTCATGAAGGCACGCATCGTGACAGCCGCACTGCCGTTGCGCAACATTGTCTCTGATGTGCGATTTGACTTCAACAACAACGAGGTAGACCTCAGAAGCGCGTGCATCTCCTCCGGAGTCTCAGATCTGGATATAAGTGGAAAACTCACCGGACTTAAACGGGCCATGCTCGGGAGAGGACCGGTCAAGGCCGACATAAAGCTTGTGGCCAACAAACTGGACTGCAATGAACTGCTTGCCGCGTATGCTGCTGGGCAGAAGGTAGCCGGCGAGGTCAACGGGGCAGCTGATGTGAGCGACAGCGAATACCTCAGTACAGCTGTCACTGAAATGAATTCCGAAGAGGCAGACTCCACAGCCGGAGGCCTTATTGTCGTGCCGGCCAACATAATCGCTGATGTTACGGTCGAAGGCTACGACATCCGCTATTCCAACATGGTGATAGACTGGCTTAACTGCAATGTCAGGATGAAGGAGCGCTGCGTCCAGATCTACAACACGATAGCTGCTGCAAACATGGGAAACATGTTCTTCGAGGGTTTCTACGCGACACGAAGCAAAACCAACATAAAGACCGGCTTCAATCTCAGCCTCGTGGATCTTACGGCTGGCGAGGTTTTAGGGATGGTCCCTCAGATTAGGGAAATGGTGCCAATGCTGAGTTCATTTGACGGGCTGCTAAGTTGCGAGATTGCCGGAACTTCAGACCTAGACACAAACATGAACTTCATCCTGCCGACAATGAAGGGCATCATGCGAATAGGCGGGACAAATCTGACACTTGCTCAGGACAAGGATTTGCGCAAAATAACAAAACTCCTGAAATTCAAGAACAATGGAGATCTCAAGATCAATTCTATGTCCGTAGAGGGACAGATAAGCGACAATAAAGTGGAGGTGTTCCCGTTCATCGTTGATGTGGATCGCTACGAACTGGCTATGAGCGGGATTCAAAACCTTGACATGTCGTTCCGCTATCATGTATCTGTCATAAAGTCCCCTCTTGTTTTCCGTTTCGGTGTGGACATTTACGGCAATGACTTCGAAAACTTCAAATTCAAGATCGGCAAGGCAAAGTACAAGAACGCGAAGAGCATCCCTGTATTCTCCAAGACCATCGATGAATCAAAGATCAACCTGTCCAATTCAATCCGAAATGTCTTTGAAACCGGAGTGGAACAGGCAATTGCCATCGGAGGAAATCAGGACGCCATTCAACGTCAGAAGAAAGCCACCGGTTATGTCTCTGCCGTGGACGAAGACATGGTTCCGCTCACCGAAGAGGAGCGTAAGGAATTTGATGCACAGGAAGAGGTGCAGGATGATTCGCCTAAAGAACTATGAGTCCGGACGAAGAGGTGCGCGGAAGCGGACGCAGGGATACCTTGACCTGGCCATGGGGAGCATTGGGAAAATCGGAGCTCAGTTCGGCAATGACCGCGCTTGAAGCTTCATAGGCAAGGCGTGGGGTGTTGTTGTTCTCGCTGAGATGACAGAGGAAAACGTTCCGGAGACCCGGATGCCAGAAACGTCGCAGGGCTGATGCGCACTCATCGTTTGAAAGATGACCATGTCCGTTCATTATGCGCATCTTCAACTCATGCGGATAGGATCCAGACATGAGCATGTCAACATCATAGTTCGACTCGAAAACCACGGTTTCAGATTCGCGCGCTAGCTCTATCGCCTCATCGGTCACACGGCCGGCATCGGTCATGATGAAGAAGCGGTGGAAACCGCCATTTTCAGCCACAGTTCCATGACCGCCCAAACTGTCCCTGCCGCAATCTGTAGAATCAGCATCAGCCGTCATCATTGACAGAGGAATTCGAACCGCATAGCCGATAGTCTGGGTTGCATCATGGGGAACAATAAAATAGCGCACCTGAAATCCGAACACATCATTCCACTCCCCCGCCACAAGTTTTCTGACGGTTGCGCCCAGATCCGAGAGCTTCAAGGTGTGGTTCAGGATGGCATCGGCCAGCACATCCGAAGTCCATACAGGCTTGCTGAGTTTCTTGCAATAGGAAGCAAGGCTGCGGACATGATCCATATGGTCATGAGTTACAAGCACAGCACCTATGTTATCAGTCGAAAGTCCATTGTCAAAAAGAATGTTCTTCAAGCGCTTGAGGCTCACCCCAGCATCAATCAGAATGCCACCAATGCAGCATTCTCCGTTGAAACGCCCGATGAAATAGCAGTTACCGCTGCTGCCGCTCGACAGGCTGAGAAACTTGACTTTGAGATCCATCGGGTCAGTTGTTGACATCATCCTCGCAGAATTTCTTTATGACGCCATAGGCATCCTCCACTCCAAGCTCCCCGGCACGCGAAAGATCAATACAACCTTTCTCCTTGTCTTTCAAATAGATCTGCACAAGTCCCCGGTTGAAATAGGCATCGCCTAGGTACGGGAACGCAGAAATCGCCTTCGTATAATTTTCGATTGCCTTGACAAAATCAGATGACAGGCAGTAGAGATTTGCAAGGTCATATAAAATATAAGGTATGTTTGCAGCAATGCTGTCGGCCTCTTGTAAGTCCGCTATTGCCTCTGAATAGTCATAATGGCGCGTCACCTGGTCCTTAACACGGGCGCGGGTGTTCCCAGAATCGTCCATGGAGAGAGACTGGACATTGCTCTCTATGCTTGAGATAAACTCTATCATATCCGCACGCAGAATTCCACGGTTCATGTAATAGAACGCACGGTAGAGTTTCTCCAGATCGGTCGCGGGTTGCGCTGATATCGCGTTGTCATAATGCTCCTGCGCCATGTTATATTGCCTGTCCCTGCTGTCGGCAAGCGCCTCGATGAATTCCGTCTGCGCATATGAAAGTCCTTCCGTGTCAAGTCTGTCAAAATTGCCGGAGAACTTGACAGAACCGGTATTATCAATGGTCAACCCTACCGGGAGGCTGTTTTCGAAGCGCTTGATAAGGGGATTCTCGTAGACGTGTGATGTGATGTAGTCGCCTTCTTCATTGGAATCGGCGGGAATGAAACGGAACATCGGCCGCAATTTTATGTCGACATCGCGATGCTGAAGCATCTCATCGTTAAAGTCCTTCTTCGCGAAATCAGCATCAAACGCAAGCAGCGAACTATATTTTTTCGTTGTATCCGCAAGCGACATTCCGTCATCTTCAGCGCTTTTAGCCCGGTATTCCGCGACCTTACGCTGCGCCGTTTGATAATCTGCTTTGGATTCCTTCTGCATCCCGAGCAGATTCTCTACATAGGAGCGGTTCATATAGGCCTTCGCAAAGTCTGGATAGAGCTCGATAGCCCGATTGTAATCTTCGAGAGCATCGCGGTACATCCCTAGTTCTATTAGCACGGACGCCCTGTTGAAATGCGCAAGGACATTATCCGGATTGATGTTAAGCACCCTGTCAAGGTCTTCAAGAGCCCCTTCGTAGTCGCCCAGTTGCGCCATTATCAGTCCTCTGTTGTAGAGAGTCAGAGCATTACCGGGCTCATCGCGCAACACATGGTTCAAGTCGGACATCGCTTCGCGATACTTCTGCTGTTCATAGTACATCAGAGCCCGGTTAAAATAAGCAAATGTGTTGGATGTATCGATGGCTATAGCCTTATCCATGTCCTCCACAGCCAGATCCAGATGGTTCTGGGCAGCATACAGACGTCCTCTGCGGACGTATCCCTCTGCATCGAAGCGATCGAGCCGTATGGCCTTGTTATAATCCGACATGGCCTTGAGGGTGTCGCCGAGGAAAAGGTAAGACGCACCGCGGTTGAGATAGGCCGATGGGTCCTTGGGTTCCTTTCGGATGTAGCGGTCAAAGTCCTTCACCGCGCTATCGAATCGTTGGGACAGGAAATAGGTCACCCCGCGACTGAAATATAAGCC
Organism: Bacteroidales bacterium UBA6346; assembly: GCA_002438905.1. Taxonomy (GTDB): domain Bacteria; phylum Bacteroidota; class Bacteroidia; order Bacteroidales; family UBA932; genus Cryptobacteroides. The sequence continues at coordinate 6,512 of DJSA01000106.1, forward strand.
GGAATAGCCTGGGCGGAGTTCCAAGGCCTTGTTCAAATCACGCAGTGCGGCATCATAATCACCTGTGCGGCTTTCTGTTATGCCACGATAGTGGTAGCCGGAGGTGAACACAGGATTTATACGGATAGCCGTGTTGAAGTCCTGCTTTGCACCACGAAAGTCACCGAGATTGTATTTGGCTATTCCTCGGAAGAAATAATTCTCGTAATCGGTGGTATCCAGGCGAGCGAGGACATTGAAGTTTTCTATAGCCTGTGAAAACTTGCCATCGGCAAGCGCCGCACGACCACGATACATGAACATGTCCCTGTCATACTGGGCAGAAGCCGGAGAAGCCGCCCCTTTCAAGAGTAAGGCAGCCGTCACGAACATTATCAAATAAAATGCTTTTACCGGTTTGCTCATCGCGAAAAAATCACTACTTTTGGCGGCGTTTTTCATATCCACGCCGCTTGCGTCCGAACCACGCTCCATCCAAGACGGAGACTTAGGCACAAGTTTGCAAAGATAATCATTTATTATGCCTATTCGGACATTTGATGTATTTTTTTCCGGAACATTCACCGGCAAACATAAGAAATTCAGAGTTTCGGTAGTAGTTCTCGCTTGGTTGTTGACCATATGCCTGGACGCATCAGCCCAGCGCTTCCCCGCAAGAAACGTTGTATGGGAGGCAAAGCTGCAGCGTCAGGTGTCTTTTCTTGCTGACAGCCTCTGCAATGGGCGCGGCACCGGAACAAGTGGAGGCACAGAAGCAGCCTTTTTCATCTTGCGCAGGTTCCGCGAAGCTGGGCTTGAGCCGATGTGCGGAAGCGGCGATGCCAAAGTCTATGCGCAGTCCTTCAGAACAGAAAGCGGGGCTGTGGGGCACAATGTCATCGGGTTCATGAACGGGTCAAAGAAAATCCACAAAAATGAGTACATCGTTGTCGGTGCGCATTTTGACCATTTGGGACACTTCGGCGGCAAGATGTATCCCGGCGCGGACGACAACGCATCAGGCATCGTGGCGGCAATAAGCCTCGCGGAAATGTTCCGGATGTCGAAAATCATCGGCAAGGCATATTTCAAGAACGTCATTTTCGTCGCCTTCGACGCGAAGGAAAA
>DJSA01000105.1:0-8352 GCA_002438905.1 Bacteroidales bacterium UBA6346
CTGCTCGACGAGCCTCTCGCCGCGCTTGACCTGAAGATGCGCAAGGACATGCAGATGGAGTTGAAGGAGATGCATCGCGAGCTCGGCATCACATTCATCTACGTCACCCATGATCAGGAGGAGGCGCTCACGCTGTCTGACACGATTGTCGTGATGAATGAGGGCGTGATTCAGCAAATAGGCACGCCTGCGGACATCTACAATGAGCCGGCAAATTCCTTTGTCGCGGACTTCATCGGAGAGAGCAACATCCTCAACGGAATCATTCCATGCGATGAGAAGGTGCAGTTCATCTACCATGACTTTGACTGCGTCGATAAGGGATTCGCGCCTAATGAACACGTCGATGTGGTCATCCGCCCCGAAGACATCTACATCTTCAACACCAACCTCGACAGGGCGCAGTTCACCGGAGTCGTGCAGTCGTGCATATTCAAAGGCGTGCACTACGAAATGACCGTTCTCACGAAGGAAGGATACGAGATTATGATTCAGGACTATAACGCCTTCGAGGTGGGAAGCGAGGTCGGGATGCTGATTCGCCCGAACGACATACATGTCATGCACAAGGAATGCCTACGCAACAGCTTCGAGGCGGAATATGCCGGAGAGGACAAGGTAAAGTTCCTCGGAGAGGAGTGGGAAGTCGCCGCCGCGAATGTTCCCGAAGGCCTCACCGAGGGAGACAAGGTTCTGGCAGAAATCGAGTTCAGCGACGTCGATCTTCTTGATGAGAGCGATGAGGGCACTACCAGCGGGCAGGTTTCCTTCATATTATATAAGGGCAACCACTACTTCCTCACCGTCAAGACAGATGACGGAGAGAAGGTATATGTTCAGACGGACGACGTATGGGACAAGAACGACCTTGTCGGAATCAACGTCAAGCCGGAGAACATCCGCCTGAAAAAAGCTGAGGGAGGCAAGTGATGAGGACATTCAAAAGGTCATACTGGTCTCTGCCGTATTTCATCTTCATGCTGATGTTTGTGGTGCTGCCGCTGGTGATGATTACCGTCTATGCGTTCACCGACGCCAACGGCTCTTTCACTCTCGGCAATTTCAAGAGATTCTTCACAACATCGGAGGACATAAAGACTTTCGCATATTCCATTGAGATTGCGATGATTACGACAATCCTCTGCCTTCTCGTCGGCTATCCTGCAGCGTGGATTCTCAGCAACGCGAAGCTCAACCGCTCAAAGGTCACGGTGATGCTGTTCATTCTACCGATGTGGATAAACATGCTCATCCGCACCCTCGCCACCGTTGCACTTTTCGATTTCCTGCGCATTCCACTCGGGGAGGGGGCACTTATCTTCGGCATGGTTTACAACTTCCTGCCGTTCATGATCTACCCCATCTACAACACGCTCGAAAAAATGGATCATTCATACATCGAGGCGGCTCAGGATCTCGGAGCGAGTCCGGCAAAGGTATTTGCAAAGGTGACGGTCCCGCTGTCGATGCACGGGGTCATCAGCGGGGTGATGATGGTGTTCATGCCGACGATTTCAACCTTCGCAATTTCCGAACTGCTCACGCTCAACAAGGTAAAGTTGCTCGGAACCACGATTCAGGAGAACATCAACAACGGAATGTGGAACTACGGCTCCACCATTGCGCTGATAATGCTCCTCATCATAGGTGTAACAACCCTGTTTTCCGACTCCGAGGACAAACAGGCCAGTGAGAAGGGAGGGCTGCTCTGATGAAAAAGTTCTTTGCACAGGCATACATCTGGATTCTGCTGATTATCCTCTATGCGCCTATAATCATCATCGCGATTTATTCGTTCACCGAAGCCAAGGTGCTCGGCAACTGGACGGGATTCTCGCTGGGACTCTACAAGAGCATCTTCAGCGGCGGCCTGAACAACTCACTCATCCGCGCCATCGAGAACACGCTCTCCATCGGACTGATTTCAGCGTTTCTTTCAACGCTTCTCGGAACCATCTCAGCGATAGGAATTTACAACCTGCACGGACGCAAACGCAAGGTGATGAACCTACTCAACGACATCCCGATGCTCAATCCGGACATAATAACGGGTATCTCGCTGTTCATCCTCTTCGTGGCTCTTGGCATAACTCAGGGCTACACGACAGTGGTCCTCGCTCATGTCTCCTTCTGCACCCCGTATGTAATCCTGAGCATCATGCCGAAACTCCGCCAGATGCCTTCCAACATCTACGAGGCTGCACTTGATCTCGGCGCGTCACCGTCGCAGGCAATGCGCAAGGTCATTGTCCCGCAGATAAAGCCGGGAATGATTTCCGGATTCATACTCGCGTTCACCCTCTCCATCGATGACTTCGCGGTCACGCTCTTCACCAAGGGCAACGGAGGTCTCGAAACCCTCTCGACCTACATCTACGCAGATGCACGCAAGGGGGGACTGACGCCAGAGATCCGCCCGATTATGACGCTAATCTTCATATTCGTGCTTATTCTTCTAATTATCATTAATATAAGATCTGTAAGTAATCGTAAAAAATAACTTGAACAATTTGCATATCTTTATGGTCTATATTCCTTTTCTCATCAGTCGTGTACGTCCAGTACACTCCTTCTTCAAAAAGAAATCTATCCTCATAAATCTGATACAAATTTAGTTCAACTTATTTTAACGATTACTTAATAAAATTAAACAAGAAACAATGAAAAGGTTTTTCTCCGCACTCGCGGGCATTCTTTTCGGGGCGGCGATGATTTGCGGTGCCGCTGACAGGGAGCACACACTCAAAATCTACAACTGGGCAGACTACATCGATGAGGCACTGCTCGATGAATTCAAGACATGGTACAAGGAGCAGACCGGCGAAGAAGTCGAAATCATCTACCAGCTCTTCGACGTCAACGAAATCATGCTCTCGAAGATTGAACTCGGCCACGAGGACTTCGATGTCGTGTGTCCGTCGGAATATATCATCGAGCGCATGCTCCGCCAGAACCTGCTCCTCAAGATAGACACCGACTTCGGCAAGACGCCGAACTACATCAACGGCATCGCTCCGTACATCAGGGAGAAATTCAATGAAATCGAAGGTTCCGGCAAGAACGCCAATGACTATGCGGTAGGCTACATGTGGGGAACGACAGGATTGCTGTACAATCCAAAGTATGTCACCAAGGAAGAGGCCTCGACATGGGAATGCCTCAAGAATCCAAAGTTTAAGAACAAGATTTTCATCAAGGACGCATTCAGAGATGTCTATACGGCTCTCACAATCGCGCTTCACAAGAATGAGATAGATGCCGGGAAGCTCGACATCAAGGACATAACATTCAATGCCTCAGACGAGTACATTGCGCTTGTGGAGAACTTTCTCAATGAGGTGAAGGGGAATGTCCTCGGCTGGGAAGCGGACTTTGGTAAGGAGGAGATGACCAAGGAGAAGGCCTGGATTAACCTTGACTGGAGCGGTGATGCACAGTGGGCAATAGAAGAGGCGGCTAAAATCGGAGTAAAACTTGACTACGAAGTGCCTCACGAGGGAAGCATCGTATGGTTCGACGGCTGGGTAATTCCAAAGTATGCAAAAAACATTCAGGCCGCACGATATTTCATAAACTATATGTGCATGCCAGAGAATGCCCTCCGTAACATGGACGAGATCGGGTATGTCAGCGCCGTCGGAGGAGATGAGATTCTGAACTCAATCATCGACACAGCCGCATATTCACCTATAGACGCAAGCTATTTCTTCGGGGAAAAGGCGAAAGCTGTCTGCATCAATCCGATTCAGTACCCGGACGCATCAATCATGGCACGCTGCGGAATGATGCACGACAATGGAGACCGCACCGAAGCTCTCCTCAAGATGTGGTCTCGCGTCAAGGGCGATAATGCCAGCTACTTCACCTACATCTGCATCGCCGTAGCCGTCCTCGCCGTCATCATAGTCGTGATTCTCAACAGTCGCAAGAAAAAGGGCGGCAAGAAGCGCAGGAAATAAAGACTGCAGCGCCCACCAAAAGACAAATCCTCGGAACTATCTGCTTGTAAGAAATGTTTCGAGGATTTTTCACATAATTTTAAGGAGAGACTTATTCCTTCAGTTTTCTGTAGGCTATGTCTGCGCCGAACACCACAGTAAGAACGAGAACTGCAATGAACAGCCAGTGCAGTCTGTTAACCGTAGTGTAGACCTGAAGTATGGCTAGGATGAGGAGGATGCAGTTCTGTATGGTGTCGATAAAAACGGAATAGCGTGACTTTCTCTGATTTATCTCGTTCTGAACCATATCAATATTTCTCTTCAACTGGGCAGTCCTCACCTGCAGCCCGCGGGTCTTTTCTCCTGCAGAAAAAATCTCCCGTTCACTTGAGTAGTTGAAGCAGTTCGTTATATGCTGAACAGACAGCGAATGACTGACATGCTGCAGAGCAAGAGTGTCCCTCTTGACCTTTTCATAGAATCCGAATGGCCTTCCGGAATCTTCTGCTACTATTGCAGCTAGTTCCATCTCGCGATTATCAAGAACCATCTCGTTATAAGCCAAGGCAATGCTCGGGATCATAAGATATGGAGATATGAATATGTTCTCGACCCTTTCCTTGCTCTGCTCAAAGCAGACTTTCATAAGATGACCACGGCACAGCAGCATGAACGAATCCTTTCTCTCGACCATAGGCTTTATTGTGTCAAAAATCTCGGCACTGTTCATCCTCCCGAAATCAAATATGCCAAGCAGGATACCGCATAAGGTCTTGTTCCACATTGATTCAGCCGGAGAAACTGACGCTAATGCCCCATAAAATTCATCGTAATCAGCAAAAGCAGCATTTCCGTCATCGGATCTCCGGACACTTGAAAGTTCCAACTCTGTCGTCCCCGTGCGGCAGCATTCAAACTGCGGTGTCCCCATTAAAGTTTCGCCACAATCAGCAATATAGTGCCCGATAAAGTCAAAGACATTCATTGCAGTTTCTTCCCCTTCCACACTCACGCATAAGTCCGTGAACTCGTTATCCGGATAGGCAAAATAATTTTCCTGGCGGCTGCCAAACAGCGTCACCAGTTTTATCAATGACAGCTCATCAAAATAGTAGCCTTCAGATGGTCTTACCGTAAGAGAGACCATATAGCGTTCGTCCGCATCTATATCGCTGCCACGAGAAGAACAGTTCAGAGAGAGATCCACCATAACGGAATCTGTCTTTGACAAACGATAGAATGTATGTCCCTCCGATGTGAAACTGTAAAACTTCGGAAGGTCAAGCCTTACATTTTTGTATGACTTTATATGATAGGTGCGGAATGGCCGGTGACTACGCTCCTGATGTGCATAATCCATTAGGTCACATTCGTATGACTCAAACACTGAGCATGATTTCAAGTCAGACTCATCCTCCCTTATGAAACGGCATCCTCTCATCCGGTAGTGAGACAGGACAGAAACGTCATTTATCAAAAATGAGGGCGTCTCCATCATAGAGTCGAGACTTACGACCCAATTCTTCGTCTCGTCAATCTCCGCAATCTTGTCTATCTCCTTACGGAATGCCTCGTAACAAGATATGTCGGAAACTGCTAGCCCGTGATAAAAGGCTGTGAGAAAATCCTTCAGCTCTTCCTTGTCCACAGACGTTTTAGGTTCTTTACCAGGATGAGGCAAAACCATAAGGAACAAGTTGTCTGCCCATCCGGAATTATCATCAAGAGGTGGCTGGCGGTAGTATATCGGAACTCGCATTGCTCCAAGGGAGTAGAAAAAGCGCAGTCTTGAAATAGGGTCAAATGATTCTTTCTTGACCTTGAAGGGATTCTCTGTTTCAAAATAAATATTGCGAAGTCTCAGCCCAGTGAGTTTCTCCAGCCCTGACGCAGAGAGTTCAAGCCCCTCAGTAAGCAGTTTTCTGCCATAGCCGGTTCTTCTGGAATCCGTATCTACCGCGATGTATATGGCCTCAAGGTCAAAGACCGAAGATTCACTGAAAACATAGAAATCCGACAAAAGCCCTCCGACCACCTTCCCGCCGTCTGTCAGCAGACAGGCTACAGTGCCAGGCATCGAATCGGAAGAAGAGATCCTCTTCTTTATGTTATCATATGGTTCTCGTTCATCGAGATCCGGAAACGCCTCCATATAAATGCGACGAAAGCCCTCAAGAAGGCTCTCGTCGTCATCTGCGTATGAAACGAATGAAAGTTCCATTTTTATTTTGTTCCAAATATTCTGTCGCCGGCATCTCCCAGTCCAGGAACAATGTAGGCGTTTTCATTCAGATGGTCGTCAACAGCGGCGACATAGATGTCAACGTCCGGATGAGCCTCCTGCACTTTCTTGATTCCCTCCGGAGCGGCCACGAGGCACATCAGACGGATGTTCGCGCAACCGTGCTTTTTCAGAAGGGAGAGCGCGTCTATTGAACTGCCGCCGGTCGCGAGCATAGGGTCAGTCACAATGACGAGCCTCTGCTGGATATCCTCTGGAAGCTTGCAAAAATACTCAACAGGCTCGTGGGTCTCTTCGTTGCGGTACAATCCGATGTGTCCGACCTTTGCCACAGGTATCAGGGTGAGCATGCCCTCAAGCATACCCATTCCGGCACGGAGGATTGGGACAATGGCAAGCTTACGACCGGAAACTTTCGGAGCCATCATCTTGCAGATCGGAGTCTCAATCTCCTTATAGTCAAGCGGAAGGTCGCGGGTGACTTCATAGCCCATAAAAAGGGAAATCTCCGTCAGAAGTTGCCTAAAATCCTTTGAACCTGTGTTTTTGTCACGCATGATGCTCAGTTTGTGCTGAATCATCGGATGGTCGATAATGTGGACTGTACTCATAAAATATATTTTAAAGATTGGATTCATCCGACCCCGCCGAAAGCAAATGTGAAAAATTGACGGGTTCCTCAGTTCTGAAGTGCAAATTTAGCATAAATTTTCCTAATTTTGCCACAGAATTGAAAGGAACGGCGATTTTTCGCCACCTTGTTCGAATATAATCGTCACCAAAAACAATACACTACGAACCAATGGTCAAGGTTTTCTGCAAGAACACCGGCACATACAAGGAATTTCCGGAAGGGACGACCCTGCTTGACGCGGTCAGCGAGTTCAATTTCGACAAGCCCTATCCCATTGTGGCTGCAAAGGTTAACAACGTAGTTCAGGGACTGCGGTTTCGGCTCTACAACAACAAAGACGTGGAATTTCTTGACTACCGCACCTACAGCGGTCGCAGCGTCTACTGCCGCTCGCTCTGCTTTCTGTTGAGCAAGGCAGCCGGAGACGTGTTTCCGGGATGCAGAGTGTATATGCGACGTCCGATTTCTAAGGGATATTTCTGCTCGCTCATAAAGCCCGACGGCTTCGGAACAGACGGGAACGACGTGGCGAAAATCCGTGAAAGGATGCGCGAAATCATCGGGGAGAACCTTCCGTTCTATAGGCAGGAAGTACAGGCCGATGAGGCAAGGGCGACATTCGCCGAGGACGGACGGGCGGACGTAGCCAAACTGATAGACACAACGCGGCCTGTCTATGTAGATTACTACACTCTCGGGGACAGCATCGACTATTTCTACGACACTCTCGTCCCGTCTTCCGGTTATCTAGCCGTCTGGGAACTTGAGAAATACCGCAGCGGAATGCTCCTGCGAGTGCCCGACCGCCACCACCCTGAACTGCTTGCGCCGTTCTTCGAGCAGCCCAAAACCTTCGAGGTCTTCGCCGAAAGCATCCACTGGAATGCGCTGATGAAACTCGACAGCGTTGGTGACGTGAACATCGCCTGCCAGAAGGGCAAGGCCAGCGAGCTGATTCAGGTAGCCGAGGCGCTTCAGGAAAAGAAGATAGTCCAGATTGCAGAGGAAATCGACCGCCGCTTCCACTCCTCATCACCGGCCAAACTAGTCTTGATCACGGGACCGACAAGCAGCGGGAAGACCACATTCTGCAAGCGGCTCAGCGTCCAGCTCAAGGCCTGCGGCCTGCACCCGATTTCCTTCTCCACCGACGACTATTTCGTGAACCGTCTCGACACCCCTAAGCTGCCCGATGGCAACTACGATTTCGACAATTTCGACACCGTCGATCACGTCGCCCTACAGAAGGACATCCTCAAACTCCTCGCCGGCGAGACCGTACAGGTGCCGGAATACAACTTCGTCACGGGAATCCGCGAGTACAACGGCAAGACCCTCAGGCTCGAATCCGACACGGTGCTCTTGGTCGAAGGCATCCACGCCCTGAACCCGCGCCTGACCGACAAGGTTCCGGACTCCAGCAAGTTCAGCATCTTCATAAACACAATAACGAGCATATCCCTCGACGACCACAACTGCATCCCGACCAGCGACAACCGCCTCCTCCGCCGCATCGTCCGCGACTACAACAAGGG
>DJSA01000105.1:8466-17831 GCA_002438905.1 Bacteroidales bacterium UBA6346
GCCTACCTCGTCGAGTTCGCCGTCCTTCGTCCCCACGCGGAACAGATTCTCCGGACAATCCCCAAGAACTGCCCGGAGTACAGCGAGGCTCACCGCCTGCTGAAGTTCCTCTACTACTTCTTCCCGGTCTCCGACAAGGATGTCCCGGCCACTTCATTGCTCCGAGGCTTCATCGGCGGCAGCTCGCTGTGAGAAATTCTGACATGACGGCAGAAATAACCGCCGGAAATGTCATGAACTATGCGCTACAATAGCGGTGTCATATAGAGCGGAAGATAAACGACACCGTCTTCCTGTTTTAAATCCTTCGAATGAAGGATATACGGCGTCGATAGAAAATTTCCATACTTATCGATGCACTTTTTCAAAGAAGATAATGTATAGCGCTGCCCGCTTTTCACCTCCACCGGAGAAATGTTATGACGGGCTGTTATCATTTCCTTTTGTATAAGAAAATCTATTTCCATCCTGCTCTTGGCATCCGCATCACTGCAACTATAGAAGTACAGTTTATGACCGCTGCTTTTCAGCATTTGTGCTACAATATTCTCGACAAGCATGCCTTCATTGATTTCTAGTTTGTCGAACATCAGCTTCTGATAGATTTCCTGTGACATGAGCCCCCGCGCATTGAACGTATGGCTGAGAAGCAGTCCGGTATCTGCCATATAGCACTTCAAAGTCGTCCTTTCCTCGTTTAGTCGCAGTCCCATGCTCGGTTCTGTAGTGTTGTAGCAGCAGTTGATAATTCTTGCGTCATCAAGCCAGAAAAAAGCAGCCTCATATTCACGCATTCTCGCGTCATCACTAAGTGATGACAAGCGAAACTTCTTCTCGTGTCTTGAAAGCTGGGCAGGAATCTCGTCAAATATAGCCGTCACCTTCGTCTCATAATTGTCAGCGTACTTTCTGATATCATTCCTGTAAAGTTTCAATATCTGCCTCTTTACTGCATCAACCTTATTGAAGTCCAGAGACTCCACGTATGCATTCACAGCCTGCGGCATACCTCCGACAATCAGATATTTCCGGAAATATTCCATCGCACGCCGATGAAATTCGCACATAGGTTTCATCTCACTGAACTGCCTCCGGATGTAAGGCATCAGCATATCATCACCCATCGCCCACAGAAACTCCTCAAAATCCAGAGGATACATATCTATCGAGTCTTCCTCGGAAGGAATCAAAATCCCCTTGACATTTTTCTTTATGGATATGAGAGAACCTGTCTCGATGTAATCGAAACGTCCGTCGGCAACAAGTGCCTTGATGGCCTCTCTGGCTCTTGGACAAGCCTGTACCTCATCAAAAATAATCAGTGACTTTCTTACCGGTAGTCTTTTCCGATAATGAAGCTGTATGTTTTCAAGCAGCGTGTCAATATCTTCAAGATACAAATCAAACCAAGACTTCACTATGGGAGAAGCCTTTGAGAAGTCTATGAGAATATAGGATTCATACTCGTTCCTTGCAAACAACTCCGCAATATAGCTTTTCCCGATTCGCCTTGCTCCTTCTATCAACAGAGCCGTTGAACCATTTCTCTCCCGTTTCCAATCCAGCAGTTGCCCATATACTTTACGCCTTAACATATTTCACCTTTTTGAGATTATCATACGGGCAAATTTACACCTTTTTGAGATTATTGCAAAATAAATCCCATCTGGCCGGTGTTATACGTGTGAAGCGATGCAATCCATTCGAACATCGAAGAGGGGAAATCCTGCCAGTGGTTCCACTGATGGCCGCCGGTCTCATGCGGAATCTCCCTGACCGGGACTCCGGCCTCTCTAAGGGCGGCGCAATAGGCCAGACTGTTTTCGTTCGGTTTCACGACATCGTCGTCAAGAGAATATGCAACGTATGCCGGCGGGGTGGCCGAAGACACGCGTTTTTCAACCGAATATGCGTCAATCAGTTCCTGCGAAGGCATCGATGTCCCGAAAAACATTGTCATCGAGCCTGTGTGCGTTCTGACGGGATCCATGGATATGACCGATCACCGCCGTCCTCTCACCGTTATCCTCCCCTGCCGCAGGCCTGCAGCACACCGTCAGGGCCAGCAGAATCACTGCCGGGCAAACATTGAACTTTTTCATTTGTGCATTTCTAAACTATGTTCACAGATTCACGAGCCGTATGCAGTCAAAGGCAGCCTTCGATGATGTTACAGAGCATACCCTGAGATCATTTTCTCCCTTGCGGAGCCTCACCTCGAACGGAATCTCCACGAATGCGGAGTCCGTCGTGGCAACCGATGCGTGATGCGCCTTTCCGTTCACAACCAAGTCAAAATCAACCGCTTCCGGCGAGGAAAACCGAACGGAGATTCTGTATTTCCCGCCCTTGAGGCTGAAGACGTCACCCCATTCGAGATAATTCGTCGGGGAGTCTCCGAGGTTCGTCGCCACGGCGCGTCCGGAAGCCCCCTCAACAGGGATGTACTTTACGCCCGTCCCGCGTATTGCGGTAAAGTCCGGACAATAGCCCCACTCCGCCTCATAGAGGACAGGTTCAATCCGCTCCCCCTCAACCTTGAGAATCTTCGCTGTGTGAGGCGGCAGCGTCATCTCTATGACTCCGCACGGAGCAAGGTCGGAGCGCAGGTTGAGGTCGCGCAGCTTCATCTGACCGGTGAACTCCAGCACATCGGCCGGAACGCTGAACGAGGCCTCAGAGCCAGAAGGATTATAGAGAGCGACGGCCCTCGCACCTCCATGGCGACGCAGGATATCCTTAGCGAAGACGTATGTCTCTCCCTCGTGCTGAACCACATGAGCCTGTAGTCCAAGCGGGTCCTGGTTCACGGCAATCAGCTCCGGGTTGGTGATTATCCGCATCGTCTCCTCCGGGATGTACTCGATGTCGCAGCCAAGAAGCAGCGGCGAGCTCATTATGCACCACATCCCGAAATGCGCCTCCTCCTCGGCATAGCTAAGCCCAAGCCCGTCCTCCCAGAACGGCGAAGGCTTGATGTTGTAGCCTACCGCGAGCATATCCATGTCGTTGTAGTGCCCGTCATGCGCGTAAGCGGACAGATAGAGATTCTTCTCCACGATGTGCCGGACAGAAGACCAGACGGGACGTATGTCTTCCGAAATCCGCCACGAGTCTGCAAGCTTCTCAACCCATGTCCCCGGATAGTCCCAGCGGCAGACATTGATGTCGATGTGCCTTCCAGCCACGCTGTCAATCACCTGACGTATTTCCTCATAGCGGTCCCTTTCCTCAAGGCGGCGATGTATGCCCCCGCAGTAGTCAATCTTGATGAAGTCGAAGTTCCAGTTGTTGAAATACTGGTCCGCGTCCTGAACATCGTGCATCCAGAGTCCCGCCCCAAGCCCGTTCAGGTCCTTGTTGTAGCTCGACCCGCAGGTGTTGTCGCCGGCATCGGAATAGATTCCGGCCTTAAGGCCGAGGGAGTGGATGTGGTCGGAGATGGAACGCATCTGCGCGGAGCCGCCGGGAAACCTCACCGGATGCGGAATCATGTAACCGCGTTCGTCGCGGTAGCCGAAGAATCCGTTGTCGATGTTGATGTTTCCGTAACCGGCGTCCTTGAGACCGCGTTCGATGAGAAGGTTGGCCTGATGAGTGATTATGGAGTCGGAAATATCGACCATATATGCGTTCCACGAACTCCAGCCCATAAGCGGGGGCTTCACCGCCTGCGGCTGACGAGAGGTGCATGACACGATAAGCGCCGCAGCTATGATAAGGGGATATATTTTCTTCATATATTCTTTATCTTCAGCTCATCCTCACAAGAGAGAGGATTTACTTGTAGTTTTTCTCGATGTTCCGGTAAGTCTCCTCATCGACATGGACGATGCAGCCATGACGGCCGTCCTTCGGAGGGTAGAAGTTCGTCACATCCTTCCACGGAGCGCCCTGAATCGCCGAGGACTCACGCATCTCGTAGGCGTGCTCCCCGTAGTTCTCGTAGTAGAGCCGGAACTTGCCTTCCGGAGTGCGGACCATGATAGGAGCCTCACGCCAGTTCGGACTTACGGAAGGCCCGGGGTTGGTGTAGGGACCGAGCAGATTGTCCGACGAGGCAATCCTTATGGACTTGTGGGTCTTCGGAGCCTTGTCTTCCCAGCGCTCGTCCTTCATGATGGCGTAGTACTTACCGTTGAACTTTCTGATTATCACATCAATGAGGGAAATATCCGCATCGGCTCCCGTAAAGTAGTTCTTCCTGTCGTACATTTCCAGTTCCTCGGCAGTCTTTGCCTCCTGTCTTTTGCGGTAGTATTCCCCGGCGTGCCAGGTGATGATGAACTGCCTGCTGTCCTCATCGTAGAACATTTTCGGCGCTCCCACGAACGGAATCTCATTATAGACGCCAAGATGGTCAACGACGAACTTGTCCCCGTCGAGCACCCTGTTCTTCCACACCACGAGGTCGGTCGTGTGCCAGAGCACCAGCGACTCCTTCGACGAGCCGCGCACGACGCCTATCATATACCACCTCCGGCCGGCTTTTCCGAAAACATCCGGTCCCTCGCAGATGTCAGGATGGCCAAAATAGCTTTCGAGAATCACCTTGCCGCCGTTCAGAGTCTCCCAGCTGAGCCCGTCGCGGGAAATGGAGTAGAACAGAGAGCCGTAGTCCGCATTTGTCATGTGCGCGAAGAGATAGCCTCCCTGCCTGTCCTCTACGGAAGGCCTGTCCGTCGGCTTTGTCATTCCCGGGTCGTCGTTTCCTTTCGCGCAGCCGGCAAGAAGAACCGTTCCTCCGGCGGCAAGGGCAAGGTGCAGCGCCGCCGTGCACAGGAGCACCTTGCCTAAAAATGTTCTGATAATCTTCATTGTATGTTTACTTCCGTTGCATTATTCCACCTCAGCGGTGTTCCCCGTCACGATGCCGTCGACATAGATCTCGGCGATTTCACAAGGCGTGTTGCCTCTGTAGCCCGCAGTAGGGCGAATCTTCAGATAGCGTCCCGTCCTGTCGGCCTTGCCTACGGTCTCCGGAACGTCGTACCAGAACAGTCCGTTTTCCTTAGGGATGTCGGTTGCCGTCAGAACAAGCTTCCAGTCGTTGCCGTCGTTGGCGGTGTTGTAGTTCTCCAATGTGCCGCCGCCCGTCCAGTAAGGATAGGAAGCATTCGTTCCCGCACTCTTGAACGACCATGTTGCCCCGATGTAAAACTCGCAACTACGAAGATCATGATTATAAGGCCAGTTTTCCGGCAGTTTTCCGATGCCGACTCTTCCGACTTCAACATCTTTCTTGAAGTCAAAAACAAAGACAATGTTCGGAATATCCCTATGCCATTCCATATTCATAGAGACAAAGTCATCGCAAGAACTTCCATAATTCAAATCGTCCGTTTTTCCGTCCCAAATCGGCTTGTCATAAGTCTGTATCCACGCCGTGGTCAGTTTTCCATCAATCATATTTCCGACCTTTCCCCAACCTGCAGGATTGTCATCATTAACGAACTTGCACTGCCATTGAGTCTGGTCAACAGCCTCCATCACAACACGCGTAGCCTTCGCAAGGTCAAGCCCGAGAGGATATATCCCGTTACGGTCAAACGTCCGTGCCGCTGACATGTTGAACACATAATAGGCCTTGTCCGTCCGCACCTTCACCTTTCCGGTGTATGTTCCCGGAGCCACGACCATCCTCACGGAGCCGGAATTGTCCTTGTCTGTCCCGACCTTAGCATCAGATTCCGTCCTCGCGGCATTTGTCAGAGGCGTGGCGAAATCACCTTCAGCCCTTGTGGAGGCAAGGTCAATGGCAAGCGTGGTCTCATCATCGGGATTACATTCTGCACATTGATTTTAAACTCGCCGACGATGTTCTTGTCCGCCTCGAAAATCACATCCCGGACAGTCTCGCCCTGATATTCCCCAGTCGTCGAGAACACCCGGAAATCAAGCAGAGCTCCGAGATTGAGGAATTTCACCGACTGAATCTTATTGTCCGCACCCACAAGCATCTCCTCGGTAAAAGTGAACGGCACGCTCACCATCGGCATCGCGGTTCCGTCAAACTTTCCGCCCTTATGGCTCTGCACAAGCGGAATGGTTATGCTCTGCATCGGGCCGGCATTTACCGGTTCCCGCAGGTCATTGAAATTTCCGTTATTTATCGGAAGTACACGAGGCGACACCACGCATATACGGTCGCCGGCCTTCATCTGAATGTCCGTCGTGAACCCGAAAACAGGTCGCGGTTCCGTAGTCTGTATGCTTGTTCGCTGAGTATAGACAATATTCCCGTCCTTTTCAAGCGAGAATCCAAGCCAGTCTCCTGTCTCAAAAGCGAGGTGATCGCCTGTCATATCGGACTTGACAGCGGGAAGTACCTCGTTCACGAGCGCAAAACGATATGTGTATGACGGTTTCTCCTCAACTTCCGCAACCTTAGAGCAGGAAAACGGCGGTCATAGCTGCAAACATTGCAGCGGCGGCAAAAATTCTGTTTTTCATAGTCATTCGATTAAAGTTCATCATACGGGTTCATTCCCATTACCTCGGTTCCGTTCGTCCCGTCAAAACGGTCGTCGGACGCCGCAAATCCTGATTCTGTGAAAACGCACTCCGCAGCAACTGCCGGAGAGCAATAATTCCTCCCACAGAGGTTAAATTTTTCAGATCTCATGTTCATTTGTTTATATGTTATTATGTGTTATCATCCTCATTCTGAGGCACTTCATTTCTTCGCACAACCTATTTCACAGGATATCCATCGACAGACACGAGTTCGCTCAGATAGAACTCGGCGATGTTCACGGCCTTCGGATCCAGCCCCTCAAACAGTTCAACCGGACGTATCTTCACATAACGCCCCTTCACCGCCGTCTGCACCTGCGACCAATATTCCCTGACCGGCCAGTCCATCTCGACGGTAGTGAGAAGCTTCCAGTCGTTCCCTTCATCGAGAGTGCTGTAATTGGCAATGCTGCCGCCGTCCCGCACGGTCTTGAATTCAAAGGAGCTTTCCGCGTAAACCTCGCATCTCTTGACCTTCTGCTCATTAAATTTGGCCGACTGCAGAATCCCCGCGCCTCCGAGACTGTACTCACGCCCGAGGTCAATCACCATGATGATGTTCGGAATCTCACGCGAGCCCTCGAACAGAGTCGGGACAATCGAATGCAGATTCTTGTCGGCGGGCTCGTATGTATAGTCGTCCCATGAAGGATTTGACACAGCCCCGTTCCATTGCGTTCCCCATGTAGTCTCCGGTCTTCCGTCGAAGGCGTATGTAGCAAACCATTGCAGATCAAGAGTTTCCCCATACCAATGCTCCTGAGAATTGACATAGACGAGCTTCCAGCCCGTGCGGTCAACCGGACGATAGACATATTTCGGATTGGTGACGACAAGATAACGTACCTCCTCCGAAGCGCCTACCGGACAAGAGCTGCCGTCAAGCCTGAGCGGAAGCAGATAGGTCTCATCGGAAGAGAGTCCATTCCTGCTCAGATGTAGTTTACCCTTGACGATTTCCGTCTTGGCTGTAACGTTGATCCCGTCGAAGGACCATGCCGATGCAGGAAGCAGGCCGTATGATGTGGCGTTCTTCGCATTGTATTCATCCACAAGGGTTTCAAGACCATCCGTGACAATCTTTCCGACAAACGGGGTGAGGTTGCTCTCGCTGTACTCGACCTTGGCCTCGATGTCGATGTCAAGTTCCCTCAATGCAATCTCCGCTCTTATGTCCGACTGATCCGGCCACACAACCTCCGGACCATTGATGTCGAAACGGTAGAGAACCGTGCTGCTTGAAGTGTTGACGGTGTCGGTTTCGCTCCGCAGGGCGACCGGAAGAACCAGGGTCTTCCCCTCAGCCCGAAGCGCCTGCCGATAGATGTCCTCCGGAGAAAAGACCAGAGGGACATAGCGGCTGCGCGATTTTCCCAAGAGTGAGACCTCGTCCCCGTCCTTTATGGAATATGAGCTTTCGTCAATTATTTCCAGGCTGCCCTCGTCATAGCCGAAAGTCTCGCAGGCTTTGGCGAGGCTCATGACCTCAATCTGGGCGAATGCGTCCCCGTCAGGATTGCCGCCGCCCTTCAGGACAAGAATCGAGTCCTTGTATTCCTTGACGGTATTTCCGCTGCGGAGTTCCCGCACGCCGCTGTTCTTGATTGACAGAATCCTGTTATACCGGTCAGGAAAAAGCTTGTATTCCTCCCTGCACGAGGCAAGGAGCAGCACAGACAAAAATATGGTTGCTATAGATATTCTTTTCATTGCAAATCATTGGTTTCATGTTTCATCATCAGCGCAAGAGTATCAATATCCCGGAGCCTGGACCATGTTAGGGTTGGAATACACCTCATTGTTGGAGACAGGCATAAGGTACATCCTGTCGTTCCAGTCGAACGGCTGAGCTATATCGACAACCTCATTGAACGAGGCGAACGACGGGGAGGTCTGCACGGCATTGAGCCCCTTCCAGTTGCCGGTGGAAAGCCTCTCGCGCCCTTGAAGGTAGCGGCGAATGTCGTAGTAGCGGTAGCCCTCAAGCCAGCACTCGACAAAGCGCTCGTCCAGCACGGCCTGAAGCGCAGTCTTGCCCTTCTCCGCAAGCAGTGCCTCCGTCCATGGAACTATACCGGCACGCCCGCGCACCTTGTTCACATACGATATGGCCACGCCATCGTTGCCGCACTGGGCCTCGCATTCGGCGAGCGAGAGGTACATCTCCGCAAGCCGCACAATCGGGAACGGAGCCTTGCAGGAGGCGTAGTTGTTGCTCCAGCCGGTGCCCGTGTATTGGAAGTTCGGATGCACCCACTTCTTGTTGAGCCAGCCGGTCACGACATAGTTCCTCGTTCCCCAGATGCCGGCGTCATATCCGGTTTTCGTATTGTTCCGCATTTCGCTGTACAGAGGGTTCCCGGCGGCAATCTTCGTCGAGTATTCGTCCCCGTCGAATGAGATTGCGGCGTAGTAGCGCGGCTCGCGGCGGACATTTATCTTCGTGATGTCCGGGTTCGTAAGTCCGGCGGAGGTGTGGTACTCCGATTCCGGCCAGAAAGAGGGATCTTCCTCGGGAAGAAAGCCATTATCCGTGAAGAAATGCTCCACGGTGTAGAGGGTCGGCGAGAGTCCGCCCCAGCCTCCGACGTTGGTGTTGGTGTCATTCTTCAGCACCCAGTGAGGCAAGGATGACATGAATGTGCTGTTATCGTCAGTTCCGCCCTGCACGACGAATCCCCAGACAGTCTCGGTGTTGCCGTTGTCAGGCGATGAGCACATCACATAGCGCATAAGCACAACCTGCTTCCTGAAGGCCTCCGCATCGGCGTCCGAACCGAGTCCCGGAATCACAGGAAGACCTATCTTCTGGTTCTCGCGCAGCGTCTCGGAATCCTCAAGCGAGAACA
>DJSA01000093.1:0-24231 GCA_002438905.1 Bacteroidales bacterium UBA6346
GTCCACAGATGGTACTCAAGCACGTTCTCACCGTTCTGGTAGTGAACGACTGTGCCCTTGTAGACCATAATTGCACCGGTCTGCCACTTGCCGTAGCCGGTGAAATTCTGAGGCTTCGCCGGAATCATGTCGTAGAGGGAAGCCGACTGACGGTTGCCGTCCTTGCCGAGAAGGGCATCAGGGTGGGTCGCGTTGTCAAGCACCTGATATTCAGGGGCTGAGATGTAGATAGGCTGAACCTCAGTGTTGCCGTCCTTGTCCTTGGTAGTCACTTCCTGCGCGAGGTAGAAAACTCCGGAGTTGGTGCCCTTAGCCACCTTCCAGTCGAACTCAAGCCTGAAGTTCTTGAACTTGTGAGCGAAGATGAGGTCACCGCCCTCGCTGGTCTGACCCTCGCCGGTGCCTGAGCCTGTGAACTTGAGGCAGCCGTCCTCGATGGTCCAGCGCTGAGGAACACTGTCCTTCATGTAGCCTCTCCAGCCCTTGAGGGAAGTGCCGTCGAAGATTACGTAATATCCGTCCTTGTCCTGCGGATATTCGCCCAGGTCAACGCATGGCTTCTCGACTACCGTGTATTCCGGAACAGCCGGAGTCTCAGCGGTCTTTTCCTCAGCCTTCTTTGAATTGTTGTTGCAGGCGCATGATGACACCACCGCAACGGAGGCAGCAGCCGCTGCCGCGAAAAGAAATGTTCTTTTCATATCTATTGTCACTGATTTAATATTGTTGAAAATAAACTGCTTCAGCTTTGTCTTTTATCATCGGGCATCGATTTTTTGACGAAGCCGGTTATTTCTAAAAGTCTCTGCACAGCCCGGGCAGAGGGATGACCCCTGCCCGGCCATGCAAATTCCTATTCCTGAGGCATCGGAGGAAGCTCGTAGCCGTGCTGATAGTTGTGCCTAATGAGTTCGGCCGCGAACTGGTTCGCATCAACAGGGTCGGTGTAGGTGTTCTCGAATGTCGGGTGACCGTCGTGGATCGAGAATCCGTCCTTGATCATTGACTTCACCGTGGCACCAGCAGGGATGTTCGTGAACTTCATGTTCTTGCCGTCCCAGTCAAGCACCTGGTTGAGTCCCTGGAGACGGATTGCAAGCACTCCCATGACGACCATCTCGTTGAACGGCCCGGCCTCGCTGAAGTCAGAAGCCGACGGCACGCGGACTGACGGGTCCTCCTTGCAGGCGCGAACCCAGTCCTGAACGTGGTTGACGGTGAAGTCCTCGCTGATAGAAGGAACCCGGCGAAGAACCTTCGGAGCATCAGGAACCCTTCCGGAAACAAGGTATGGACGGGATCCGTAGCAGCCGCAGATGAGCGTGTCCTTTGTGCCGTGGAAAATCACGGCGCCGCCCCAGTAGTTCATATCCACTCCCGCAGGTAGTCCCTCCGGTCTGTCTGGAAGAAGACCGCCGTCGTACCAGTTGAGCTCAACCTCCGGCATCGCCACCTTAGGCATGTTGTCGCGGGCTGGGAAGATGTACTTCACGTGCTGCGCCGAAGGGCAGGACTCGCTGAGAAGCTTGGTTGAAGAGCCCTGGACGTGGATAGGATAGCCAAGGTTCAGAGCCTTGAAAGGGGCGTGGAGGATGTGGCAGGCCATGTCGCCGAGGGCGCCGGTGCCGAAGTCCCACCAGCCACGGAAGTTCCACGGGGTGTAGATCTGATGGTACGGACGCATCGGAGCCGGGCCTATGAACGCGTCCCAGTTGAGGGTCGAAGGCACGCTCATCTGCTCTGTCGGGCGCTCAAGACCCTGAGGCCAAATAGGGCGGTCGGTGAAGGCGTCAACCTTGGTCACCTCGCCGATCTCACCGTTCCAGATCCACTCGCAGGCAAGCCGCACGCCCTCGTTGGACGCACCCTGGTTACCCATCTGCGTGGCAACACCGGCCTTGGCTGCAAGTTTGGTCAGAAGTCTGGACTCATACACGGTGTGGGTGAGGGGCTTCTCGCAGTAGACGTGCTTGCCGGCCGCAAGTGCCTCCGCGCAGATGATCGCGTGGGTGTGGTCGGCGGTCGCGCACATCACAGCGTCACATTCCGGAAGCAGTTCCTTGAACATCACACGGTAGTCGTTGTATTTCTTCGCCTTGGGATAGCGCTTGAAGACGTGGTCGGCATATTTCCAGTCAACATCGCACAGTCCTATGATGTCCTCGGTCTCAAGAGCCTGGAGCACGCTCGCTCCCCTTCCGCCGATGCCGACGGCTATAATCTTGAGCTTCCTGTCAAGGGGCTTCTTTGGCTTCTTGCCGGCCTCGCTCTCGGAGTTGCCTGCGAAGAGGACGTTAGGAGCAACGGCAAGACCTGCCGCAGCTGCGGCTCCGACCTTCAGAAATGATCTTCTGGATAGTTCTTTAGACATAATCAAACAGTATTTGTGTTAATAAAAATCTCTGTGGCGTGGCTGTCTGTCAATCCGGACAGCCGGCGGATTCAAGACGGAACCAGACTGACTGTCAGTGCTGACGGATAAGCCCGTAGCCTTCGGTTGCAGTGCGCCTGCGCTCCCAGATCTGCTCCAGCTCCTCGTGGGTGCCCTTCATCGGCATATCGTGCGTACGGGCGTCGTCGAGCATCTTCCACGCGAACTCCGACGCGATGGCCGCGTCCCGCAGCGAAGGAAGCCTCGGGTCGGTCGTCCCGTTCCGCAGACAGTCGGCATAGACGTCGATGAGCTTGTCGATGTTCTTTCCCCCGTACGGCCGCTCTATCCTCTCCGTGCGCGTGACCCCGTGGATGTCCACCACGGCCGTCTTGAAGTCGTGGCTCATCCGGGCTATACCCTTCGTGCCGATGATGTCGGCGTAGGAGTTATGGGTCTGGACTTTCGCCAGCTGACCGTAGTTGTGACCCTGGGTGATGTCGAAGACTACTCCGTTCTCGAACGTCCCGTGGGTCTGGAGCCACCACGGGTCCTTCCATTCCCAAAGGCGGATGGCCTGCGCGTGCCAGGTCTTGTACTCGCTGCCGGTGAGCCAGCGCGCGATGTCTATATAGTGCATACCGCAGTCGTGGAACGCAGGGCCCTCGAACTCGTGATGGCCCTCACCTGGTGACAGGCCGGGCGTCATGTGACAAAGGCGGACAATGGCAAGCTCGCCGAGTTCACCGGAGAGGATCACGTCCTTCAGCTCGTTGTAGTACCACGAGTTACGAAGATACAAGTCGACCGTCGAAAGCAGACCAGAATGCTCCGTCTCCCTGACGACTTCCCACTCACGCTCTATGGTGTCGGCTATCGGCTTCTCCATTATTATGTTCTTCCTCGCAGCGACAGCTTTCCGCACACGGCCAAGCCGCGTGTCGGCAAGGGCCGTCAGAGCCACAACCTCCACTTCCGGGTCATTGAATATCTCGTCCTCATCCTTGGTCCGGACAACGTCCGGAAACTTCTCCGCGGCAATGTCCAAAGAAGCATCGGAAACGTCGCAGATGTACTTCAAGTCCCATTTCTCACTCTTTTGGAACTCGTCCGCGAAGAATCCGCCCATGCGTCCGTAACCTATAAGTCCGACCTTTATTTTCTTCATTGCTCTTCATTTAATGCCAGTGCACGACACGGCTAACAAATATAATAAAACCCATTGAATAAAACAAACTTAGAATACAACCTCCAGCCCATCGTATGCCGCCTTCAACGGCTCCGGAAGTGTCGCGTCCAGTTCCGCCTGCGTGCCGTGCAGCGTGCGGGCAAGGTGGGTGAGATAGACGTGGACACCTTCGGCTGGCTCATAGCAATGCGTTTTCTTCAGAACATTGACCGTGTGAAGGACATCGTCCACACAACTGTGCGAGAAGATTCGGAAGTTCTCGACTTCGCCCATGCCCATGGTGGCCTCCATTATCAGCCCATTGAGCGGCTTCCAAAGTTTCCTATCAAGGCCGTCCACGCCGAACTGCCCTCCCCGCGCCGCATTGGCCGGGATTCCGCCCGTGTCAGTTGCATAGAGCACTCGGCAGTCACCCTTTATCATCAGATAGATAAGCGCCTGTTCGTGAAGGTCGCCCGTGCAGTGGTTGGCGGGGAGAGCCTTGAACGTGACGCCATCAACTGTCACTTCCTCCTGCTGCTCAAGACCGATGACCTCCGGAGCCTGCACGCCGAGACGGGCAGCGGTCCGCTCGAAGTCGCCCCTGCAGCGGCTGAGCCATGTGGAGCCGCAATAGACCCTTTTCAGCCCGATCTTCAGAGCTGCCTCAGGGTTGTAGTGGTCTCCGTGCGAATGGGTGTAGAAGATTGTCTCCGCCTTGAACCCCTCCGGAAGCATGTCCATGTCGGAAGGCGTGAAATCCACAAGCACCTTGTCGTCCACAAGTATACTGCTCCAGCGGCGATGCTCACCGCGCTCGTCCGGACCATTCCAATCAGCCGCGCCCGTTCCGATGAACCGGACCTTAATGTGATCTCCTGCAGTGGCACCGCAGCGCCCCTGTCCTCCGCAGTTTGACTGTCCGAAAGCAGCCGTCTCACCGGATGTCATCATTCCGACAGCGGTGATAATGCACAAAATAGATGAAAAAAGTCTGTTCTTCATATTCCTTTTATCTCATTGTTCGTATTACATACGCCACTTTTCTCAGCTCGACATAGCTCAAGCAAGTTTGGCTCCGCCCTTGATTATCGCAAATGGTCGATTTTTACACGTGACTTCCAACTCTCCAAGAATTCTATTGTGCCGCACCAAAAACGGATTTCACCGCATCCAGATACTGATAGCCCCACACCTCGTCGGGCATAAGGTAACTGCCCTCGACCCACTCGTTCCAGGCATTTATCATGACAAACTTCTCCTGTCTGTCCGCATTGCGGTCCGCATATTCCTTTGCCACCTGGAGGTAGGTCCTGAACGTCTCGGGAGTGGCATCTATGTGAATCACGTCATCGATTCCTTTTTTCGGGAAACGCGGAGTGTCGTCCCAGCCAACAGCTACTGTAGGATAAACTGGGATGTCAAGAAGACTGTGCCATACCTCGCGGATGCCTATAGCGCCGCAGTTCATCTGGGTGTAGTCCGGAGAGTATGCCCCAGGGTTGTAGCCCACCATGCTTGCGACTCCAAGATTGTCTATCGTACCCTTTATCTCGGCAATCTTCTCCGGGCTCGGATAAGGAACCCCGCCGTGAACCATCTGGAGGTGCAGGTCAGGGAAACCGGCCTTGCGAACTTCCGAACGCATGTACTCAATGGCTTCAGCCGCATTTTCCGGTCCGCCGAGGCCGTTTGCGAAGATGTTCAGGTCGAATATGGCGAACACCGGGCAGCCATCAACCTTGACATAGTTCGGCTGCGTGAAATATTGGCGGATGACCCTCTCGACAATAAGTCTGAAGTCGTCCATCCCCACCGCCCCGTGCCAAAGGATAGAACTGTCGTCGCCCCATTTGTGAGGGTTCCAGTAGTTGTGGGGCACGTCGTGGTTCGCCCACATGATGTAGAAGTCCATCTTGCGGCAGCTCGGAGCCTTGAGAAAGCCGTTATTGAGGGCGCCTTCAAGGTAGGGATAGTGGTCGAACCAGTACCAGTCGTAGATGAAGGTATTCACGCCGTATTCAAGAGCCGTGTTTATCCACCTTTCGACGACCTGAGGATCGTCATCCATCTCATATCCCCAGAGAGGCCGTTTGGGCTGATAGTGTCCCTCATAGCGAGGAGCTCCCTTTTTGATGACCTCCCACTCGCCTATCCCCTCTTCCCAGTTGGTGCGGCCGAGAGAATCGTCATGGCAGGACGGCCAGACCCATGCGCAGACGTGATATTTATCGTCACGCCGCTCGCCGCGCGTGTTGCAGGCAACACATGCAGCGAGAGCGAGAATAAAAAGAAGCAGTTTCTTACTGTTTTTCATCAACTATTTTTCAATTGTGAGTTTTGTTCCGTTGACGGTGATGGTTGATGCCAAAGTGCAATCTGTCACTTTATGGGAATCTGTACTGTTATTCGATTCTCCTATAATTTGGCCGATACGCTGAGCAGGATTGCCATCGACAGAGTTTGTTATAGCGATAGTACCCTGTGATACACAACCTGCAAACGTGGATTTTGCATTCATGTTAGGGTAGCTTGCATTTGGAGCAGTGTTGCGTCCGACAAATCCGCCGACGCCACGTCCGGCTCCGTCAAGAGAACCACGTTTATCCCAATCAATGTTAATTTTGCCCGTGAATGAACATTTCGAGAATTCGGCCCCACGTTCAAGGTTTCCAATAAATCCACCAATGCGAATTTGGCCATCTACACTGATTGAATTCTTGTGTAGATAATTAATAGTACCTTCAAATGAACAGTCATTCATTGTCATTATCTCTCCTGGATTTGTGCAAGTTCCGCCAAGGCCGACAATGCCTCCGATATATTTGGATGCTCCTTCTTTACAAGTAATTGTTGCCTCACTGCCACACTTACAATTATTGAATGTAGCATGAAGTCCTTTGTTCCCGGCATTGCCCAAGAGACCGCCGACTGCCATTGCATTTCCTTCGATAGTTATACTCCCATTAAATTGGCTATCGGTAATAGTGAAGATAGTT
Organism: Bacteroidales bacterium UBA6346; assembly: GCA_002438905.1. GTDB lineage: Bacteria > Bacteroidota > Bacteroidia > Bacteroidales > UBA932 > Cryptobacteroides. The sequence continues at coordinate 6,539 of DJSA01000093.1, forward strand.
GGCTTAGAGATGGCATCCCTTACACCACCTATGAGACCTCCAAACTTATTGTCATCTCCTCCTTTAACACTCCACGCCTTAATAGCCACTGATGAACTTACATTCCTGATTGTGATACCTTCAGCAGAAAGGAAGCAAGCAAGACTTCCGAATGATGGTCCTTCGCCATTGCCGGCAGATATGGTACCAGCAATGACCAAGTCATGAACATCCGCGCCAAGATCCTGCACAAGACCGCCTCTTGTAGGGTGATTGGTTGCAATTGTTACTGTATGGTTATTTCCGTTAAGCGGAACTGTCAGCTGCCCAAGCCAGAAAGGATTTGCTTCAATCTTCAAATCAGTATTGAATGCTATCTCGCCATCGACCAAATACTTTGCATCCACAGTCTTTCCCTTTGTAATCGTACCTCCGACAGACTCGGTGAACGCCACGAGATCCTCCTGGCTGTTGATGCCGGCAAGGCGTACCGGAACCTCGGTCGCAGCGCCGCCCACGGAGAGAACCACGTTGCCCTCAAGAGCCTTCGTGTCGTCGGCCGGTGCGGTGACGGTGAGCTTTGTTCCCTCGACAGTGGCAGCCCAGCCTTCAGGGCAGCTTGCGGTCACGTCGCATTCGCCGGTGAAAGTCAGCGAATATTCAAGAGCCTCGCCTTTCTTGAACGAGCGGAGCTCCGCCGGCTCAACCTTTTCTATTCCATAATGTTCAGCCTCCGCAAGGTTGAGGGAGAGCGGTTTCCTGTGGTTGCGGATAAACTCGACAGTCTCGGCCGAAGTCTTGAAGTAGGAAGTCTTGTCGGTCTTGACGACAACTTTGACAGCGTAGGTGCCTGGCGCGAGAACGACAGGAATTTCCAATGCACCGGATTCAACGGCAACGTCAGCCGCGGTGGCAAGGTTCACGGTAACGGCCTTGGCACCGGTCGTCTGAGTCAGGGCAAGAGTCTCTTCCTTTTGGAGGTCGATTGCAGTGAGGTTAATGGAATAACTTCCGCAAATGTCGCTTTCGGAAGAAATGGTCACACTCTGGATCTTCTCGCCTGCGGCAACTGTACCATCAGAGAAGATGCGGAGAACTGCCGCAGAGGCAAGGTTGCAGAAATCCATCCCGCCAACAGGAGTCTCGCTGCCCGCAGCAAGTTCACCTTTGACAACGAAAGGCACGGCGGCAAGCGGCATCGCGAAATGCTCGGTGCTCTGCTCAGCCGGAATGCTCACGACAACTTTCGAAGCCTCGGTTCCCGCTGCTTCAGCGTAAGGAGCGTATGCGTAAATCTTGTCACCTGCTTCAAGCTTCCCGATTGTCTTCACCTGGAAAGTGCATGGCGTGCCTACATTGACATGTGCTTTCTCGTTCTGCTGTCCCTTCGCGAACGTTCCTATGCAGTCTTCCGCTTCCCACTCGACGCAGTTCTCACCGAGGGTCGTCTTCGACGCCGCCGAGGTCTCGAAAGTGTATATGTGCTCACTTCTGTCCGGAGCCGCCGGCTGTGCCGGTTCCTTCTTGCAGGCCGCTGCTGCAAGAAGAACTATAACGGATGCTAAAAATAAGTTCCTTTTCATTGTTTTAGTGTTTTTTACAGTTTGTATTCATCATCGTTAAAAAAGATTTCCGTGCGGTTGTTTACATCAATCCCCCCCCCGCTGAGGCAGAATCCCTGCTCATTTGTGAAGGAAAGGCTCGCCAATTGCGGCGGGAAATAGTCTTGCTTCTTCATGATAATGTTAATTAAGTTGTTTAAGTGTTAATAATATTATTGCTTCGGTGTGAAGCTATAAAAATGAAGTTCATCCATCGACACCCGCTTGATCTGGTCCTTGTGCCAGTTCTCGGTGATGACAATCCTGACGTAGCGTCCCTTGACCGGAGCGTCGTAGCTGTCAACTGGGAACTCGAAGCCGTCAACGGCCTGCCTCATGTCCTCAAGGGTCGGATTGCCGTCTTTTCCGTAGGTGTTGGTCCAACCGGTCGGGCAGTCCTTTCCTGACGGACGCATGACACGGCATCCGGTGCAGATCCGCGTCCAGCTGCCATCGGTTTTCCATGAGCCGTCGGCCGGAGCCCAGACTTTTTCGTCAGCAATGTTGACAGGTTCCTCGGATGACACCCAGACCTCGAACGAGCGCGGGTTGTAGCTACCGTAGGCGAAGATTGAACCGGATTCAGTGTTTCCGTCTCCGTATGCCTTGAAAGTGCCGTCCTCATAGATGACTCCGGCACGGCGTCCCCAGAACACGAGTCCGCTCAGATATAGTTCAGTGCCGAGATCTACAGTGAGACAAATCGGGCTGGACTTGAGGGAATTGGCGCTGCCTGAAGCATTCTTGCTTCCGCCGGCGGTATGCCACATGTTTTCTCCCGAAAGGTTGTACTTCCCGTCAAAAAGTTTCTCATAGCCGTAGCCGCCAAGCATTCCGTGGTCACCGGCAATAATCTTGTCGTCCGACGCCGCATCCGGCCAGTGCTTGCAGACCTCAAGCGGAACCATGCCATAGACAGGAACATAGACAGAGGACTTTTTCACAACCGGGTCGAGGGCATCCTCAACAGGGAGATATTCGGAAACAATCTCCACATCTGAGCCGAACTTCGCCGCGCCTGACGGGATGAGCGCAAATGTCTCGTCCGCGCCGAGTTCAAGCGTCGCGTCACCGGATTCCGTCGGATAGACAAGCGAAGTCTTCGCGAGGTCCTGGTCGGAAACGGAAAGGAGGGAAATTCCGGCACCGGCACGCTTGAGGCTCACGAGTTTGGCGGCTCTCGCGGTCTTTGAGGCTGTGTAGCTGTCTCCGTAGACCTTTACTGTCTTTTTAGCCTCCGGAGAAAGGTTGCCGTTCTTGTCCTTTATTGCAACTGAGAAAGTGAGTTCCGCCTCCGGAAGCTCCGTAAATTCCTCCGAAAACGAAGAGGCGCCCTTCCTTATTTCAAACGATTTCTCTTCCGTTCCGTATTTCACGACAATGGAAGCGGTGCGCGGGTCGTCAATCGAGCAACTTACGATGGCTCTCTTGTAGCCGGGACGTACGCTCAGGTTTGCCACTGCACTGAGTGGGGCATCCCTCATGATGCGCACCCTGGAGAATGCCGAGGCTCCGGTGTAAAATTCATCGGTGGCGACAACCCGCCAGTAAGCCGGAACTATGCCTGACTTCTTGTCCGGGTCAAGCGCCTTTGTCACATCGAGAAGTTCCTGTGCGAGAATCACAGTGGAGCTGCCCTTGAGGCCATCCCATGTCTTCACGGCCTCGCCGTTCTCCTCGGCGGCAAATTCAAGCCTGTAGGAGGAGATATGTAGGCTCTCTGACCACGAGAAGGTGAACGACTCCTCGTTGTCGAGATCGAGGATCTCGTTTTCCGCAGGCGCGGTGACGTAGATCTTTTCCGTAATGGCCGGAAGGACTTTGACTTTGAGCGTGCGCTCCTCGGAAGTGTGTCCCTGTCCCTCGACTGATGAAGTCACTGTCCAGCGGAGAGCGACGGTTCCGTTCGGCCTCGCGCCCCATTCCTTGAGAAGGATGTCGAGATCGGAAGCCACGATTTCCCTTGAATAGGCCGTGCCTTTGACAGGCCAGGTCTTGCTGTGGGCGGGATCCTCACCATTCAAAACAAGAGTGAAGCCGTCTCCGACACTGCTGTCTGTGCTCCAGCGAAAGAGGACATTCCCGTCGGCAAGGTCCACTGTCGCGTTATTTGCAGGAGCCTCAAGGATGATTGAGGTTTCCTGCTCCTTTTCCTTGACGCAGGACTGTCCGCCGGCGATGGCGGCAAGCACAACTGCCGCACCAAGGATATTCTTGAATGTCAGTCTGTTCATTGTATTAATTGTTCTGATATTCGTAAAAATGAAGTTCACCGAAGGAGATTCTCATCCTGTTGAAATAGTTCCATGTCCTGGTTATGACGATGCGGACATAGCGGACTTTCGGCGCATTCAGATCCGCAGCGAACTCATGCCCGTTTGCAGCGGCATCGTAGTCCTCGGCCGTAGGGATGGCAGCGTCAATGCAACCCTCGTCATACCAGAAGCATGTCGCGGTCTCGCCTGACGGTCTCTTGACGGAGCAGTCGGCAATCTTGGTCCAGCTGCCGTCGGTTCTCCACGTTCCGTCGAGAGGCTCCCATCTGGAGGCGTCATTGACATCGCCCGGAACGGTTGCCGAGCCCCAGACCTCAAAATCACGAGGATTGTATGCTCCGTATGCCCAATAGGACTCGTTGGAGGCTGTTCCGCCGCCGTCCCTTCCCGGCTTTGAAGGCGTTCCTCCGTAGCGTCCCCAGACAACAAGGCTCGAAAGGTTTCTCTCCTCTCCGAGGTCAAGCGTGAGAACCACAGGGTGTTCAAGGATGTAGCCGACCGTTCCGCCATTGTCGGCTCCGGTGGTGTGCCACATGTTGAGGCTGTTGTTGGTGATGCCGTCGAAGAGCATGCTGAACGGGAACGATGCGTTGTAGTTGCTCATGTCGCCGAAGAGTATACCCTCGTTGTCGGCAGCGTTCGGCCAATGCGCGCAGTTTTCAAGAGGAACCATAGAATAGGACGGGACAAAGACTGTCTTGTCCGATTTCACAAGAACAGGATCGAGTGCGTTCTCCACAGGACTGAAGCGCGAATAGAGAGTGACCTCGGAGCCGAGCTTCATCTCTCCGTCAGGGATGAGTGCGGTCATGCTTCCGTTTTCAAACTCCATTGTGAGGATACTACCATCCTCTGACGCATATTCTACGTATGAACTTATCCTCCTTTCATCCTCGGTGTTTGCAAGGGCAATCTGCACACCTTCGCGGAAGAGTCCGCCTATTGTCGGGACAGGGGAAGTGAACGATCCGGAGAGCTTCTCCGCATCATAGACCTGCGCTGTGACGTTCACAGCATCGGACTTGCCGCCGAAGAGGTCGACGCTCACAAGGGAAATCTCACGGGCGCCCTCGTCCAGACCGTCAAGGACAATGTCGTAGTCCTCGATTTCCTCGCTCGCCGGCACTTCCTGAACCTTGTCACCGCAGGTCACCACCACCTTGCCGGTGCGCGGATCGGTTACCTTCCACGTGAGCTTCGCCCTCTTGCTGCCCGGATAGACAACTACATCGGAAACCGGAGCTATACCGTCGGCACCGAGCCGAACGAAACGTATCTGGCGGAACTCGCTCTCCGCAGGAATCTCGGCGGTGTTTGAAACCACTCTCCACTTTAGTGAAACAAGCGGTGAATCAGGAAGATAGTCGGCGATAAGCGCATTGATTGCAGTCTCTCCGAGCGTGTATGAAGTTCCCCTTATCTCGGAGCATGCGGCAGGAACCGGAAGCTCGGCATCGCCGGTTGAAGGCCGGAACTGGAGGGAATAGACCTCTACACCTTCGACCGGACTCCACTTGAAATCTACCGAATGGACATTGTTCATATCCACGAGCGCCTTGGTGTCCGGAGACGCGTCCTCGATAACTATAGGCGTCGCCTCAAGCCTTTTGAACAGAAGCGGACGGAAGGCTGAAATGTCAGAGACGGAGCCGTCCTTTGGTTCAATCCGCCAATAGACGGTTGCCTTCTGCTGTGAGTAATAGCCCCACTCGGACAGAACGGCGTCGATCTCAGAAGACTCGAATGTCTTCTTGAACTCGGAAGGCTTCAGTTCAAAGACTTTCGTCACGTCACCGCGAGGGTCTGCGGAAAGGACAAAGTTGCAGCCGTCCTTCAGCACGCCGGACACCTGCCACTGGAATGTGGCTCCTCCGGCCGAGAGGTCGAAAAAGGAATCCGCCTCTGGGGAAAGCAGCCTGACCGCATCGACACGCCCGTCATCGTAGCCCGTGCAGGAAACCAGGGTAAGAAGCGCAGAAATGATTATTATTGTTCTTTTCATTTTTCAACATACTTGAGGTTTGACTTGTAGATGACCGGATAGTCGGTCGTCTTGGCATCAAGGACATAGACCTGATAGGTTGTGCCGCCCTTATAAACCCTTATCACGGTGTGCCCTACGCCCTTGAAGGCGCTGAAGGCCGTGCCGAGCACCCTGGCAGGGCTGTCGCTGGTGATGTAGATGTCCCGCTCGCCGGTCCAGAGCATCTGGTCGTTCATGTTCTTCAATGTCGCGGAATAAGGATGCTCGACATGGTTTGACATCACGGCGATTACCTGCGGCTTCATGTTCTTGAGGAAGTCTGCGGTCGTGGCATCTTTCCAGCCGTGGTGGTTCGGAGTGAGGGCGGTCACCGGTCCGGCGATTTCGCTCACAGGAATCTCGAAGTTCCGCTCCTGAGACTGGTACTGGCTGAGATTCTTTCCAGGGAGGTCCCCTCCGTTGAAGTAGGAGAACTTGCCGTAGGTCATCTTTATGGCGCAGCTGTTCATGTTCTCGTCGAACAGGCTGACGTCACCGCTGTACATCTTCTTCGTCGCGGTTCCCCTTCCCGTCCAGACCTCTCCGTTCGCGCAGAGATTACGGATTTCAAACTCCGGATATTTCGCGGCATCATGCACAAGCACGAACTGGCTCTTGCTGCCGATGTCGAACTTCTCGGCCTTCATCCCCTTCCCCATTTGATATTTTGTAAATACCTTATAATCTTGGAACAGAGGAAATTCCTGTTCTATTTTCTTCGTCGAAGGAAAGTCGTATGAGGGATATGCCCTGTCGACGAGCTTATTGATCCTGACTTTTTCGCCGACCATCGTGAGCCCGGAAAGATAGTAGCCGTTAGGGCCGTCAACCCCGAGAGTCTTGCATCCGACATGGTCGGAATGGAAATGGGTAATCCACGCATAGTCAATCTCGCCGGGAGACGGAAGCTTTGCGGAGAAATGATTGATATAGTCCGCAATCCATTCTCCCACAGTCTTGTCCCTGTTCGGAAGACGGTCGCAGTCAGCGGAACCGTAGGCATCGCCGACATCACCCGCATCCTGAAGCATGGTGGTGCCGTCAGGCATGACAACGAAGACGCAGTCACCCTTGCCTGTGGCGATGTGGTGTATGTCCATATATCCCTCCTCCCAATCAGGAAGATAGGTCTTCTGTCCGCTCTGTCCACCGCCGCCCGGAGTGTCCGGTGTCAGGTTCTTGTCCTTGCAGGAAACGAGAAGCGCGGACAGCGCAAGCAGAAAAATAAGTGTATGTTTCATGTTATTGTTCATCCCAACCATAGTTTTGTGTAAGATTTTTGTTGAGCTGGAGGTCTTCGAGCGGGAGAGGATAGAGATAGTCCTTCTCCTCGGACCAGACCCTCCGGATGTTGGCGTTGACGATGATCTCTCCAGACTTCCCGTCAGAAAGCTTGAGAGAGGCAATGTTCGTATACTGGCACTTGCCCTCGTGCTTGGGCTCCGTTCCGGAGTATATACAGAGGTCGTTTGTGCCATCGTGGTCGAAGTCTATGAAGCCCTCTCCGGCGATATACATTCCACGTGAAGGCTTGGTGAACTTCTGTCCTTCCTTCCAGCGCACTATGTCATAGTAGCGGAGACCTTCCATGAAGAGTTCAACCCTGCGCTCGCGCCTGATTTCAAGAAGAAGTCCCTGGTTGCCGCCTGCCGGGAGATTGGTGTAGAGCCCGGCAAGATAAGGATCCGGATGGGAGTTCGCCTCAGTGAGGACGAGATCAGGCATTCCGACTCTTCCGCGCAGCTGATTTATTGTCTTGTTGATGTCCGCCTGCTGGATTGTTCCAAGCTCGGCCTTAGCCTCGGCGAGGTTGAGGAGGACTTCGGAATATCTCATGTACGGAATGGCGTTCGTCCCGTTTACCGTCGTCACGTCAGTCACATATTTCGCAATCTGATAGCCCGTTGTGGTGGAGTTGAAGTCCGGCTGGAGCACTTCACTCTGTCCGGGATAGGTATAATTCTGCGTCCTTATGGTCTGGGAGAGTCTCGGGTCCCGGTTCTGGGTGGACTGGTAGAAATCCTCCTTGGCATACCCAGCCCTGTCCGTGTAGCGAGTGCCGTCCTTACAAAGGTAGGAGAGGAAAGCGTCCCTCGGCATGCTCGGATGCCCGTTGGATGCGCCCTGAATGTGGAGGTTCAGATAGTGGTTCCTGCTGAGCTTGGAGTTGTAGGTCTTTGCAAGAATGAACTCGTTGAAAGGCGTGTCCGCAAGGAACATCTCACCGTAGGCCTTGCTTGCCGTGGATGTATGAACGTGATAGACTCCGCTCTTCATCAGACGTTCCGCGGCATCGGTGCAGTCCGTGAGGCATTCCTGCCATCCGTCATATCCGCGGTACTTCCGGAAAGTTCCCTCAAAGAGACCGACACGGGATTTCAGAGCCATCGCCGTGTACTTTGAAACGGTGCACGGATCAACCGCAGAAGGCGCGTTCTCTATTGCATAGTCCAAGTCCTCGATAACCTTGTCGTAGATAAATGTCCGGCTGTCACGCCCCTTCATCAGAGCCTCTGTGTCATGCTGGCCGATAACCTTGTCATACCACGGGAGGTCACCGAAACGCTGCATCATCGTGAAGTAGAAATATGCCCTCCAGAATCTTGCGACTCCGTCATAGGTCTGCCTTGCCGTCACGTCCTCGCAACGCCAGGAATTTTCAAGGAAGAAGTTGATATTCCTCAGAGCCGACCAGTCCCATCCGCCGCCGGAGCCCGGAGTTGTACGCAGGCCGGTGAACTCAGTGGGGACGGTGGTGGAGGCGATGTCATCTGCCTGACACACGTCCGTAATCATGCCCTCCGCGCTCGGAAGCACGGAATAGAAACTCCTACAGTAGGTCTCAAGCTCGGCAGAGGTCTTGAAGAAAGTCTCCGGAGACACGTCAGACTTGGGGTATCTCTCGAGAAAATCATCGTTGCAGGCAACCGCGCAAAGCATTGACGCGGCAATAGTTATGTAAAAAACTGACTTTTTCATATTTCTCCGCGGATTAGAATGATATGGTTGCACCTATGGACCACGTCCTGCTCATCGGATAGGTCCTGGCATCTCCGGAGTATGTCTCCTCAGGATCAATGTACTTTGTCTTGAGACCGGACCAAGTGAAGATGTTCTCGCCGCTGACGAACACCCTGATGTTGGATATTCCGATTCTCTTCGTCAGCTTAGGATCCACAGTGTAGCCGAGGGTGGCGTTTCTGAGCTTGCAGTACGCCGCATTCTGAAGATACATGGTGTTGGCCCTTCCGAGTTCGTAACTTACGAGATAGCCCTGCAGACGAGGGAAATAGGCATCCTGATTATCCTCGGACCAGATCTTGCTCTGGAAGTCGGACGGAATGAACGATGCGTAAGGCCTTGAGTACGGACCCCAGAACATCTCCGTCTCGTTTGTAGGGTACCAGTCCCGCTTACCTATTCCCTGGAAGAAGAGATAGAGGTCGAAGCCGAAATATGAGGCAGTCAGCGTAAGTCCGTACGAATAGCGCGGGGTGCTGTTGCCGATGATGCACCTGTCGCCCGGATCGTCAAGGGTGTTGGAGCCCTGGTTGATGACGTTGTCGCCGTTAAGGTCGCGGATCTTGATGTCTCCGGCATAGTAGCCCGGAACCTCGCGTCCCTGAATGGAGTGCGTGTTGACCCTGTTCGTGTATTCCTCCGCTTCAGCGTCGGTCTTGAAGAAGCCGTCATAGACATAGCCCCAGATTTCCCCGAGTTTCTGCCCCACCCTGTACTGGCTCAGAAGGTTGGTCGGATTGTCGAACTTCGTGATTTCAGCCTGGTAGTCGGAAAGGATTCCCTTCACGCTGTAAGAGAAAGGATGCGAGCCGATCTTGAAGGTGTCGCGCCATCCGAGGGAAATCTCGAAGCCCCTCGTACGGAGGTCCGCGGCATTTTCCTTGGGTTCGGCGGCTCCGAAGACGTTAGGAAGCTGCGCACCGGTGGTGAGCATGCCCGTAGTCGAGCGCTGGTAGATGTCGGCGCTGAAATTGAGCCTGTTGGAAAGCATGTCGATGTCGAGACCGAGGTTGTGGGTGGTCGCCACCTCCCATGTCAGGTTGTCGGCGACAGGAGCCGGGCTCGATGTCTGCTTGTGGATGTTTCCGGAACTGTCAAGCCACGATGAGTTGCTGATGGACATGGCCGTGATGTAGGCATACTGGGCAACGTCTTGGTTTCCGAGCGAGCCGTATGAATAACGTATCTTGATGTTGTCGAAATATCTCTTGAGCGGCTTCATGAACGGCTCCTCGCTGATTCTGTAGCCGGCGGAAAGTGACGGGAAGAATGCGAAGCGGGATTTCTTCGGGAATCGTGAAGATCCATCGTAACGCCCGCTGAGTTCAAGGAGATAACGCCCTGCGTAGTCATAGGTCACGCGTCCGAACGCTCCCCTCAGGGCATAATCCCACTGGTTTCCGAAAAGCTGCGGTGTTCCTGTCGCGAGCGAGAGGTCGTTGAGAGTCTCCGAAAGAAGCGAAGTGTTGGCTGCCGTCAGGGTCTTGTAGGTGACGCTCTCCTGGTTGAAGCCGGCCATCGCGCCGACATGATGGTTGCCGAAGGTGCGGTCAAAGTTCGCGTAGATGTTGGCAATATGGCTCAGGTGTCTTGACTCGCGCTCGGTGAGCTGGTCGCGGGAAAGCGCGTCCCAGTTCCATGTGACCATTTCCCCGACATTGAGGGAATACTGCACCGGAACGGAACGATAGTATCTGTCGAAATTCTCCTGCTTGAAGGTGTAGTTGGCGATGAGGTTCAGGCCCTCGATAATCTTGAACTTGGCCTCGAAAGTCGTCTGAAATTCGCTTCTGTTCTCCTGTCCCTTGCTCTTTCCGTTCTCCTGAATCGCGTGGAGGCCGAATCCCATCGTGTAGTTGGACATGCCGGAGTTTCCGGTGAGAGTTCCGTCCGGATTGAACGGCACATACTGCGGATGGTAGTGGTAGTAAGGAGAATAGAACTGCGCGTCGCTGGAACCGATCTTGTCATTTCCGGTCGGGGTGTAGCTCTGGTTGAATCCCTTCCAAGTGTATGAACTCCTGAAATACTTTGTGGTGTTGCTGAGTGTAAACCATTTGGTTATGTCGGTTCCGATTTTTGAGAGCACGGAATAGCGGCGTTCCTTGTCCGGAGCGACTCTGAATATGCCGGTCTCATCGTTGTAGCTTGCAGAAAGAAGGTAGGACACGCCCTTGTTCTTTCCGGAAACGCTGACATCGTGAGTCATCCTTGGTCTTGCCTTGGAGTAGAAGTAGTTGAACCAGTCGAAGTTGCCGTAGTAGGCGTAACGATCCTTGCCGGCAACATTCTCCACGACAACCCAAGGACGCTCCGGATTCTCGACCTTATCGCCGCGCCGGATGTACATTTCGTTCCACTGGGCATCGGTGTAGTGGAAAAGGTGGGTTCCCTTGTTGTTGAAGAATGCCTGGTCGTTCAGCTTCGCGTTGTCGTAACCTGTGGTTATGAAATCGGTCGAGGTCGCGTGCGTCGCCCATCCGAAGTTGCATGAGTAGTTGACGTTGACGCTTCCTTCCTTGGCGTTCTTTGTGGTGACGAGGATGACTCCGAAAGCGGCTCTCGCGCCATAGACTGCGGAAGCGGAAGCATCCTTGAGGACGGATATGCTCTCGACGTCGTTGATGTTCACCCGGTCGATCTCGCCGGGAACGCCGTCAATCAACACGAGCGGGGAGCCGCCGTTGATGGATGTCGTGCCTCGGATGTTGAGACTTCCGCTCGTTCCCGGCTTGCCGGAACTGAAAGTGATGTTGAGGTTCGGAACCTGGCCCTGAAGGGCCTGGGTCATCTTGCTGATCGGGCGGTCGACCATCTCCTCGGCTGTAATCTGGCTCACGGCCCCTGTCACGTTCACCTTTTTCTGAACGCCGTAGCCTACCACCAGAACCTCGTCGAGGATGGTGTCCTCCTTAAGAGTGATGTTTAGCGCATCCCCCCCGAGCTGTCACATTGGCCGTAGAGAAGCCGATGTAGGACACGGAAAGGTCAACAGGGAGCCTGTCTACATAAAGGACAAAGTTTCCGTCAATGTCCGTGGTCGTTCCCTTGTTTGTCCCGGTAACGGCAATTCCCGCCCCGGCGAGCGGTTCGCCCTTGCTGTCGACGACCTTTCCCGTGACTGTCTTCACCTGCGCCGTCACCGCGACACAAGACAGGAAGAGAGCCAACAAGGAAATAATTGTTGTTTTCTTTAGCATACCTTTATTAGTTTAGGTGTAAATCCTGCAGTGGTTTCACTGCGCAAATTTATATATAATGTATCCAAAACAATGGTTCAAATAAATTTTCCTTTATATCTCCGTTAAAAATTGCAGTATTATCAATCCCCGCCCAAGGCCATGACCGCACAGGCTCCGCTCAGAGTTCCACTTCCGCACGGCAGCGGATGTCTGTGCATGACGCACCGACAAGCAAGGTGTAGACTCCTCTCTCCACATCCCACGACAACGAGGAGGCATCGTATGACGCAAGCTCCGAAACGGCAAACTCAAGTGTGACATACTCCGATGCGCCGGGTGCGAGAACACCTGTCTTCGTGAAAGCACGGAGTTCCTTGGCAGGCTTTTCAAGAGTCCTCCTGGGAGCCGCGACATAGAGTTCGACAACTTCCTTTCCAGCGCGAGTCCCGACATTCTTCACGCTGAGGCTGAGCCGGACCTTGTCACCATCGCGTGTGAGACGCGGCTCACCGTAGCTGAAACTCGTGTAGGAAAGCCCGTAACCGAACGGATAGGAGACTTTCAAGCCGGCCTTGTCGAACCAGCGGTAGCCGACATAGATGCCCTCGGCATAGTTGCACCAGTCATAGTCCTTGACATTTCCGGGGGCCTTCTCCTTGCCGAGAAACGCGTCAAAATTGAAGCTGTAGTCCTCGGCCCTCGGGAAGTTCTCGCTCGACTTGTGGTCCCGCCACGAAACCGGCCATGTCATCGGTAGCCTGCCGGAAGGGTTTTCCTTTCCGGTGAGGACATCGGCCACGGAATTTCCGCCCTCCTGTCCGGCCTGCCAGCTCAGGAGCACGGCATCCGGAATGTCCTTCCAGGAAGCGGTCTCGATGACTCCTCCGACGTTCAGGACCACGATGGTCTTCTTGCCCTCGGCACGGAATGCGCGGCTAACCTCGGTTATGAGCCGGCGCTCGTTCACGGACAGGTTGAAGTCCGCGTCCGTGCGGTCAAGAAACTCTCCCGAGCGCCGCCCCAAAGTGATGATTGCCACATCATCGGTCTTCGCATATCCTTCAATTTCACTCACGGACGGCACATAATCGGCTGGCAACGGAAGCGGAAGTTCCGCCATGAACGGATTCTCTTCCTTTCCTGCCTTGGCAGCCTCCTCATCATCCCGGGCTATTGCAGCCTCATATTTTTCCCGAAGGCCGGCGTCAACCGTCAGCCCTGCATTTGAAAGCCCTTCAAGAAGCGAGACCGTGTAGGCGCGGTTCACGTTGCCCGAACCCGAGCCGCCCGCAATGAACCTGTAGGAAGTGTTGCCGAAAAGGGCGACTTTCCTCTCATCCGCGGAAAGCGGAAGGGCATCATTATGGTTTTCAAGAAGAACCATGCCCTCAGCCGCGCTCTGACGGGTCACGGCAGCGTGAGCCGCAAGGTCCGGATTGTTCCCGTAGCGGTATTCCTTGAATGTCGGAGTCCGCACTATGAGCGAGAGTATGCGCGCGACGTTTCTGTCGAGGCACTTCTCGTCAAGGCTGCCGTCCTTCACGCCGGAGACAATCTCCTCGTACTGCGAGACTCGGCCCGGCTGAAGCATGTCATTGCCTGCCCTCATCTGGGCCTTGGTGTCCTTGCCTCCGAACCAGTCGGTCACCACGGCGCCGCGGAATCCCCAGTCGTCCCGGAGTATGTCCTGCAGCAGGTGAGGATCCTCGGAAGTATATAGACCATTTATCTTATTATAAGAGGTCATCACCGTCCATGGATCGGCTTCCTTCACCGTGATCTCATATCCCTTGAGGTAAATCTCCCTCAGCGTCCTCTCGTCGACACGGATGTCGACTCCTGTACGGTTGGTCTCATGATTGTTGGCAGCGAAGTGCTTGAGTGACGTTCCAACCCCGTTTGACTGGACACCGCGCACATAGGCAGCCGCAATCTTGCCCGAAAGCAGAGGATCTTCGGAATAGTACTCGAAGTTGCGCCCGTTGAGCGGATTGCGGTGGATGTTAAGGGCTGGAGCGAGAAGTACATCCACGCCATACTCGTGAGCCTCGTTTCCGATTGCCGCTCCGACCTGTTCGACAAGCTCCTGATTCCATGTCGAGGAAAGAAGGGAGGCTATAGGGAAATGGGTGCAGTAATATGTCCGTTCCTCACCCTCGCGGGTCGGGGCGATGCGAAGTCCGGCCGGACCGTCCGCAAGGACTATAGAAGGGATGCCGAGCCTCGGAATGGCGTGTGTGGCGCCGGCCGCGCCCGCAACTTTCTGCGCGGACGCACCGATGACGGCAGTGTGAATGTCAGTGCCCTTGTCCATTTCGATGCCGGTCACCAGAAGAGCCTTTTCCTCCAGCGTCATAGCCTTCACGACCTTGTCTATATTATGCTCCGATAACTGAGGCTCACCGCCGCAGGCCGAGAGGACAGCAGCGGCAAGAGCAAGAGCGCACATATTTCCACGCACTTTCATAATTCAATGACTTTCAATATAATTCAGTTATTTTCTCTATTTCTCCGACGCTATTTCACAGCCTCAATAACAGCCCTGTTGGCAGAACGCACCCTCGCGACATCAAGTTTGTTGACCTCGCGGTCGTATGTCATGAGCCCGTTTATTTCACCCTCGACGTCAGTCGTCTGGGTATAGACCGCAGCGCATACGCCCTCTTTCGCAAGCGGAACCTGCATTTCCGCGAACCTGACATACTCGTCGGTCACAGCCTCTGCATTGTCATACTTGACATACCCCCAGTTGGCATCCTCTTTCCAAAGGTGCCCCTCAACCGGAAGCGCGATTCCGCCATACTCCCCGAGGACGACAATCATGTCCGGGTCCCAGAGACGGATATGCGGCTCAGGATAGTAGTGGGTGTCGAGAATATCCCCGCAGCCTCCTGAAATCCAGTTTCCTCCCGAAGCCATGTTCACGAGGCGGGTGCTGTCCTGGGCGTATGTGAAGGCCACGACATCTTTCGTATCGAACTGTCCCCATGCCTCATTGAAAGGAACCCAGCTCACGATGCACTGGAACTTCTTCAGCCTGGCAATAATCTCGGACCATTCCTTGTAGAAGTTTGCCTTCGCCCCGTCGGATGCCGGAAAGTCGTTGCCCATATCGTAGCCATCCGCAATCCAGTCCCCGTATTTCGCATGTATGGCATACGATGGCATATCCTGCCATACCAGCAGTCCAAGCCTGTCGCAGTGCCAGTACCATCTGTCCGACTCAACTTTCATGTGCTTGCGTATCATATTGAATCCGTATTCCCTGGCCATCTCGACGTCATACTTGAGAGCATCGTCCGTAGGCGCCGTGTAGAGCCCGTCCGGAAACCAGCCCTGGTCAAGCGGTCCGAACTGAAAGACAGGCTCGCCGTTGAGAGCCATGCGCTTCACTCCCGAAGAGTCCCGGACAGAGCCGATTGAACGCATGCCGTGTAGGCCTGAACCTTGTCAAGCGTCCTGCCGTTCCTGACGAGACTGATTGCGACACCATACAGATAGGGAGAGTCCGGTGACCAGACGTGCACGTCCTCAACGTTCAGCACAAGGGGCTGACCGGGGACTGCCTGCGCCTTCGCCAGGACTTTCCTGCCGGGATTCGTGGTATCGTAGCCAACGCACCCCTCAAGGAGTTCCGCCACCACCATGTCGCCTGACTCAGTTCCAGCCGTCTCGACAGTAAGGCTCACGCTGCGGCTGTCAAGGTCAGAAACCGGAAGGTAGTCCACGACGTAAGCCTGCGGCACCGGTTCCATCCACACGCTCTGCCATATTCCCGATACGGGTGTGTACCACGCCGGTTTTGCCTTCAGAGCCTGCTTTCCGCAAGGCTGGAAATCGTTGTCAGTCGCGTCAAGCACCTTGAGTCTGAGGCTCTGCACGGAACCCTTGGCAAGATAGGGAGTTATGTCGCAGGTGAACGAGGTGTAGCCCCCTGTATGCCGGGTGACGAACCGGCCGTTCACGAAGACCTGCGCATCCCAATCGACGGCGCCGAAGTGAAGGAGCACCCTGGACTTGCGCCATGAAGAAGGAACCTTAAAGGAGGTCTCGTACCAAAGCGCGTCATCGGCCGTAAATGACCGTCCAACGCCGGAAAGTGAGGACTCGATGGAGAAAGGCACGAGAATCCGGCCGTCCGGAGTCCCGAAAGACGAGCTGTCCCTCGGCGTGACGGCGTAGTCCCAGAGCCCGTTGAGAGACGACCATTTGCTCCGGACCATCTGCGGACGAGGATATTCCGGAAGCGAATTCTCCGGAGAGACTTCCTTCGCCCACCTGGTGCGGATGTGGTTCCCCGCAGGCTGCCAGAGAGAGTCATCGCTCCCGGACGCACATGACGCGAATATGGCGAGGGCTAAGAAAAATAATGACACGTGATGTAATTTCATTGCTTATCAGTTTTTTATATTGATTATGTATGTCGTTTCGCAGTATGTTGCGCCACACGACGTTGCAGATTTTACAATGCGCTTTGTTTCGCAAATGTATGTCAAATTAATAGATTATAGTTGCATATTATTGTTTTTCTCTATACTTTTGTTAAAAATTGCAGCGTATTACACAAGCATTACAAGCTTGTGACAGACTGGTTAAAAAGGCGATAATAAACTGTTTCGGATGAAGCTTACTGACACAGAACGAAACAAATGCTTTGTGTTTCCGCAGAACGCGGAAAACAAGCGGGAAGAAGACAGGATTTATGCGATAGGATACCAGAACGTAAGACCCGGAGACAAGTATCCGCTCGAAGGATTCCCAATGGAGACGCAGTTCAATGACGACGGAGGACGTGCGGTGGATGCCTTCCAGCTCATCATGATCGCCGACGGAAACGGGTACTTCCTCGACAGGGGTATCCAATACGAGGTCTCCAGAGGAGCGCTTCTTCTCGTACGTCCTGGAATATGGCATTCCTATAAGCCCAATCCGTCAACGGGATGGACGGAATATTTCTTCGGATTCGACGGAGATATGATGAGAAGGGTCATCTCGGACGCGTTTCCGTCAGACAGCACCAACGTGTATCAGGTGAAGGACACGGAAGAGGTCGTGAAAATATTCCGGAAGGCGCTCGAATGGGCGCGTGCGGACACGGAAGATACGATGCTGTTCCTGAAGGCCCTGCTGTCGCTGCTCCTTTCCGAGATTGTGCACGGAAGATCTACAAACCCCAAGGACGGGCGCAGCACGACAAGGTTAGTGGCCAAGGCACGCGCATATATGGAGGCGCATATACACGAAAAAATCGACATGAACGAGATTGCCGACTCGCTCGGAGTCAGCTACACATCCTTTGCTGTGGCGTTCAAGACCCAGACAGGAGAGTCACCGGTCCGTTTCCTGAGGAAACTGCGCCTGCAGAAGGCACGTTACGAGCTGCAGAACACAAACATGTCGGTCAAGCAGGTCGCTCTCGACTGCGGGTTCTCGTCCACCGAATATTTCTGCAACTTCTTCAGAGAGGAAGTCGGGGAAACACCTTCTGCCTTCAGAGAAAAAGTGGTCCGGCCATAAGTCTGTAAGCCATTGCGCGTTTTCACGAAAATTTTGTTATATTCGCGGCGGGTTATATAACAGACATGACATCGTACAAGCTCATACCTTACGG
>DJSA01000093.1:24289-24991 GCA_002438905.1 Bacteroidales bacterium UBA6346
ATTTCGCGCAGGTACGCGAAGAGGACAAGTATTATGTGGACAAGACAATGTATCTTTCCAAGATGGAGGCTGCGGGGAATTTTCTGTTCCTCATCAGACCGCGTCGGTTCGGAAAGAGCCTGTTCCTATCGATGATGAGGTGCTACTACGACATCAACTGCAAGGACAATTTCAGCAGTCTATTTTCCGGACTCTGGATTGAGAAGAATCCGACACCGCTGATGGGGACTTTCCAAGTGCTGTACCTAGACTTCTCGCAGGTCGGGGGCGACATGAACAACCTCTTTGACCGCTTCAACAGCAGGACGGGAGCCGTGCTCGATAGTTTCGCACGGCGGTATGAGAAGTTCTATTATGACGGATTTGCAAAGGACGTGGAATCAAAGTCGGACTTCCGCTCAAAGCTGGACATCATAACGATACGGGCCAAGGAGTTTGGACATCACCTCTATCTCATCGTTGATGAGTACGACAACTTCACGAACACAGTCCTGAACGTAGCCGGAGAGGAGGTCTATCACGCGATGACACACGCCGAGGGATTCTACCGCGACGTGTTCAAGCTCTTCAAGCCGAACTTTGACCGCATTCTCATGATGGGCGTGAGCCCCGTCACCATGGACGATGTCACCAGCGGCTACAATATCGCCACATCGCTCACCCTCGACCCTGACTTCAACATGATGCTCGGGTTCAGCGAGA
>DJSA01000031.1 GCA_002438905.1 Bacteroidales bacterium UBA6346
TGTTCCAGTAGAGACAAAGACATATACGCTGAAATTTGGTAAATCATACAATGGGAAGAGTGTGAATAACTATACGACAACATGGACTGCGACAGTGGATAACTTTACGTGGAATTTGGTAAATTGGAATAATAACCAGAACGGCTGGACCTATGTGAAATGTGGTCCAAAGAATGCAGAATCATCGGCTTCAATTGCCACAAGCACCGCTATAATAGAACCAATAAAAACTATAGTGATAACGCTGGACAATATAGCAAATGGCTCTGTTTCCTCGATTGCCTTGCAGACGGCGACAAAATCTGATTTTTCGGATGCTAAAACCATTGAAACAAAGAGTTCGGTATCCCAAGGGAATGTAAGTTTTTCTATACAGTCTCCTTCTGATAATATGTTCTACAAATTAGTGTTTAATTGCAAAAACACTACAAAAAAGAATAATGGTGTAGCACAAGTATCTAAGATAACATATTCTAACGAATAGGCAACAATGTCTTTTTATGGCAGGACAGGGGCGCGGCAGCGTCCCTGTTTTTGCTTGTTTAACGAGTTGATAAAGATTTCTCCACTCCGCTTCGCACCGGCCGCTGATCACTTCGCGCGACCGAGCAGTGACTCAGCGTAGCGTTGAAGCATGGCGTGACCGATGTTTGATATCGGCAGTTGGGCTGCGAATCCGAGTGCCTCCTCGTGGTATTTTCTGATTTCGGCCTTTGCCTCCACATCGATCCCCAATCGGACATAGATTCCGCGCACGGCATCAATTTTCCCAGCCTTCTCGTCATCCGATGCAGTCGGAAGTGCCATCGCATCGAGAAGGGCCTTGCGCATGAACGGGTCTCCGTCAACAAGTTCAAATGCCTTTGTGAGCAGCCAGCTCTTCTTGTTGTTCAGGATGTCTCCACCGATTGACTTGCCGAAAACCGCCGGATCTCCGAATGTGTCAAGATAGTCGTCTGCCACCTGGAATGCCAGCCCGAGGGAATAGGCATATTGGTAAAGCAGTTCCTGACTCATGATGTCAACGCCTGCGATTATGGCGCCGATCTTCGCGGCGCAGGCAATAAGGACCGCAGTCTTGAGACCGATCATCATGATGTAGTCGTCCATAGGAACGGATTCTTTGGATTCGAACTCCATATCATACTGCTGACCCTCGCAGACTTGGGCAGCCGTGTCAGAAAACAGTTTCAAGACCTCCGGCAATTTGTCCGCAGGCGCCTTGCCGAGCAGACGATAACTCTCGATGCACATGGAGTCTCCGGAAAGAATGGCCGTGTTCCCGTCCCATCTCTTCCAGACCGTCGGCACTCCGCGGCGCACGGCGGCGTTGTCCATTATGTCATCGTGAATCAGCGTGAAACTATGAAATACCTCGATTGCCGCGGCTGGGGCGAGTATGCTTTCGTCAAGCGAATCCTTGAACAGTGAATATGCCATAAGGCAAATCCTCGGCCTGATGCGCTTTCCCCCAATCTGAATCATATACCTCAGCGGCTCATACAGCCCCGCCGGCTCTTCAGTGAACCTGAGACTTCCGAAAAGTTCTTTCAGTGTCTCTTCAATCTGTTGTTCCGTAATCATATCTGTTGTTCTTTATGCAAATATATTCACTCAAGTTTCGCGAGTATTCTAACTCATTGCAAATGTTAAACTTATCTCATTAATCAAACGCTCAAGTCCCACGCACCGTTTCTTTTCAAAACAAGTCCTTCAGCACGGCTGCTGAACGGATCTTCAGCGGGTATTCAAGGTGGACTTCGATGTAGGACAGGAACGACTCGATGAGCTCGGAGCGGACGGCACCGGTCATCGGAACGAGCATCGCCTCCTCGAAGGGAAGGCACATCAGATTTTGGGCGACAGCGGAATTTCCCTGATTTACGAATGGAGCGAGGTCTGCAAATTCCGGACGGAATCCGAGGGCGGCAGTCAGTTCCAGAAGAAAAACCAGATGGAAGTTGCTGAAATTTCCATCCATGGCGTCCAAGAGCAGGATCTTCCGTATGCACCAGTCATAGAGCCCCTCTTCATTCGCCCCTTCTCGCACGGCGCGGAACAGAACCTCGGCCATGAACATCGAGATGCTCGCCTTGTAGAGATTGCCCCGCAGGCCGTTCAGAGGGAATGATGCCGCGAGACCACTCACCGTCATCATCGCCGAAGATGAGGCTGGGTTCAACGTCACTTCTCCCTCAATGATGTTCAGCGGGCTGATCAGACTCGTGACCGCGGCGCGTGCGCCTCCTTTCCGTGATGCGTGCCAAGCCCCTCCCGCGACTGATGATGCTGACGAGACAGAGCGGAGAA
Source organism: Bacteroidales bacterium UBA6346 (assembly GCA_002438905.1). Taxonomy (GTDB): domain Bacteria; phylum Bacteroidota; class Bacteroidia; order Bacteroidales; family UBA932; genus Cryptobacteroides. The sequence goes on from DJSA01000031.1 coordinate 2,311, forward strand.
AAAGGCTTTTTCGGCCGTATTCTCGACTCAGGGTGTGCAGGACAAGGGAATTGTCCCCATATTTTGTGGAATTGAGAAGGATGAATTCCAGTGGTTGTCTGTCGGATCTCGTCATTTCCCGGCGGTTTTATCCCGTTTTTCCGCCTCCTGCAGCGCGGCCACAACCGCACGTAGAGCCTTGAAACGGTGCGAGATGAGGTTTTTCAGATGCTCCGGGATTTCGGCCAGGGTCTTTCCGCGGAGTGCCGCTATTTCCTGCTCCGCCAGCCCGGATGACGCGAGTGCCGAAAGTTCCCCGTCATCCGGTATGAACACCGGGTCGTAGCCGAATCCCCCGCAGCCTGCCTTGTGGAACGCTATCTGCCCTTCAAGCGAACCATCGGAGACGAATGTCCGCCCATCGCTGAAAATCAGCGTCACAACACAGCGGAAACGAGCCTTCCGAGCCTCAGGTATGTCCGCTCCGGCTTGTTTTAGTTTAAAAAGCAGTTTGTCCATGTTGTCTGCGAAATTCTTGTCGTTTCCGGCATATCGGGCAGTATATATCCCAGGTTCGCCCCCGAGCGCGTCGACTTCCAATCCAGAATCATCGGCAAAAACAGCGTCAACCTTGCCGGAAACAGCCCACTCAGTATTCCCTGGTGAAGCCATATCTCCGCCATTCTCTATCTGTCTCATGTCACCGAAAATTCTGTCCCATATATACTTAGCCTTGAGAAACGAATTCTCCGCGAACGTCGTCCCCGTCTCTTCCGCCTCCCCGTCAATCCCGCATTCCTGCGGCGTCAGCAGTTCCACGCCTTCACCGAGTATGTCCGACGCCTCGCGCAGCTTTCCCTTGTTCTGTGTGGCAAAAACAACTTTCATATCCACGAATAAATTTTCAAAAACACCGGCAAAATTAAGAAAATATCCCCATAGATTCATTAACTTTGCGCGTTAGCGAGTTGCCTTGTGCAATCGTTTTTTCATTATTTTAAAACAGCAAAGACATGTCACTGAATAAGGTAATGCTCATCGGAAACGTGGGCGCCGACCCCGAAATCCGTTATCTTGAAGGCTCCGATTCACAGAGCAGCACGAAAGTCGCAACCATCCGCCTCGCGACTTCTGAACGCTACCGAGACCGTAACAATGAATTGCGGGAAATCACCGAGTGGCACAGCATAACGGCGTGGAGGGGTAATGCCGACCTCATAGAAAAATATGTCCGTAAAGGCACCCAGCTCTATGTCGAAGGCCGCATACGCACTCGCAGCTGGACCGACCGCGACAATAACACGCGCTACACCACCGAGATCCTCGCTGACAGCATCCAACTTCTCGGCCGCCGCTCCGACAACCCAGCAACTGCCACAACTACCCAGCAGCAGCCTGCGGCCGCATCTGCACAATCTCATCCAATTCCGCGGCCTGCTGCCCCTCAGCCTGTCGCAGTGCCTTCGCCCGCTACTGATCCTGACGATGACCTTCCGTTCTAAACAGAACATCCGATTGAAAAAAGATAGGGAGCCGTTTAAATTTTTTGTTCAGTTATTTTGAATGAGCCCGTTGAAATAGCGGGGCGTATTTGTCGTGATTTTCAGTACTTTATGCGTCACAGGATGGACAATGCTCAATCCTTTGGCGTGCAGGCAGAGACGTCTCGCGGATTTTCCGTCCCCATATTTCGAATCTCCGAGAATAGGACAGTGCAGATGCGTTGCTGCCTGCACGCGGATCTGATTCTTGCGACCCGTTTCTAGCAGAAATTCCACAAGCGACCTCTTCCCATCGGTCTTTAGCACTCGCCAGTTCGTCACGGCCATTTCCCCTCCATTGTCTTCCAGCGAGGAATAAACCATGAAGTTCCTGTCATTTTCAGTCAGCCAGCTCACAATTCTCCCATGCCTCGTTGCCGCATTTTCTCTGCTTTCATAACCTGCGATTTTCCCCTTGTCCTCATTGACGTCGCTCTCTTTCTTCGATTCCATCGCTTCCGTGTTCTCCGGTACCCCGTCAACCACAGCGACATATTTCCTCTCCACAACCCTCTCGTTCCAGCCTTCGGTCATAGTCCTCTTCACCCCGAAATCCTTCGCAAACAGCAGTACCCCAGATGTATCCCTGTCCAGCCGGTGCAGTACATGAGCCTTCACCCGTCCGTTGTACTTATGCATAAGATAGTCATTGACAAACATATACGCCGTCTCCACATCCTTCCTGTTCCCTGCCACACTCATCAGCCCAGACGGTTTGTCAATCGCCACCAGCCATTTGTCTTCGTATATAATCTCGATCGTCTTTTTCATATCAGCAGTTTTTCTGCCGCAAAGTTATCCAATCATTGGAAATAAGTTGAACAAGACTCTATAAAAATGTAACTTTGCATGTCAAATTTTTGGATATGGGTAACGAAATCTGGGATCAACTGCGGAAGAAGATGGTGTCGCTTACGCCCGAAGAAGAGGTGAGGCAGTGGTTCATCGATGCGGTGCTGAAGAGGGCGATGGGCGTGCCGGAGCACATGATGATGTCGGAGGTGGGGTTTCGCCTCGGTGGCAAGAGCTTGCGGGCGGACATTGTGGTATATGGGCGGGACGCGAAGCCTCTGGCTGTTGTGGAGTGCAAAAGGCCGGATGTGGAACTGACGGGAGATGTGCTGATGCAGGTAGTTCGGTATAATATGATTCTGGACGTGAAGTATGTGTTCATAACCAATGGGAAGAAGAGCGTAGGATTTGTGAAGGATGAGGCTGACGGGCTGACTCGTTTGGCTGATTTTCCGAGATATGCCGAAATGTGTGCAAGCCGTCTCAATGATGCCATTCAGAGCAAGTCTTCGAGCAAATCATAATGAAATCGTGAGCTTTGATATGGTGCGGGGGGTGACTTTTGAGGTCGTGAAAAATAGGTGAAAATATGGGAGAATTCAAAGAGTTTCTTGATCATAAAATCTTCAGAATCGTGTCTGAAGTGGCTGAAGAAATGGGCGTGAGGGCCTTTGTGATCGGCGGATATGTGCGTGACTGCTTTTTACAGAGGCCTAACAAGGACATCGATATAGTTGTGGAGGGTAGTGGGATAGGACTTGCGCAAAACGTTGCAAGACACATCGAGAAACAAGAATGTTTTAAGGGCAAACAAAAATGTTACAACCAAGGCTCCCCCGAGATTCGCACCAATGAAGTCGGATTGGAACAGAATCCCGAGGAAAAGGATGTGGAAAAGGTGACACACAAAATCCACGTCTCCGTTTTCAAGAACTTCGGGACGGCTATGCTGAAGTATCACGGCATGGAGGTGGAGTTTGTCGGAGCGAGGAAGGAAAGTTACAGCAAGGAATCCCGCAAACCCATAGTCGAGGACGGGACGCTCCGCGAAGATCAGCTCCGCAGGGACTTCACGATAAACGCGATGGCGTTCAGCCTCCAGAAGGAAGACTTCGGCGCGCTGGTTGACCCTTTCGGCGGCATACGTGACCTTGCGGCAGGAATAATCCGTACGCCTCTCGACCCTGACACAACCTACAGCGATGACCCGCTACGGATGATCCGCGCAATACGTTTTGCAACGAAACTTTCCACTCCGGAGCACAAGTTCACGATAGTCCCCGAGTCCCTTGACTCGATAAGGCGCAACCGCGGCCGTCTGGAAATTCTTTCAAAGGAGCGCATTGTAGAAGAATTAAATAAAATTCTCGTGACGCAGGCTCCCTCAATGGGATTCCGGCTTCTTGACGAGACAGGGCTTCTGGAGCTGATACTTCCCCAAGTCAGCGCACTCAAGGGTGTTGAATCCGTTGAAGGTCACGGGCATAAGGATAATTTTACGCATACGCTTCAGGTTCTAGACAATGTCGCCGCTTTGGAAGCGGAGGCAATTGCGGAGGGACGTCTGAAGGATTATGTGCTTGAGGGTAGCGGCGAAAAGGCCGCAAAAGTTCGCACCGAGCCTAATGTCTGGCTGCGCTGGGCGGCTCTGCTTCACGATGTCGGAAAGTCCGTGACAAAACGTTACGATCCCGTTGTAGGCTGGACCTTTCATGGTCATGAGGTTGTAGGGGCGCGGATGGTGCCGAAGATTTTTAAGTCTTTGAAGATGCCTATGAACGAGAAGATGGAGTATGTCCGCAAGCTTGTGGCTCTGCATATGCGGCCCATAGCGCTTGTTACCGAGGAGGTTACGGATTCGGCCGTGCGAAGGCTCCTGTTTGAAGCCGGAGATGATATAGATGACCTGATGATCCTATGCCACGGTGACATAACCTCGAAGAACCTGCGTAAGGTCGAGCGGCTTCATGCCAACTTTGAGCTCGTAAGCCGCAAGCTTGTGGAGGTGGAGGCCAAGGATGCCGTGCGAAACTTCAAGAACCCGATCAACGGTGAGTATGTTATGCAAGTTTTTGGGATTCCACCATGCAGCACCATAGGGGTTCTGAAAGAGTATGTGAAGAACGCGATTCTCGATGGTGAGATTCCCAATGAATTCGAGGCTGCCGATGCCCTGATGCGCCAGAAAGCTGCCGAATTGGGGCTTGTGCCGGTTGATTGAAACCTGGGCCATAAGACGGTGCAGGATATTTTTGATGTACATCAAAATGACAATGAATATGGCGGATAGCAGGACTAAGTTGGAAGGATGGATTGAAGCGTTCATGATTAATATTTCCCGAGTACGGAGATTTTCCGCTCGGACTTGCGAGATATACTCAGATGTGCTCGACAGATTCGCTGAGTTCACGGGCGACATAGATACGATCACTGCGGCGCTCATTCGAAATTATGAGGTGCATCTCATTGATGAGGAAAAATTTAAGCCAAAGACGGTCAATCTTCATCTCAGTGTTCTGAGCAGTTTCTGTGCATGGCTTGTCCGCACGGGGGAACTGAAATCAAATCCCGTGAAGACCGTCCGGCGTCCGAAGATTCCCAAGCGACTCCCTGAGTTTTACAAGGATGATGCGATGACTCAGTATTTTGCACAGACGGACATATACGCATCCTCCGAATTTCTTGAATCCTTCCGTGCAGCCCTCTCCCTTGCGGCTGCCGGAAACAGGGATGCCGAAGTCCAAGCTCGCGAACTCTATGAAAAACGGCTCGAACGTGTTGTCATTTCGGCACTTCTGAATTTGGGAATACGTAGGGGAGAGCTCATCGGGATGAATGTCGGAGACCTTGACACATCGCGAAAGGTCGTCATGATACGCGGAAAAGGCGACAAAATGCGGGAAATTCCGGTAATACCATCGCTATGTGAAGAAATTTTGCTATATTTGAAAGTTGTTGAGACAATGGTGGGAGGAAAACGGGATGCGAAGGATGCGATGTTCGTGACATGGAGCGGAGGAAGGATTTATCCCGTGCTTGTCGATAGGATTGTGAAAGGCGAGTTTTCGCGGATAGCAGGGATTACCGGACGCCGTTCGCCGCATGTCCTGAGACACACGCTCGCGACAGAGCTGCTTGACGAAGGCACCGACCTGAATTCCATAAAGGAAATGCTTGGTCACGCCTCGCTTGCGACGACGCAGATTTACACCCATAACTCCATCTCAAAACTGAAGCAGGTTTACGGCTCGGCTCATCCGAGGGCGAAGTCTCACTCGGAAACCGATTGACGGAATGCGATATGTAACATTTAACTTATTCTAAAAATGGAGGTAACCATGGAGGAGATCAGAGTTCAGTCTATCCGTTTTGACGCAGATCAGAAACTATTGGATTTTGTCGAAAAGAAGTTGTTAAAGTTGCCTAAATTCCACGATTCTGTCATCGGGATTGATGTAAGGCTGTCGCTTCTTCCGGATCATGACAACAAGAATGTCTGGGTGAAAGTGAAGGTTCCGGGAAACGAGGTGGTTGTCGAGAGGAATGCAGCGACGTTTGAGGACGCGGTTGTTGACTGCGCCGATATCCTTAAGGAGAAGTTAAAGAGAATTAAGGAAAAGCAGGTAAAATAAACTTCATGTGCGGAGAAGCCTTTTGGGAGACTTCTCCGTTTTGATGACAGGTGGTTATGGCAAGGGGATTTGCAGAGACAGACAGACAATGTGAGGAAATCATTGCAGATGTCAGAGGACACCGGTTCGCGCCGGTGTATCTTCTGATGGGGGACGAGCCATACTATGTTGATAAAGTGTGCGACGCGGTGATTGCCAATGCTTTTGATGATGAAGGGGAGCGGGATTTCAACCAGTTGATATGTTATGGGGCGGACGTGGACGCCGATTCTGTGATAACTTCAGCCAGAAGTTATCCGATGTTCTCGGAGCGCAGGCTGGTTGTCATCAAGGAAGCGCAGATGATGCGTTCCCTTGAGGATTTGGCTCTCTACTGCGCGAAGCCTTTAGGATCCACGATTCTTGTTATCGCGATGCACGGGGCATCAGCCGACAAGAGAAAATCCTTGTACAAGACAGCTTCCAAAATCGGGGTGGTAGTCGAGTCATCTCAACTCCGGGACTACGAAATGCCACAATGGATCACGTCCTATTATAGGTCAAAAGGACTCACGTTGACTCCGGAGGCCTCTTCTCTACTGGCCGAGTATGCAGGAACAGATCTTTCGAAGATAGCCGTGGAGACGGACAAAATGCTCAAGAACCTGCCCGAGGGAACGACGGAGGTGACAGCGGCGGACATAGAGAGCAACGTGGGCATAAGCCGGCAGTACAATATATTCGAACTTACCCGTGAACTTTCGGCGCGCAATGCGGCCAAGGCTCTTAAAATAGCGGCCTACCTTGGCTCCGCGGCCAAATTCGCCCTGCCCATGGCCACGGGGCCGCTGTTCACGCATTTTTACAGAATCCTTAAATACAACGCTCTGCTGTCCTCGAAACCCGGAGCGGGCAATGCGGAGAAGTCTTCATTGCTGGGGGTGAATCCCTATTTTCTCCGGGAATATGACATGGCTATGCGCAACTACCCTTTGCGAAAGTGCATGGCGGCCATAGCCCTGATACGCGACTACGACTTCAAGGGAAAGGGAGGTGACAATGGCGAGGCCACAGATTCGGATCTCATAACCGAACTTACCGCAAGGCTGTTGACGTTGTAAGTCGACTGTTAATGAATTCAGGTATGTTGGAAATGAAAACCTTATAAACAAAAATAATATGGGATTAATTGAATGTCAGGAAATTTGCAAGTCTTTTGGCGAGAAAGTCGCCCTTGACCACGTTTCTGTCTCCATGGAAAAGGGACGGATTTTCGGATTGCTCGGGCCTAACGGTTCAGGAAAGACAACGCTGATCAGGATAATCAACAGGATTATGGTTCAGGATTCCGGCGTGGTCTTGTTCGATGGACGTCCGATTACGCAGAGTGACGTTGAGAAAATCGGGTACATGCCTGAGGAAAGGGGGCTTTATCGTAAAATGAAGGTAGGCGAGCAGGCCATGTTCCTTGCCAGACTTAAGGGAATGTCTACGAAGGATGCCGAAACGGAACTTAAGAAATGGTTCGTGCGTTTCGGGATAGAATCCTGGTGGAACAAAAAGGTCGAGGAACTTTCCAAGGGTATGGCGCAGAAGGTGCAGTTCATAACAACTGTCGTGCACAAGCCTTCCCTGCTCATACTTGACGAGCCGTTCAGCGGCTTTGACCCTGTAAACGCCCAGGTCGTCCAGAATGAGATTCTGCGCCTGCGTGACGAGGGCGCAACGATTGTGCTTTCAACGCACAATATGGAATCTGTAGAGGAACTTTGCGACGACATTGCTCTCATAAACATGTCCAAGCTCATCATTTCCGGACCGCTTGACGACATCAGGCACCGTTACGGCAATAACAACGTTGAGCTTATCTACACCGGAGAGACGGAGCTCGCTTCGCATCCGGGACTGTTCACTGTGCTCAGTGACAGAAACGACGTCGGAAGGCACACGGCAGTTCTCTCCTTGGCAGAAAACGTGCGCAGCAACGATGTTCTTTCTGCAATCCTTTCGGAAAACGTGACGGTGAACTCGTTCCAGGAGCTGGTGCCGAGGATGAACGACATATTCATTGAACTTGTCAAGGGGCAGTACGTTTCAAAGTAATGAATAAAATAATATAGAACAACATTATGAATTTCAGAAATATCGGCGTGGTCATATCCCGTGAGTACATGACCCGCGTGAGGAAAAAGTCATTCCTTCTCATAACATTTCTCGGGCCAATCCTGTTTGCAGCCCTAATGGTACTCCCGTCGCTCATCATGTTCTTTGCGGAAGACAAGGGAAAACAGATAGCTGTCATTGATGAGTCGGGGATTGTGATGCCCGAACTCAAATCGGATGAAACCTGCACATTCAAAGACTACTCGGGGCATCAGCCGGATTCCATCAAGGCAAACCTCCAGGATATGGGAATCGATGTGCTGATGATGGTATCTCCTGTCATAGATTCGACAAAGACTGTAGATGTGACGACGTATTCGACTAAGGCACTGAGCGTTGACCTGAAGTCAGACATTGAGGCTCAGGTTGATGATGCAGTGGAAGACTACCGCATATCCCTCTACAATATAGGTGATCTCAAACAGATTATGGAAGACGTGAAGGCTGACATCAGCCTGACTACTTACACCATTGATGAGTCCGGTGAGGCCAAGCTTGATTCCGCTGAGGTCAAGATGATTGTCTCAATGCTGCTCGGGATGATCATCTACATGTTCATAGCGATGTTTTCAGGAATGGTGATGTCATCGGTTATAGAGGAAAAATCGAGCCGCGTTGTCGAAGTGTTGGTTTCCAGCGTGAAGTCCACTGAGCTCATGTTCGGCAAGATTATCGGTGTCGCGGCGGTTGCCCTGACGCAGTTCCTGTTGTGGGTCGTGCTGACCGGCGTCATAGTCTCGGCTGTCGGTGGCATAGTCGGATTGGATTCGATTATGGGAAGTCAGCAGCAGATGACGGCGATGACAGGAGTAGACCAGTCCGCTATGGATGCAGCGGGAATGAACCTTGATCCGTCCGCAATGGCTGCAAGTCTCGATTCTGAGGAGAGTTCTGTCATTTCGGCACTCAGGGATCTGAACTATACGGAAATTCTCGTCTCTTTCGTGATATTTTTCGTGCTTGGCTACCTGCTTTATGCCTCGCTGTTCGCTGCCATAGGTTCATCTGTGGAAAATGAAGCTGACAGCAGCCAGTTGCAGATTCCTGTGACAATTCCGCTGCTGCTCGGATTTTTCATAGCGCTATATGCCTTCAAGTCTCCGGACAGTCCGCTGGCTTTCTGGGGCTCGATTATTCCGTTCACATCGCCGATTGTGATGCTTGCAAGGATTCCGTTCGGGGTGCCGGTGTGGGAACTCGTGCTTTCGATAGTGCTCCTGCTTCTGACCTTCCTCGGATGTGCGTGGGTTTCCGCAAAGATCTACAAAATAGGAATACTGACATTTGGAAAGAAATCCACGTTCAAGGATTTGTGGAAGTGGCTGAAACTTAAGTAATTCAACTTGTTTTTACGCTCAAGGAATGAAATCCGGGCGATCTGTCTTTATGAAAAGAATCATAGTTTTAATTGCGCTCCTCTTTGTCTGCATCATCTTGTCTGCACAGAGTTCGGACAATCAGGAGCGGCGTAAGGTGGAAGTCGTGTCGTGGACTTTGACTCCTATGGACGGAAGCCGTGTGGGAGCCAAGTCTCCGTCATCCGGTGACGTGAAGGAATGTCTTGGGGAAATAAGGTGCGGGAAATATTACGCGCCGAACGGCAGGGTCTATGGCAGGCACGCGGCAACGTTTAGGGCGGCCAGAGAACTATTGTCAGTGCAGGACAAGATGGCCCCGATGAGGGAGACGGTCGGGTACAGCACCCGCGAGATGGATGTGGCATATCCGGAATCGGAACTCTCGGACTGGTTTATAGACAACATTATGGAGGCTGTGGCGGAGGAATCAGGGAAACCGGTGTCGTTTGGAGTCGGCAATTTCGGCGGAATCAGATGCGCGATGCCGCAGGGCAAAATAATCCTTGATGACCTGAAGTCAATGTTTCCCTTCAAGAACCAGATTGTCTACCTTGAACTTCAGGGCAGTGAAATCCGTTCAATCCTTGAAAAGATGGCCGCCGGACGTTTCCAGGTGTTGGGCGGATGTGAAGTGGTCGCGAAAGACGGCAAACTTGTTTCGGCAAAGCTCGGCGGAGAACCGATTGATGATTCCAGATGGTATGGAGTCGCGACAATCTCGTTCCTCCTTGAAGGCGGTGATGGATTGTATCTTGCGCACAATTCACGCAATCTGGAAATCTACGACATTGATATAATTGACATAATTCTCGACAAGGTGAAATCGCTGACCGATGCCGGCAAGCCGATTGAGTATCACACGGACGGACGGGTGGTCATAGAATAGGGGGGGACGGAAAGATGAAAAGATTCGCATATATACTCACCGCATTGTTCGTTATTTCGTACAGTGCTTCCGCACAGGAACTTACAATACTTCATTTAAATGATACCCATAGCCATATAGAACCGGAACGTGTCGGTTCGCTCAACGGGCAGGGAGGAACGCTCGAAAGGGCCGCGTATATTGACAGCGTGCGCACTGCCGATGGTCGTAAGAACGTACTTCTTCTGCACGCCGGCGACTTCAGTCAGGGTACGTCATATTTCACCCTGATGCACGGCTTTGTCGAGGTTGAACTTATGAATGCCATGGGCTTTGATGCAACTGCAATAGGAAACCACGAGTTTGACAACGGGCTTGACGAGCTTACAGCGCGTGTGAAAAAGCTCAAGTTCCCGATACTCTGCGCAAACTATGACTTTTCGAAGTTTGAACTCGGGAAATATGTGAAGCCGTACGCGATTGTCCGTAAGGCCGGTCTCAGAATCGGAATCATAGGACTTACAACAGATGTCCGTCCCGTCGTGGACGCGGCGATAGCGCGTCAGCTCGAGTTTCGTGACCCGGTGGAAATGGCGAACAAGTGGGCGTATTATCTCCGTAACGAGAAAAAATGCGACATGGTGATATGCCTCACCCACCTTGGATTTGAGGAAGACAAAGCCATGGTTGATGGTGGGCTGCGCAATGTTGACTTGATTGTAGGGGGTCACTCCCACACTTTCCTCAAGGAAATCTGCTGGGAAAAAGGCATCGACGGCATTGAAGTCCCGATTGTCCAGAATGGTTGCTGGGGACTTAACATGGGCAACATCAAGGTGAAACCCGTCAACTGACGCGCTTGGCGGATGCGGAAAGAAAAAGGGTTGGCTGATTCACTTTTCAGCCAACCCTTTCTTATGAAAGTGAATGGTTTTACTCCACGCTCTTGATGGAAGTTATCATTGTGTTGAGGTACTTCGTATCAGTTCCGCTCACTCCGATGACATAGCCGACAACTTCAACCTTGGTACCATTGGCAAAGTCTTTCAGGCCAAATTTTGAGTCCGGATAGGAGACCGAACCCTGAACAGCCGTACCCTCGACAAGCACGTTGTTGTGCCATTGGTAGTACTGATCTCTTTCGGATTTCATTGTTCCCGCATATTTGACGTATTTGATGCAAGGCTTTGCCGCATATGCGTCAAACTCCGTTGCAGTGAAGAGTTCCGGTTCTGGGTATGTCACTTCCTCGGTTCCTCTGACTGTGATTACTGAAGATTCTCCGAACTGATTCAATCCTCCGTATGTCGTGATGTTTCCTTCGACAGTGACGAGATTTCCGGCCACCATTCCGTGCTTTTTCTTGAACACGAGGATTGTTCCGGTTTTGTCCTGCACGAGAAATCCTTTGGTATGAGTAGCGATCACCTTGCCTTCGATCTTGAACACCTTGCCTATTTCAGCCCTTGTGGCCTCGTCCACCGTTATCAGCGGAGTCTCTACCACCTTGCCGAACTCTATGGCTTGACCGCCTTCTCCTGCAGTGAGAAGCACGTCATCGAGCCTGTTCACGCTGCTGAGCTTGGCCTCGAACTTGATGCAGAGTGTCTTGGTCCCTTCCGGAAGAGTGAAGTCCGCAACGGCACGCCTCCAGTTTCCGGCCACATCCTCCACACCGGCAAAGTCGTAGTCAATTGTAGGCGACCATGTCTCGCCATCGGAGGAAAGGCTCACGGTGAAATCGGACGTGTAGAACGTATTTGTGCCGCCCTGGCTATATCTCTGTGCTCCGAATGTCAGTCTAAGTTTAGTTGTAGGAACTGAGATGTTCATGATTGTGAAATGGTTCGGGGTCGTGCTGAAGAGCAGGTTGTTCTTTCCTGAGCCGTCGTATTGGGAAAGGTCTCCTTTTGACGACTGGTTCGTTCTCGGAGAAATGCTCTTGAAATCGTACGTGACATTTGCCACGCCGCTTCCTTTTTCGTTCTTCCATCCGTCAAACTGCTCGCAAAACGGCCAACCCTTGCTCGTCTGGTATTTTTCCGTATCTTGCACCGCAATCTCCTTGTCGAATGAGTTGAAGTAGATGGCTCCTTCCGGAATCGTCTCCTCAAATTCACCACCATCCTTGACCTCGGTCGGCACCATATACAAATAGGTCTTGTATGAGCCGATGAGCCAGCCATAGAGTTTGACGTTGTGCATGTGGTACTTCGCTTTAAATTCATCGCTCATGTAGTCAAGACTCCCTATAACGGACGTCCCGTCTATCTCCACGTTTACATAGTTTCCGGCAACCATTACCGTTCCTTCAATCTCAACGTATCTGATTTCCGGTGCGTTCATATATGCCTCAATCTCAGTCGCGGTGAATTTTGTCGCTTCCGGATATTCCACTTTTTTCTCTCCGGTCTTCTCGATTGTGCACCCCTTGTCGAACTGCACGAGACCATTGCGTGACGCGGTCTTGCCCTTGACGGTCACCACATCACCGGCTTTCAGGCCATGCTCCGCCCCATAGAAAGCGTAGATGCGGGCTTCGTTTTTCTGAAGAACCGCACCCTGAAGATTTGTTGCCACGATGAGAGCCCTGCCGACCTCGAATTCACTGCCGACCTCAGCCTTAAGCACCTCTTCGATAGTTGCGGTGGTGTCCGGAAGCTCCACTTCCACCTCTTTTTCCGCACACGCGTTCACCGAGAATCCGAGAGCAGCCCACGCAACGAGCCACAGAATTCCTTTTCCAAATGTTTTTTGTTGCATAAATGTTGATTTAAAAATGTATGTTTACCATTTTCGCGTTTTGTCCGAAATAGCCGTCATAGATTCAGCCAAGGTAAACAAAGCGGCGGGGAAATCCGCCCCATGTTCCGAGCTGCAAAGGTAAGCCAAACTTTATACAAATCCAACAGTATTCAGGTACTTGTTTTTCTCCCTGCAAAACCGTAACTTTGCAGGCTTGTGACAAAAATCAAAATAAAAATTTATATGAGTAAGCATTTAATTGCAGCCGCTGCGTTTGCGTTGGGATTGGCGTCTTTTGCACAGGCACAGGACAAGCCTAAAGACGGTGAGTATGTCTTCACCACGGTTAAGGAAAATCCGATAACAAGCATCAAGAATCAGTACCGTTCTGGAACTTGCTGGTGCTTTTCGGCTCTTTCTTTCGTGGAGTCTGAGATTATGCGCCAGAAGGGTGTCGAAACCGATCTTTCGGAGATGTTCGTCGTGAATCGGTCCTACTTTGACAGAGGAGTGAAGTATGTACGGCTGGACGGAAAACTCGGCTTTTCTGCCGGCAGTTCCTTCGGTGACGTATACGAGGTGATCCGCGACTACGGAATCGTACCGCAGGACGTCTACACGGGGATGAACTATGGTACGGAGCTTCCGGTACAAGGTGAAATGGACGCCGCGCTCGCCGGATTCATCAAGGCAATCGCGGAGAATCCCAACAAAACCCTTACTACCGCATGGAAAAACGCCTACAATGGCATACTCAGCGCATATCTCGGTGAACTTCCGACGGAATTCATGGTTGACGGAAAGACCTACACTCCGGAATCATACCGTGACTATCTTGGAATCAATGTCGACGACTACGTCAATCTCACGTCATTCACCCACCATCCATTCTACAAGCCTTTCATCATAGAAGTCTGCGACAATTGGAGATGGGGCAGTGCGTACAACCTTCCTATTGACGAACTTATGGAGGTGATGTACAATGCCATAGATAAGGGTTTCACGATTGCGTGGGGCGCGGATGTCAGCGAAAAAGGTTTCTCCCGTACAGGAACGGCGACCGTCCCAGACGTTGATGTGAAGCCGACAGCCGGCTCGGATCAGGAGCATTGGCTCGGCAAGTCGGACGAGAAGCCTGAAGAAGAGACCGCAGCCGAGGAGAAAAAGATTACCCAGGAAATGCGTCAGGTTGCATACGACAACAAACAGACTACCGATGATCATGGAATGCAGATCTATGGTCTTGCAAAGGATCAGAATGGCAACAGTTTCTTCATGGTCAAGAACTCGTGGGGAGACGCGGGCACCTACAAGGGCATTTGGTATGCTTCGGATGCCTATGTGCGTTACAAGACTCTCAATGTCGTGGTCCACAAGGACGCCCTTCCTAAGTCCATAAAAAAGAAACTCGGCATAAAATAGTTGTCCGCGAAGGATAATTGGTTATGAGTGGTATTCGTAAACACATCCCCAATACCATCACATCAATGAATTTGCTCTGTGGTGTGCTGGGGATTTTGTCTTGCCTGAGGGGAGATGTTGCATCAGCATTCTATCTCATGCTGGCAGCCTCTGTGTTCGATTTTTGTGACGGACTTGCTGCACGGCTCCTGAGTGCGTATTCTCCGATGGGGAAGGAGTTGGATTCTTTGGCAGACATTGTGAGTTTCGGTGTCCTGCCGTCAATCATGACAGTATGCTTCGCTGAACATTCATTTGCATCAGGGCTTGACCTTGCGTTCAATGTCCCGCCGTTTGTACATTGGCTGGTGGTCTGCTCTCCAGTGATTGTTGCCGTGTTTTCCGGACTGCGTTTGGCAAAGTTCAACGTTGATGAACGACAGGGCGAGAATTTCATAGGGCTAGCAACCCCTGCCTGCGCAATTTTTCTCGCTTCGATCGTCTGCTTCGCGATGAAGTCCGACAGTGCGTTTGCATTGTGGCTTTCAGACTGGGATAGGGTAAGGATTATGGTCCCATTGCTTTCCATTGTCCTTGCGGCCCTTCTCGTCAGCGAAATACCTATGTTCGCAATGAAGATAAAGCCGGGGAGCAGTCTTTCGTCTGGGCTTTACGGAAAACTGCGGATAGCGTTCCTCATCGGTGATGCTGTCATTGTCATCATTCTCGTTGTGCTGCGGCAGCATTTCTCATTAGCTTTCAGTCT
>DJSA01000092.1 GCA_002438905.1 Bacteroidales bacterium UBA6346
CCCCAGCAGATGAACTCGTCCAGCGACTCTGCCCCGGGATAAAGCGTCCGGTAGCAGTCATACAGCCGTACAAGCTGCGTTATGCGCCCACAAGACCTCATAGGAGTGAGCGAAGCGAAGAAATCATTGATTGTCAGACACTCCGGCATCAACACCGCCTTTCCGGCACCCGCAGTGCAGCCGCAGACATGCTTCCGGAAAAACGCCGACGAACGCCGGTTCGGGAATATGAACGTCAGCCGAGGGAAATCCTCCTTCCGGAAATAATACTCCGCAACCTGTTTCAAGAAAGGTGTCATATTTACTAAAGTCTTTTCATTTTCTATATCATCAAGGCATTTTCTCCAAACACCGCAAAGATAATCCTCGCTTGTGCAAGACAGTTTCTCAAACACACGAATAGCACCGAAATTCTTCATAAAAACCGTAAAGGGAAGCCCGACGAGATTTTTTCATGAGCGGAGGGCATTCCCTCCCTCGGCATGAAGCCGCAGCCCCTACAATTCGTGCCGGGAAACCACCTCGTCCAGCCACTCGGGCAAAAGACTGATATGCCCCACCCTCGAAGCCATGTCCTTCGGGGCGAACCAATATATTCCCAAATCCTCACATTTCTCCACAAGTGACTTGTTCAGCGGAAGATAACTCACAAGAATCGCCTTGGAATCCGTGCCTCCGTAAGTCTCCCGCACCCCGTCAATCTTGAAAATGTCAGAGGAAAACACCTCCCCGGACTTGCACTCGATCAGTAGCAACCGCTGCTTGTCATTCACGAGAAGATCCACCTCATTCTTTACGGAATTTTTCTCCACATCATTGAAAATCACGTCCCTCCAGATGCCGCGACCTGCCTCTCCTCCACGTTCCCGGTCCCAGCGTGAGACAACGTCCGCAACAACTATTTCCCACCAACGGCCAAGAAACATAATCTCGCAGCTCCTCCTGCAGGCCGAGTCGAACAGCACTTCCGCTCCCTTATAGATTGTCAACGTACCACCATCTGTCTCAATGTGATAGCCACAATGAAGCTTCCCCGAAAAGAACTTCCCACGCTTGGGCTCCGGAAGCCCGCGGAACCACCTCTTCGCCTCCGTGTAGACATCGAAGTGTCTCTCTATGAACTTCTTGGCATAATAGGCCGTGTTCACGTCCAGCGGCTTCATCTTTCCCACATCCTCAAACTCACGCACGCTGTTGCCATAGAGTCTCATATACTCTGAATTGCTTATGGTCTGAGTCAGACGGTTGCGCCTATAGTCGAAAGTGTCGATCCAGTATCCGTCCTGAGTTATGTATATGCCTCGCTCACCGAACTCCATCGCCACCTTTCCGGCCGCCATGGCCATAATCTTCGTCCCCTCCGAGAGATTATAGATGAACTCGACCCCAGGGTTAGCCTCCTGAATCTCTCCGCACACACGCATAATCTCCTCCACGTCATACGGACCCACGAGATATTCATGAACCCTGATTTTCGGGGATATAAGACGGAGCATGTCCTTGTATGTTCCTTTCGTTTCCCTTGTCGCCACAAGATGTATGACATTGGGAGAGAATTCTTTGATTCCCAGATATATGGAATCCAGATCCTTGCCTACCGTAATTATCTGATGCCTTGGTTTTGTCATGATGCGGTGTTATGTTTTCTGTTTATATGGTATACAAATTCCCAGATATAAAAATCCTCCGCGAGCCGAAGCCCACGGAGGACAAAGTTAACAATCTGCCGCGAAAAATCCTTTTGTGAAAGCAGCAAATCTCTATTCAGAAAGGATTATTTTTGGAAATACTTCTTCCAAAGACCCTGGAATCCAGCACCATGACGGGCCTCGTCCCTCGCCATCTCATGAACAGTGTCGTGGATAGCGTCAAGATTCTGCGCCTTTGCAAGCATTGCGATGCGGAACTTGTCGGCGCATGCACCCTGCTCGGCGAGCATCCTCTTCTGGACATTGGTCTTGGTGTCCCATACGCACTCCCCAAGAAGTTCGGCGAACTTCGAGGCATGTTCTGCCTCCTCGAAGGCGTATCTCTTGAAGGCATCTGCAATCTCGGGATAGCCTTCCCTATCGGCCTGACGGCTCATAGCCAGATACATCCCCACCTCGGAGCACTCGCCCGAGAAATGTGCGCGCAGTCCCTCAAGAATCTCAGGGTCAACGCCCTTTGCAACTCCAAGCTTGTGCTCGCAGGCCCAAGACAAATCTCCGTCCTCGTCCTTAATTTCCTCAAACTTATCTGCCTTTGCGTGGCAAATAGGACATTCTGCAGGCGGCTCAGTACCTTCGCAGATGTAGCCGCACACCATGCATCTGAATTTCTTAATCATAATCTCAAATCTTTAATCGTTTAACATTGTGCTTCTTGTAAATCTTAATTTTTAATTATTAAAATATACTCGGCAAAGATAATAATTGCGCCGGAAATAACAAAATCCCCGACACAAAAAATCTCCGCAAAAATCTAGCCCGCCGGAGAATTACGCAAACGGCAGCCTTCAGGATGTGAAGACTGCCGCCCAAAAGACTACAGAATGATTCATTTTGACTCAAGCACAAGCCCTTTGATATTCAGGTAAGTGTTGTCCCCTCCAGATGCAGCTCTCAAGTAGAAGTCCTCATCCCACGACAATGACTTCATGTCCTCCGCGACATTGAATGTGACTTTGACCTTCTCTTGGCTTCTGCCATCTGCAGTACCGACAATAACGCCATAGAGGACAAGCTTCCTTTCGGTGGAATCCCACGAATAAGAAACAAGACTCGAAACCACATCCTTGTAATCAGCCCAATCTGTCTTCATATTCAGTTTGATTTTAGCCTTCCCCTTTTCAGAAGAATCAATATCGACAGTGAGAACTGCCGGTGAGGCAACATTCGAATAGTAGCCTGTTGCAGACACGCTGAACTCGTGCGGACCGGTCCATTCATCAGCTGTCACTGTCACATACTTCATTGAAGACGTGTCAATTTCGTATGCATAGGAATTTGCTCCGGTCGTCACTTTCACAAGACCGCTGTCGTACGTGTAGGTTCCGTATACGAGTCCCGATGCATTTCCGAAGCCGTCAAGGAGGAGATCCGCAGCACCTGTGCAGGTGTATGTTCCGGCTTCCTTGCCCTTGGAGACGAAGCGCGGATAGCCGCTTGCATAGCACTCATAGCGGTAAATAGGCGTGTCTCCATCGTAAATCAAGGCACGACATGCCTCCGTTATCGAAGAGCCGCTCTCGAAGACAAGACGAACCGGCAGAGCCAGATACTCGCTCGGAGAGAAGAAATACCAGCTCTTTTCGCCACCGCGGGTAATCTCCGCAAGGTGACGCTCGCCATAGCCGCCGTAACCATAATCTCCGTCCGCAGCGTCAGCGAAAGTAAAGTCCGGATTCTTGCTTGCGAAATAATATCTTGAACGCTCCGGCTTAGGCACCTGAAGATCAGTGGTGTAGAGGAACGCGTCCCCGTTCTCGAACCATGTTCCGCTGAGGCCGAAATCCTTTTTGCGGTTCTTGTCAAGAGCATATTCCGGAAGATATGAGAACTTGTTGTCATCCTCGTCAAAATAATAGCACCCGTCGAAGTCATACTCCATATCGTCCGTCGTCTTGAAGAAGAACGATGTATTTCCGTTCATCTTCAGCGTAAGTTCCGGAGCGGCAGGAGTGTAGAGACGGTTGCCGCCGGCCTTTATGCGATAGCCCACATAGTCCCCAGTGAAAGGCTTGCCGATGTAGTCCGTTATTTCAGTCGATGTTGTCGAAATCGTCACGTTCTCGTCTGGCATAACGAAATACCAGCACTCGCCGAAATCCGCATCCTGATCCGTCCAGTAATAATCGATGTTCACGCCGCTGTCTGAAGTTACTTTGAGCGCGGCCTTGTAGCCGAGTTCGCCGCCCCAGATGAATTTGACGAGAAGGCCGTAAATCTCGTCATAGACGCGCTCATCTTCAGGGGCGTCCCAGTCACTGCAGCAGTTGTACATGGTGATGTAGGAATGGGAATCGCTGACCGGCGTGATTATGTGCATGTCCTTGTCCACCGTAAACCCGAGCACGACTGGCGCCTCAGGCATGGTGAACGAGAATATGTAGCGCGAATCGGCCTCGGATACGGATTCAAGTTCACATTCCTCGCCATTATATGTCACGGAAGCCATCTTTCTCGTGATGTCTGTCATGGTGACCGTCACCTCTATCTTCTCTCCCGCAGGGCCGAGTTCTGCCACGTCAACGCTGAAGTATGACGGGTCAGCAGTGTAGCTGATGGGATAGGCATCCGGCTGGTTTTCAACCACAATCGCTGCCACGACAACGTCCTTTGCAGGCATGGTGAAATTGTAAAGACCCTCTGTCCCGTCCTCATTTCCCGAGACCTTGGTGCTCTTGACCCCGTTCACGGTGACAGCCGAGACGTGATGGTTTTCCTTCTTCACCTTCACCGTCACGGAAACGGTCTCATCGGCCTTCGCTTTTTCCGGAATCGCCACTTCGCAGAGTTCACTATCAGCGACAAGTCTAATCCCGTATTCGGAAACGCTGCCCGTCCCCTCCTTCTCACATCCTCCGAGAAGAAGCAATGCCGAAGAGGCGAGGGTGTATAATATCTTGTTTTTCAGATTCATAGTCTTTTTGTATTAAAGAAAAAGGAATATGCCGGACTCGCCTGCCGAAGCCTTCGAAAACAGCGGAGTCCTGACAGACTCGGGAATTTCCTCCCGTGAGTATATGCTTGTCACGGATTCGTCGTTGAGAGAGACAAGAACAAGCTTCGTGTCCGACTCGGAAAGCGAGTAGCTGTATGTTGACGACCACTCTGTCCCGTCGGTATAAATGCCATCGAGTATGTTGCCTTCAGACGTGAATGTTCCGTCAAGACGGGAGTACGCCGCCGTCGCGGTCTGCTGCCAGAGAGTGAACGTCCCGTCCGCGGAGAGCTCCATCCAGACGTCGAAACCTTTCGGAGTCTTGCCGTTCCAGGAGGTTAGGTGCCATTGCCCGGTGACCCCGGAAGCGATGTCGGGCCTTGAGTCCTTTTTGCACGAGAACATCAGCGGAAGCGCGAGAACGGCCGCGATGATGAATGCGATATATTTTTTCATTTTCATAATCATTTGTGTATTAGAGCCATCCTCCGTTTAATGCGGTTCCCTCACGAGCGATGATATAAAACTCCTTGGTGATTTCCATTCCGCCCATCATTAGGCCGTTGTTAATCCTATCCCCGCCGGCGATCGCCTTGACTGTAATTCGGGCGCTCCCCGGTTTTGTGCACTTTATCATCAGCTTGCCGTTGTACATGCTCGGAGCCTCCGGCATGCCGAGACGCTTGATGTCGTTGTCGAACATCTTCACGTCTGTGTAGGTGAGATTCTCTGCAGAGCCGCCGAAATGAGCGTCGAGGGCAATGAGCTGAAGGTTGCCGGTCGGAACCACGAGACACGGCGTGCCTTCAATCTGCATCAGCAGACGGGTTGCATCGACAAGTCCGGTGCCCATCCGGCCGCCGATGTAGTCTTCGAGGTTGATTGTGGCAAGGGTCGTCTTCGTGCCGCTGAAACGGGACTCGATGTCGTTCACTGACGTGAGGAGCATCGAGGTGAACTCGCTGCGGGTGAATTTCTTGCCGGTCTTCAGGGCATACGAAAGTCCGAGAGCGGCAACTCCGGAGACATGAGGGCAGGCCATCGAGGTGCCCTGCATGTAGCCGTAGTCCTCGCCGTCACTGTCCGGAAGTTCGGAGCAGACCGTCGAAAGGACTCCGGCACGCTCGCCGCCGGTGAAACCGCCGGTCTCGCCGCCCGGAGCCGCGATGTTGCAGCCGTAGCCGTAACATGTGTAGTAGGCCGGGAGGGCATCGGGGCCGATTGCCGTGACGGAGATGCACTCGCCATAGGCACCGGGATAGTTGGAGCGGTTCTTCGCGTCGTTGCCGGCCGCATAGATTGCAATGCCGCCCTGGAGAGCCTCACAGTTGCTCTTGTTCAGGAAGTAGTCGAGAGCCTCGCAGAGAAGCGGAGCCTTCTGGTAGAAGGCCGCGTCGGAAGTGATGTCCATACCGGTGTAGCCGTATGAGCACTGAAGTATGCAGGCACCATTGTCGGCGGCATACTTGATGGCACGGCTCGTGGCGTAGTCCGTTGCGGAAACGCTTGCGGAGAAAATCTGGCAGGACATTATACGTACACCGTCACCATTGCCGGTTCCGCCCGCGACTCCGCCGACTCCGATGCCGTTATTGTTGACTGCCGCTATGGTTCCGGCCACATGCGTCCCGTGCCCGCTGTCGGAATAGTCCTTTCCGCCTGAAGTGTAGGACTTGTCCCATGTAATCGGGCCGTCGTCCACGAAATTGTAGCCGTGTACGTCGTCCACATAGCCGTTGCCATCGTTGTCGACACCGTCTCCGTCAGTCTCTTTCGGGTTGGTCCACATGTTCGCGGCAAGATCCGGATGGCTGTATTTCACGCCCTCGTCCAGCACGGCCACAATCACGCGCGGGTCGCCGGCCGTGAGTTTCCAGGCATCGGCCACATTTATATCCGCACCGGCTCTCGCTTCAGTTGCAATAGCCTGGTCCGCATTGTTGATGTAGTGCCACTGCCAGAAGCCGTTCGGGTCGTTGAACGGGAAGGCTGTCATCGACTTGGTGAGAGCAGCACCGCTCTTGAACGGCCAGACCTTTCCGTCAGAGGCCTTCTGAAGCTTTGCGCTGTACTGAATCTTGTCTATCTCGGCAACAGAGGCGAGACTCTCGGCAGCAGCCGTCAGATCCTGAGTCGGAGCGAAGTGCAGGAGATACCACCTGTGAAGCCCGGCGACACGTGTCGCGGCCTCATTGTCGCACCCCTTGGGGAACACCCTTTCCATTCCGGTGAGTTCAAGCGAGGCAAGCACCTCGTCAACCGAGGCGATGCCGGACGATAGGGCATCTCCGGAGCGCGTGAGCACATGATTCTCCACTGCCTCCACAGCGTCTTCATCGAACTTGACAATCAGCACGTTGTCCCCGTCTGCCTGCGGAGCGTTGCAGACCTTTCCCAGGAGCGAAGTCGCGGAATTGTCGCTTCCGTCAACAGACAGATTCTCCGCCGTGCAGGAGGCCAGAAGCAGGGCCGCAAAAAGTATGGTTATATCTTTTTTTCTCATAATCATCATTTTCTTAAAGATTAAGCAGTTCCGGTGCACCGGCAAGCGTGAACGCGACATCTCCGCCGGTCGGCTCCGTCTCGACAACTTCAAGACCTTCGGCCACACCGAACTCAGGCGCCGAAGCCGGGATGAGTGTCTGGGCGAGATTGACCGGAGCCTCGCGAACAGGCTCGGTGTACTCCGGAAGCTCTACATAATTTCTCGGCGCCGCATAGTCAATCCGGCCGAGAATAGAGGACTTTGCAGCGGAGAGCGCTTCATCGTCCGTGTCGGAGATGCCGCCCATGTCCTTATCCGGATCGACGAGGAGCATCTGGGTCATTATGCTGTAGGCGGTGCTTGTCGATGCCGTGTAGAGATAGCGGTAGGTGATGCCCTGAGATGCCATTGCCGGAGAAGGGACTCCATAGATGTAGCCGTCGGCGACCGCACCGAAGAAGAATCCGTAGCCGGCGTAGACAGAGTTGCTCTCGTCCGCGACATAACCGGTAAAGAGAGACTCCCCGTTCTTGGTTCCTGTATAGCTGCTGCCGTCCACATAGAGCACGAACGCCCCGTTGTAGCCTTTGGTTGCAGGGGACTCAAGAATCGAGATTGCGGAAAGCTCTCCGCCGCTGTCGTAGGTGATGCCGGTAAGACCGGTAATGGAAAGGGCTGTCTGCTCGGAGTCAAAATAGTCCGGATTGTCGCTGAACCTTACCTTTCCTATATAGCGACGGACAGGGTTGCTGTCCATGAGGTTGACCGCGTAGTAGTTCCACTCCTTCGACTTGAGTTCCTCGCTCGAAGGCTGTTCGTCAAGGAAGTCGCGGTAGCGCCAGTCTGTCTCAAGTCCCGGGTTGAACGTTCCGGTGGTCTTGTAGTCAACGTACCACAGCTTCGTCGTGTAGCCGTTGCTTGCACGGAGCACAAGACGATAGGTCGTGTCACCGTTAAGACCTGTTATCATCCTGCTAAAATACTTGGAGTTGACGTCCTTGAGCTGGTCTTCGGTGAAGGATGTCCCGCTCTCGTCGAGGAGGGAACTGAGGCTGTAGCCAGTAATCGCCGATTTCTTGTAAAGGCCATATGTCAGGGACTCGACCTCATCGCCATACGCATAGAAACGGCCCGAATTGTCAGGAGTTATCCCGAGCCCGGCATATTCATTCGTTGCTTCAAGCCCAATGGTAAGGTTCACCGGGCGCGCGTCTCCCTTGGCGACATATCCGAAGACGATGTAGGCGTAGTCACGCATATTTCCGTCCTTGTCGTAGGCACAGCCGAGGAAAGTGTATTTTCCGGTCTTGCCCTGCTCGATGGTCATCTTTGAGCTTTCTGTGACTGCGCCCTCGAACAGTGAAGGGTCGGCTTCAAGCTCCTGAGCCTTCATGCTGGCAGCACCGTCATCGAGGACACCCTCGAAAATGGCGTATTTGAGCGAGGCCACGTCAGAAGTGAACCGCGCGGTGATGTCCACGTGGCCGTTGACCGGCTCTGTCTTGCTGAGGGAGATGGTGTAGTCCGGGACAGTGTAGCCCGGGAGCACGACACGTGTCGCCCCATTGACATTGACCTGATAGTACCCGGTGATACTCTCCATCGTGAACATTATGCTTGATGCGGGAAACGTTATCACTCCGTCCTTCAGCTTTCCGTACTGCGCCGCCGTGGCGTCAAGCGAGAAGTTTTCGGGCACGTATGAGCCGAAAGAGCACATCCCGTAGTCGGAGCTGAACGAGAGTCCGGTGGACTGGAGCGGGAGGTAGACTTTCTCCGGGTCACGCGCGTCCACATACGTCCACACGTCCCTGTTCTCGTCAATCTTCACCGTTCCGGAGCCGCCGGCGAGGGCATTGAGGAAGGCGCTGCCGCCGTAGACCTTCATCCTGTAGTAACCCGGCTGGTCTTCCCGTTCGTAGATGGTGACATCGAGTTCGGGGTTCTTGTTGAATGTGGAAGTATTGAGAGTGAACACGTTGCCCACTATATCGTCCCGCCATTTCCCCTTGGCAGTCTTCCCGTCCGGAGTCTTGAGGGCCTTCCATGCGGCACGCACGACGGAGAATGTGAGACTCGTGGACTTCGGTCCGTAGAGTTTGACATAACGTGGGTCATCAATACTTATCGTGCAGCTGTAGGTCTTGCCTATCTCGGCAGCATCAAAGTCTACCCTGAAAGTGGCGTCCTTCTGGCCGGCCTCGAACACGACAGGCTCCACGGCGAAGATTCCCTCCTCGCTCGCGGTCACGTTAAGAGGAACAGTGATGGCATCGAGGGCATTCTCGCGGCTTATGCGATAGGTGACGTTCTTCTTCTCAAGCGGGTCAAGCTCCAGAACTGTGGCAGATGTCTGGGTCGGAAAATACACTCCGTAGCTTCCGTCCAGATCCGCAGCACCCTGTTCATAGAGATTTTCCTGCGTGCAGGCGACTGCCCCAGCAAGGAGCAGTGCCGCAAGCGGTAAAATATGTCCTATTCTTTTCATATCTCTTTCATTATCAATTATTCCACAGAGCGACCTTGTCGGATGGGTCAGGATTGTTGTACCCGTCCACGGCAGGATTGTTCTGCACCTCGCCTCGCGAAATCACAAAGTTCCAGTAAGGCGCACGCCCGTCGCAGTTCAAGCGGTAGGAAGCCGACGCGTTCGTTCCGACATATCCCCTCTTCGAAGACATGTTCAGACGCTTCATGTCGAACATCACGATGCCCTCGCCCCAGAACTCTATTCTCTTCTGTAGTATCAGCTCGTTCGTGAACGCGGAAAGCGAAGAAGCCTTTGGCGTACAGTCGTACTTCACTCCGCCGATCATCCTGTAGTTGTTCATATATTCGTTGAGCAGACGTATTCCCTCCCCGAGTTCGGCATGAGCCTTCGCCTCGGCCTCGATGAAGTACATTTCCTCCACACGCATCAGGCAGTGGTCGGCGGCTCCGCCCACCTTGTATTCCTTGTAGTTGCCCTGCGCTGGACGGAACTTGATGTTCGCATAGTCCTTAAGCTTCTCCCTGAAATAGGTCTTTCCGTCCTCGCGGCAGCTCTTGTAGTCGTAGACGCTGCGATCCGGGTTGAGCCACGAGTGCTTGCGGAAGTCATAGTCGCTGATGCTGTTGTAGAGGTTGCGGTTAATCGAGCGGCACACATCGTAGCCATAGGCGCTCCAGGAGTTCTCCGTGCTCATGTGCGCCGTGAAGCAGAGCAGGTTCGCAACGCTCTCTGACGGGAGTGCGAGTCCCCAAATCCAGGCATTGTTCGACGTCGCGCTGTTGAATCCTGTCTTCGGATCTTCCCACTGCTCCTGAGTGAGCGGAGTGCATCCGCTGGCCGTGATTGCCTTGCGGGCATATTCGGCTGCCTTTGCATAGAGTTCGTCAGTACCATCGCCTCCGTCTTCCTCAATGGATGTCGCCCTTTCAAGGAACGCGCGCGCCTTGAGCCCGTAGACCACGGCAAGACTTATCGAATACTTGTCCGTTGTCGAAACGGCGGCAAGAAGTTCTTCAGCCTTGTCAAGATCCGGAAATATGACCTCGTCATAGATGTCGCTGACCTTGGCGCGAGGGTTGTTCTTCGCCTGAGCCTCGGTGGTCTCGGGAAGCACGACAGGGACACCGAGTCCGAGGACCTTGTCGCCCTGCGTGTAGTTGTTTTTCTTGAACTCATAGAGACGGACGAGATCGAAGTAGAACATCGCCCTATATGTGTACGCGAAGCCGAGGTACTTGCGCTGCGTGGCGTCGAGGTCGGAAATCTCCGTTCCGGATATGATTCCGATGACATTGTTCGCGGACATAATCCATTTGTAGTAGTTGTTCCACGTGAGTGCACCCACGGCGTATTCAGAGCCGAGAGCGACATTGCTGCCCCACTGCGAGAACCAGTCGTAGCCGGCGTTACCGGCAATCACGAGGTCTCCGGTCATCGACTCGGTGGCGAGGTGGATTGCAGGAAGGGCAAAGTCCCACGGGTTGTTGTAGCCGGTGGAGCCGGCCTGCACGAGAGCAGCCGGAATGCCTTCGATGTTTGTCTCAAGCGTGGTCTGGCTCTCAAGCGCACCGGAAGTGAGCGTCGCCTCCTTGATGCAGCCGGTCAAAAGGACAGCAGCAAGCGCGAACGGCGTGATTTTCAATATGTATCCTTTCATTTTCATCTTCATTTTTCATCAAATCTTCGGGGTCTTCCTGTTCAAAACTGGACCGTAAGGCCGCCGGAAACGGTGCGAACGGGAGAATAGGTCGCCTGTGAGGTGGAGCCACTGTAAGAGAAGCGCGGATCGAAACCCTGACGACGAGACCAATACCAGACATTCTCGCAGGAGAGGTAGAGGCGTATCTTCTCAATCTTCATCTTCCGCGTGAGCTTCGCCGGAATGGTGTAGCCGAAGTTGATGTTCTGAAGATTAAGATAGCTCGCGTCCGTAAGGAAACGGTCCGAAGAGGCGTTCTGGTTCTGGTCCTCATACTGGAGACGAGGAACATTGGTATGGTTCTCCGGAGTCCATGCCTTGAGTATGTCCTTGTGCCAGTTCATTCCTGTGGACTTGTTGGCCGGAGAGTACATCGACTCGGCATATCCAGAGTCGTAGGCGAGTCCACCAATCTGATAGTTGAACGCGATGCTGAAGTCGAATCCGTAGAAACTTATGTCCGTCCCGAATCCGCCATAGAGGTCCGGAATCGGGTTGCCGCAGATGTAGTCAGTGGCGGAGGTGTACTCAGTCGTGGTGGTGCGGACCGTGTTCCCAGCCTCGTCAGTCTTGTCCATATACCACATAGAAAGTCCCTCATCGCTGACTCCGGCATATTTCTTCATGTAGAAGGTGTACATCGGAAGCCCCTCCGCATAGAAGGTGGAGCCGCTGACAAAACCCTCGTAGCCCTCGGCCTTCTTGGTCTTGCGCTCCTCCGGAAGCATCGTGATTTTGTTGCGCAGATGCGTGAGATTCAGGTTTATGTTCCAGTTCACGTTCTCCGTGCGTACCGGAGCAACATTGAGTTCGAGCTCAACTCCGGCGTTGCGCATGTCGCCGACGTTGGCGTAATAGGACGAGTAGCCCATTGACGGAGCCACAGGGAAAGCAAGAAGCATGTCAGTTGTGTTGCGGACAAATCCTTCAAAGCCTCCTGAAATGAGTCCACGGAGAAATCCGAACTCAAGCCCGGCGTTTATGTTCGTGTTGGTCTCCCAGGTGATGTTCTCCGCGCCCTTGGAGCTGAATACCGTGGAGACGCTGCCGTTGGCGTTCTCGATTGAGTAGACATTGGTATAGCGGAAGTTTCCGATGTTGTCGTTTCCCTGCGAGCCGATGGACGCCTTGAGCTTGAGTATGTCGAGCCAGTCGTAGGTTGATGCCATGAAGCTCTCCCGGTTGAGCACCCATGCCCCTCCGAGTGACCAGAAGTTGCCCCAGCGGTGCTTCGGGTGGAAGCGGGAGGAGGCGTCGCGGCGGAAAGAGCCGGAAAGAAAGTAACGGTTGCCGTAGTCGTACTGCACGCGGGTGAAGAAACCCTCGTTGTAATAGTCGGTACGGTACGAGTCCGCGCTCTGGCGGTCGACAATCGCTCCGGCAAGCTCGTCATTGGTCATGGTAAGCATGTTGCTCTTGCTCGCGGCAAGGTTGTAGTACTTGGACTGATAGTATTCGTGTCCGAGCATCACGTTGACGTTGTGCTCGCCGATCAGTTTCGTATAGTTGAGAATCTGCTGGAGATTCAGGTCGAACTGCCTGCTGTGCCCCTTTGAGACAATGCCCTTCTCGCTCGCGAACTGCCCGTAGTAGGGATTCAGCACCGAAGTGGAGCGCGTCTCGTCGAGGGAGACGCCGGCGTTGAACGTGAACTTGAAGTCCTTGAGGAACTTTATGTCGAAATATCCCGTTCCATTGAATGCGTTGCCCTCGGACTCCGACTTGTTCAGACGTGAATCCGAAAGCGCGTTGCCGTTAGGAAAGAGGGAACGCTCCATCCCGACATTGTCTCCGTTTCCGTAGTCGTAGCGAAGGTTTCCGTTGGCATCGGTAAGAATGTTACCCTGTCCGTCACGGATATATAGCGGATATATCGGGCCCATCGTGGAGGAATACGCGAAAACGTTTCCGGACGATGAGCTTGAGCCGCTGTCCGTGATGGAGTTGTAGCGGAAATGGGAGTAATTAGCGTTCACTCCTATCTTGAGCCATGATGTGGCATCGTAGTCGAAGCGGGCGCGGGCGGTGTAGCGCTCCATATCAGAGTTGTATGCGATGCCCTCGTTGTTCAGGTAGCCGAATGAGGCGAGAATCGAGGTCTTGTCCGTACTGCCGGCCACGCTGGCGTTGTATTCCTGCCGCAAGGAATTGCGGAACGCGGCCGCGGTCCAATCGTCCGGCTGAAGCCAGTATTCCTGTCCCTTGTAGACAAGGCGGCGACCGAGAGTGGCTGCCGGGTTCACCTTGCCGTTGATTCCGATAAATTCCTGCCCGTCCGGCACATCGAACACCTGGTAGCCGAGTCCGCCGTCAGCGGTGGAGCCTGCCACAACGCTGTTTGCCTTCGCGTGTGCCTCGGTGGCTGTGAGACCGCTGCCGAGGTAGTAATTGCGCAGGGCGTTGTACTGGAGTTCATAGAACTGGGCCGGATCCTTTATGTACTCATAGTCCTGCGTGGCTCTGGAGTTCACGCCCCATTTCGCGTCGAGGGTAATGACAGCATTCTTGGACTTTGCATTCTTGGTGGTCACTATCACGACACCGTTCGCGCCACGGGCTCCATAAAGCGAGTTGGAAGCGGCATCCTTGAGGACGGTCATGGACTCGATGTCGGCAGGGTTGATGTTGCCAAGGTCGCCGGAATACGGCATTCCGTCCACGACCCACAGAGGATCATTCCCGGCATTGAGCGAGCTGAATCCACGGATTCGGATTGAAGGTGACGAGCCGGGCTGTCCGGATGTGTTGGTAAGCTGCACACCGGCAACCTTTCCGACAAGGGCCTGTGCGGCATTGGACTGTTGCGAACGGGCGATGTCGTCCGATTTCACAACGGCCGCAGAACCCGTGTAGGCATCCTTCTTCGCCGTACCGAAAGCCACGACTATGGTGCCCTCAAGAGACTGGGAGTCATCGTTCATGGTGATGTTGATGAGAGAACGGCCGCCAACTGGAACTTCCTGTGTCTGGAAACCGATTGATGAGACCGTGAGCACGGCATCTGGAGCGACGGTGAGGCTGTAGTTTCCGTCAACGTCGGTGAATGTACCATCCTTTGTGCCTCCAATCAGCACGGAGGCACCGATTACCGGTTCTCCGACCGAGTCCGTGACCTTGCCCGTGACCTTGTGGTCCTGCGCGAACGCTGCAGTGACGGCTGTCAGGGCGAGGGTCAGTGTTGCAATGAGTTTACGTATCATATATTATTTTGTATGTTATCTTTCGGGCTTCTCAGCCCCCGCATTGGGTCCGGAAGGGACATCCCTGTCCAGTCCGGACATAGTGCAGACGGCGTGCGGGCCTGTGGCCGCTGCGCCGTCTGAATAGTTTGAGTTTCAGCCGCGTGCCGGTGCACGCTATCTGCTAATAGTCCTGGTCGGTGAGAGTGTTGGAGTACTTTGTTCCGGAGTACTTCGTTGCAGGGCCATGCCATTCGATGGTGAGAACGTTCTTTGTCCCAGACTTCGTTGTCACATCATACATTGTAAAACAGCCGTAGTCTTTGAGAACAAGTTTGAAGTCCCAATTCTTGCCGTCTTTCTTTGTTGTGACAACTGCATAATCCGGCAAACGGTTAATAAAACGGGACATAGCACAATAGCCATAAGTGCCCTGTGCGTACGAGCCGTTTGCAGACGCACTGAGATTACTATTGCTGAATGCTATTGACCAATTTAAAGCATCGCCAGTAGCTCCACATGCGGCAACCAGATCAAAATCCTTCTTACCAAAGGCACTTTCTGGAAGAATAAATAACGGAGTGTTAGGATATTTGTCAGTGTCCACATCTTCTTCTGATTTTGCATTAACGAAATAAAAACCATACCCTGTAACATATTGACCGGCAAAGTCTCTCATCTCGTCGAAATGGCAAACCTCCATCCGCGTAATAGTCTCCTGAAAGAGCACCTTAGTGCCATCCTCATTTGTGATGGTAATTGTCGGAGTGAATGGCTTCACCGGTGTAAGGTCTGGAATCTCGGCATCAGTAACGGCACCGTAGTATGAACCGTCAAGGAAGAGCCCACTACCAAACTTAAGTTCCTCAAGATGGAGGAAAAGATTCTTCCCGTCCTTGTTTGGATCTGCAAACACAGCAACAACACCCTCGCCAAGATGCTCCGCATCATAGACAGAAGTCGTATAGTTCACATAGTCATAGACTTCCACAACGCAGTCAGTAGCCTTAACAAGATCAAACTCACTTCCAAACTTATCTGCAGGGATTGTCACGGAAACAGCATACTCGCCATCTTTCAATTCTGCCGGAGTAGTCGCGCCTTCTTTGCTCCCGAGCACAAGCCGGCATTTTCCGTCCTTAACCTCGCGGAAAAGGGCATGCACGCCATAAGTTTCAGTCTTCTCGCCATTGGTGATTGTCAGGGAATTGTCTGAAGCATAGAGAGCCTTGACCGCACCCTTATATTCAAGTTTCACAGTCTTTCCGGAAACGGTGAGATCAAGAGAAATGGTCAGGCCGCCGTCCTCATTTTCCCCGACAGAAAAAGAACCCGTCGCCGGAGTGGCAGACTCTCCCTCCTTATATGAGTACACGAAGTTGTCACCCGCCTTGACGAGAAACCTGTCCTTAATCGCTGCAAAATCAACGCTCTTCACATCCCCGCCGTATGAAATGACAAGAACGGGACTCGCATCGGTGGCGGTGTACGATTCCACAACTTTGTCATAGAGACGGAGTTCAGTCTGTGAGCCGGATGCCGAATGCTGATAAATCTCGAACACAGACTTGATTTCAGTCCTCGTGCCGTCCTCACGCTCCATTTCGTTGTTCAGAGGATGTTCTTCCTTAATGGCTTCGCCCTCATATTTGAGGAAGAAATACGGACTCTCAGGCGTCTCACCGATGTACTCGATGCTGACAGCGGCATGAGTCTCGTCCTTGAGAGTCACGGAAACCTTAACGGAGTGTTCCTTGCCGGTAAGTTTATTATACAGGACACTCAGTTCCTTGCCATCGCCGAGCTGAAATCCAAAAGTCTTTGTAGTGTCAACGGCTCCGTTCACAGTCGGAACGACAAGAATTGCCGCCTTTTCATCATTCTTCAGGACACCCTCGACAGACTCCTCGCCTTCAGTCGTGGAAAATGCGAAGCAATATGTGCCGTTCTCTTCAGAATAGGAATACACAACATTTTTTATGTCAACAAGTTTAGCATTGTTATACTGGTACTGATTGGTAATGCCATCCGCAGCCTTCGGCCACGTAACCGTTTCTTCACCCGTTCCCGGAGTCGGCTCCGGAGTGTTCTTGTCGCAGGCCGTAAAGAGACCTGCCGCTGCAAGTACGGACATCACAGACATCCGCAATGCGAATCTTTTCGTGCTTTTCATAACGAACAATTTTATATAAACATTTGATACGTTCCTGCTAGGATTTTGCGTAACCGTCATAAATCGCAGTCAGCCAATTTTGCTGCCCCAACGTCACGCCATGTCAGTCACCATAGAGAGCAGACCAGTCCTCGGCATCCTCAATCTTGCCGACATACTCAATTGACGTCAGACCGAGGTCGCTGTCCTGGAATGTCGTGCGGATCGTGTAGACCCCGTTGTGCTCGGAGACGGTGACGTTGTCACAGAGATAATAGGTGGCGTCATTGGACTGCGAACTATTGTAGTGGACAACGATTGTGTTGCCGAGAATCCAGCTGCGGTCGGAGTAATAGCCGGTCAGGGAATAGGTGCCCGTGGGAAGCTTGAGTTTCGAGGCCTCGCTCTGGACGGCACAAAGCTCTATCGCCACAAGGTAGCCGGCACTCGTGAGTCCGATGCTTCCATCGCTGACCTCATACGGAGCGTTTGAAAAGGCTATGTAATAGTCCCTGAGTCCCGAAACATCGTTGATGTCACGGTAGTAGCGGAAGAAGACCTGCTGGTCAAGCTTGAGCGTCCTCGCAGGTTCCTGCTCGACGGGACACTTGGTGCAGAATCCGTGAAAGTCCGATGCAAAGCCCTCACCGTCGGCACCTTCCACGCGGACGGAGAGTTTCACCGTGTTCTCGGAAGGGAGCACGACGGAAAGTTCCGCGGAGGCAAATTCTGCCAGCGTGGAAGCCTGAACATTATATTTTCCATAAGAAAGGAGCGCGCCCTCGGAACTGAGGCTGATGCTTTCCCCGAGTTCCTTCACGACCACCTTGATGTAGTCGTCGGCAAGCGTCATCGCCCTGACGTCCTCAAGTCCCTCGGTCGGGGAGAACCAGAACGTGTAACTTCCCGGATTTTCCGCTGCGGACCACACGGCCGACTTTACTTCAACTTTTGCTAGCCCGGAATCCAGATCAAGCGTCTCGCTTGAGCATGCTAATGCCGTTGCCCCCCCCCAAGAGGAGGATTGCAATTCTTAAGATTTTCTTCATATAAAACCACGCGCCCCCACAAAATGGGGAATTAAAACACTATACGTCTTGTATCTTTACGGCAAAGATACGAAAAATAAATCGGAACTTTCACTCCACATACCTAAAAGTTTCCAGCGAAAATATGAAAGGCACTATGTCGCAAAATAAAATTTCCCTCAACACGAACATTTTTCTTACAACACGAAGCAAACGAAAAGGATCCGCTTACAATATGCAAGCAGACCCGCAGATATTCATAATTTTTACAATTTTTAATCTTCGTTGTCAAATTCGAGCTCGTCCCACAGCGAATCCATCTGACGGCGGTCCTTTTTGGTAGGACGGCCGGTGCCGCGGTCACGTTTGAGGAAGAAGGTCTCAACAGGAGCATGGAGCTTGTCAAGTTCCGACTGAGGAGTGAGGTTGTCAACGAACTGCGGCACTGTCTTGGCTCCCTGCCGCTTGTCGATGAGTTCAATGACATGATAGGTGTAGGTCACGGGACCCTTGCGCACAACGATGGTGTCGCCTCGGTGCACGGCCTTGGAAGGCTTGATGTCGGCGCCGTTCAGGCGGATCTTGCCGCCGTTGCATGCGTCAGTGGCCTCGCTGCGCGTCTTGTAGGCGCGTATCGCCCACAAAAACTTGTCGATTCTGACCTCTTCCATACAGATTTCTCTTTATGTTTCTCAGGCCGCCGGACTACGCCTCAGGGAGTTCGGCCGGAACATCGGGATCTATATACTCGTCAACTTCCTCGCGAAGTCCATCTGTAGCTTCAAGAAGAACGGTTTCCGGTGACGTCGGAACGAGATAGAAATCAGGCATATCCGCCGGAATAAGAATGGTCTCGCCCTTGCGGAAGGCATAGATATCCATCGCGTCCGTTCCGAGCGCCGCCGCAGCCTTGCTGTCATCGGCCACAGGAGCCTTAGGGACATTTATGGCAGCGGAGCCATCGGTGCATATGTAGACAATGTAACTTCCGAACTGCTCCGGACTGATGCGCAGCGGGTCTTTCAGGTTCAGACGATTAACCGTAAACTGAGGACACTGCACAAGCAGGTTATTCACAAGGGTTTCATCACGTGAGGCTGCCGGCCGATACAGCGAGGGGTCGTACTGCCCGAAGTTGATCAGGTCAATTGCCTCCTCAAGATGCATCTTGCGGGCCGTTGCCGGATTATTCTCGCGTCCCCAGTCATAGAGACGGAAGGTGAGGTCCGATGACTCCTGAATCTCAGCCACGAGTATCCCCCCTTCTGCGGCATGAACCGTCCCCGGAGTTATGAATATCGCGTCGCCCTTCTTCGGATGAATCACGTTCAACAGTTCCTGAGCGGTGCCGGCCTTGCATGCGTCGTAGAACTCCTGCGCGGAGGTCTCCCGCTTAAAGCCCATATAGACCTTGGCTTCAGGCTTCGCGTCGAGGATGTACCAGATTTCGGCCTTGCCGAGCGAGTCGTACCGCTGTTCGGCGACCTTGTCGTCCGGGTGGACCTGAACGGAAAGTTTCTGATGTATGTCGAGGAACTTTATCAGCAGCGGAAACTGGCGGCCGAACCATGCGTAGGCGGCATCTCCGGTAATCCGGTCAAGATAGGTTTCCATTATGTCACCTATGGAGTTCCCGGCAAGCCAGCCGTTGCTCACGATAGAGTCCTGCTCACCCATGTCGGCAAGCTCCCAGCTCTCCCCTATGAGGTCGTTCTCCGTCAGATGAACTTCGTTTCCCTCCTCATCGGCCTCAACGAAGTCCTTCCCGAGAACCTTTATGAGCGAGTTCCCTCCCCATACGCGCTTAGACGCGATGGGGATGAACTTCAACGGATATAGTTGTTTTTTTGTCATAATTATAACAAATGTCTTAGTCAAAGGATTTCAATAAAAGGATGGAGTGCAAGGCACTCGGTGAAGCTTTTCGTTAAGCCATCTGTGCAGTCCAAGTTCACTTGAGACTGCCGTGGCGAGAAAAGGTCGCGTTAGCGAACATAAAACCGCAGCAACCTAATGGTTGTGAGGATTTTATCAAGACGAGTAACGCCGCAATCCGCCTTTTATTAAATCCGCTTTCTCAGTTCTTCGCCCTGAGCCTCATATCCCGGCTTATTCAGGAGCGCAAACATATTCTTCTTGTAAGCCTCCACACCCGGCTGGTTGAACGGATTCACTCCGAGAATGTAGGCAGAGATTCCGCAGGCCTTCTCGAAGAAATAGAATACCTCACCGAGGTTGTATTCGTCAATCTTCTCGATGCTTACGCTGAGCTGAGGTACTCCTCCGTCGATGTGCGCGAGCTTTGTTCCGAGTTCAGCCATGGCGTTGCATTCCTCAACATGCTTGCCCGCGAGGAAGTTCAGTCCGTCAAGATTCTGAGGGTCGCTCTCGATAACAACGCTGCGCTGCGCCTTCTCCACGGTGATGACCGTCTCCATGAGCATGCGCACACCATCCTGGATGTACTGCCCCATTGAATGAAGGTCGGTGGTGAAGCTTACGGATGCGGGGAATATGCCCTTGCCGTCCTTGCCCTCGGATTCGCCGTAGAGCTGCTTCCACCATTCTCCGAGGTACTGGAGCTTAGGGTTGTAGGAAACGAGTATTTCGACTGCCTTGCCGTGCTTTGCGTGAAGGAGATTCCTCATCGCGGCATACTGGAGAGCAGGGTTTTCCTCTGAAGGAACCGCGCAGGCCTTTTCCATCGCAGCGGCTCCCTCAAGCATCTTGCGGACGTCGAATCCGGCAAGGACAATCGGGAGAAGACCCACCGGAGTGAGCACAGAGAAGCGGCCTCCAACATTGTCCTCGATGACGAATGTCCTATAGCCCTCCTGAGTTGACAGCGACTTGAGCGCTCCCCTGTGGGCATCGGTAACAGCAACGATGCGCTGTGCGGCCTCAGCCGTGCCATATTTCCCTTCGATATACTGCTTGATGATGCGGAATGCCACGGCAGGCTCGGTGGTTGTACCTGACTTCGAGATGACTACCGCAGCCACATTGCGCTCGGCGACGAGATCCATAAGTTCAGCGATGTATTCCTCAGAGAGGTTGTTCCCGGCGAAGACGATTTCCGGTGCGCCGCCCTTGTCCGCAAGCTGCTTTGCAAAAGAGTGTGAAAGAGCCTCAAGAGCGCACTTTGCCCCAAGATATGACCCGCCGATGCCGATTACGATGACAAGGTCAACGCCCTTTGTCTTCCAGTCGTCACGGATTGCCTCGCAGTCGGCGATGAGCGCCTCCGGAGTCTGAGTCGGAAGGTGCTTCCACCCCAAGAAGTCATTTCCTGCACCGGTGCCGTCCTCAAGAACCTTGAGAGCCTCGACGGCCTTCTGCGTATATTCCTTAACTTCCGCAGCGTTTACAAAGGAGCTGCAGCCTCCCATATTTACCTTTAACATAATGATATGTAATTAATTGTTTATATTTTTCTGTCATCCGTCGAACCCACATCAACGGAAAATGCGTGGTCTTGACCGGCCGGAACAAAACCGTATGGCCAAAACCACGCAAATTTAGTAAAAATTTCTATTTGTAGTTTTCCGGAACCTTTGAGAACACGGCATGGATGCGCTCCATGTCGAATTTCTCGCTGCGGTCGTAGTAATAGAGACCATTCTGCTCCTGCTCGACGTCGGTAAGCTGGGTGTAGCAGTAGCCGCAGATGTAGTCCGAGAGGGATAGAAGCACGTCCGTGAGACCTTCGAGACGGGTGTAGAATTCTTCAAGGGAGCGCGGAGAATTGCCGTATCCCCATGAAACGCCCTGATTGTTTGCGGCAGCCTTCATGTCCTCCTCGTTCGTCCACTTGATGCCGCCGTACTCATCGAAGACGTACGGCATCTTACCGTCATACTCCGGATAGTCGTATGTTCCGGCGATTGCCTCGCGGTTGAATCCGTAGTTTTTGGTGTAGAGACCGCCGGTGCTCTCGTAATAGCGGCTCCTGTATGTGAAGAGTTTGCCGTCATTCCAGACAATCTTGCGGAATTTCTCCGGATTCTGCTCGTAGCCGTGCCCCGTCCAGATGTCGGTGCGGACCAGTACTCCGCCGCTCGCCGAACTTACAGGGCGCGTAGGGTCGAGCTGCTTGGTGAGGGCATAGACATCCTCCATGAAACGCGGGAACTGGATGTTGTCCGGCCTCCACTCCTCATTGGTCGGGGTCCAGACGATGATTGAAGGATGGTTGCGGTCACGCACTATGATTTCGCCCCACTCGGTGATGAAGTTTCTCGCGGTCTCCGGAAGGTTGGTGTCCATTCCCCAGCTTGAGCTCTCGCCCCATGTGAGGTAGCCGAGCTTGTCCGCCCAATAGTGGAAGCGCTCCTCAAAGACCTTCTGGTGCAGTCTTGCGCCGTTGAATCCGGCTTTCATGGAGAGTTCGATGTCGTGACGCAGAGCCTCGTCCGATGGAGCTGTCCACTGGCTGTCAGGGTAGTAGCCCTGATCGAGGACAAGTCTCTGGTAGCGCGGACTATTGTTGAGATAAATCTTGTTGCCCTCAAGGTGAACCTTGCGCATTCCAATGTAGGAACTTACCTCGTCGATGACCCTGCCCTCGGCATCAACCACCTGATATTTCACGTCGTAGAGGAACGGATCCTCGGGGCTCCAAGTACGGAACTTTTTCATCGGAAGCACAACGACGGAATTGTTGGCCGCCACGACGGTCTTCTGCGCCACAGGCTTCTTTGGAGAGGTCGGGTCGAAGACCGTGACCTTGAGCGTAGATTTGCCTTCATGGAAGAAGAGCGGTTTCACGACAATCTGCCCCTGGTCGATGTCGGTGTCCACCTGCACCTGCGCCAGACCATCCTCGCTGACCGGTTCCATCCACACGGTCTGCCAGATTCCGGTCGTCCTCGTGTAATTGCATGTCATAGATCTGAGCTGAAGCGACTGCTTTCCGGCAGGCTGGTTTCCGCTGCGGAGGTCGCTGGTGGCGTAAACCACGAGAGAGTGGGTCTGCCCGGCCTTCACGAACGGAGTGATGTCAAACGAGAATGAACTTGTGCCGCCGAAATGACGTCCCACAAGTTTTCCGTCAATATAAACCTCTGACTTATAATATACGGCGCCAAAGTTGAGACGGACATTTCTCCCTTCCCATTCAGCGGGCACGGTTATGTTCCGGTGGTACCACACGCCTGCAATGAAATCGGTGTGCCCGACTCCAGAAAGCTTGCTCTCCGGGGAAAACGGAACGAGAATCTTTCCGTCAAATCCGGTCGATTTTGAGAATCCCTTCTCATAGCCTGAGGCGACATTGTCAATCGAGAAAGTCCATTCGCCGTTGAGGTTGACCCAGTCGGCACGTTCAAACTGAGGACGCGGGTATTCCGGTCTCGGAATCGAAGAATCCGCCTTTGCGGCCTCCGGTAGCGCAATCGCCGCAGTCAGCGCGAGCGCAGAGAAGAATGTCTTTAATTTCATTCCTTTTTGATAATTTAGTGTTTTTGAATACCTATGTGTCAGCACAACGGCTCATTAGGCCGCAACGGGGACAAAGATACGAAATTTCGCGCATCTTTGCATCATTTTGCGACCCTTGCCACAGAATCGATGGCATTGCGTACGGAGCCGCGTTCGAGGAGAAGGTCTCGGGCGCGGTCGTAGTCCTTCAGGCCAGTTTCCTCCATTATCATGCGAGTGCCGCGGTCGATGAGCTTGGTGTTGGTGAGCTGCATGTCTATCATGCGGTTGCCGCGAACGTGACCAAGACGTATCATCGCGGCAGTGGAGATCATGTTGAGAATCAGCTTTGTGGCAGTGCCGGCCTTCATTCGGGTGCTGCCTGTGACGAACTCCGGCCCCACGACGGCGACAATCGGAATTTCGGAGGCCTCCGCAAGCGGCGTGTCCGGATTGCATGTGATGCACGCAGTAAGAAGACCTCTTGCACGTGCGGTTTTCACGGCACCTATGACATAAGGTGTGGTTCCGGAGGCGGCGATGCCCACGACTGTGTCCTGACGAGTGGGTGAATAAGCCTCTATGTCCTTCCAGCCCTGCTCAGGGTCGTCCTCGGCACCTTCTACGGCTTTCCTGATTGCCCCGTCACCTCCAGCGATAAGGCCGATTACAAGGTCGAACGGAGCTCCGAAAGTGGGAGGAATTTCGGAGGCATCCACGACTCCGAGACGGCCGCTGGTGCCGGCGCCTATGTAGAACAGCCGGCCGCCCTGCCTCATCCGCTCCACAATGCCGTCCACGAGCATTCCTATCTCTGGGATGGCTGCTCCAACAGCTTCCGGGACACGATAGTCCTCATTGTTTATGCCTTCGAGAATCTCCTCCGTGGACATCGTGTCCAAGCGGCTGTAATTTGATGGCTGTTCAGTTATTTTCATCGCAATAAGAAATATGAAAAGAATAAGTTACCTCAATGAGCGGATGAATCGGCTTTTCCGGCCATAGACAAATGATAGGCAATAAGCCCGTCCATCGGGGATTTCACAACATTGCCGATGGTTATCCCGCGTGCGGCGGCGCATTCGGCAATCACGTCACGGCAGAGCCACGCCACAGAACCACAGAGGTTCAGAGAACTGGCGTGCCAGTCGTAGCGCCCCGCTATGCACCTGTCAAGGAATGCCCCGAAGCCCGCCCGGAGAAGAGACTCGGCATATTCCCGCCCACTCGGTTTCTTTTGAGTTGTATCCCCGCCATGTGAAACTGAGACATCATCGGGTCCCGCACTGCCGGAATGCACTTCTGAAGTCCCTCCTGGCTTCGCCCATTTAAGGATGAACGGGAAAAAGGAAGCCAAGTAGCGGCTCGGAGCCTCGGAGCGATAGACATTATCCACGATGGTCTGATAGTCAAGCGAGTATTCCCCGCGCAACGCCTCTGCCATTTCCTCCGGAAGCAAGTCTCGTATAAAATCTGACAGCAGCCGCTTTCCGAACCATGCCCCGGAGCCCTCGTCTCCAAGGACATAGCCACCTCCAAATCCCTGTCGTACAATCTCTTTCCCATCGTAAAGACAGGTGTTTGAACCGGTGCCAAGTATTCCGACAAGTCCAGGTTCCGAACCGCACACAGACCGCGCTGCCCCGAGCATATCGGACGCAATGTGCACATTGGCAGAGGGAAAA
Source organism: Bacteroidales bacterium UBA6346 (assembly GCA_002438905.1). Taxonomy (GTDB): domain Bacteria; phylum Bacteroidota; class Bacteroidia; order Bacteroidales; family UBA932; genus Cryptobacteroides. The sequence continues at coordinate 24,782 of DJSA01000092.1, forward strand.
ACGCATTCGAAAGCGGACTTCACCAACGCAGCGGATTCTGGAGAAGCGACTCCGGCAGCATATATCCATATAGCGGCAATCTGCCCAACATCAATTTCCTTTTTTTTCGAAAACATTCCGTCCACACAACTCTCGGAAAATGCAGCAGACGCCCCGGCAACAAGTCTGAACTTCACTGAGCACTCAATGGCAGCCTGTCTTATAGCCTCGACAGTTTCGACTGCGACGTTCAGACCTGCCGTCTCAAAACGCAGGGCAACATCCTGTGATGATGCAGAGGTACCCGTTCTGACAAGAGCCCAGCTGCACTTCGTCGCCCCGCTGTCAGCAACAAGCATATATTTTCCGTCCCCATTCATCACGGACACATCTTTCAGTGGACAACTACCTTCCTGATTTTCACTGCGGCGTCATCGCCGAGCCGCGACTTCGTCTCAATGTGCGCCAGAATCGACTTCACGAAAGAGTTTGACTCGAAGCTTGAGCCCCGCACCTGCTCGAAATCCTGAAGCCGGCGTTCCTCCCCACCATCCGCCCCGAAACTCGTCATCGCCGAAAGGCCGAATTCCTTGCGTGCATCCTCATAGACCATGTTGTCAAGAGCCACAACGGAAGTTTTCCAGCGCTCAACGAGCCCAAGCATGTCCTCTGCAGAAGCGGCCGAAAGGTCGACTCCATAATATTCACGGATAATCCTGTAGGCCCAGGTCCACTCGTAGTCGTAGTATTTCCCGTGAATCTCGGAAAATCCGGCCGTTATGTCGTCCACCGTCTCCATTTCCCCGTTCTGAATCCTGTCCATAAGCCTCTCGACGGCAGATCGCGGGGCAATCAGACCCGACAGATCCACCCAGTGCACAAGCCCCGTGGAGGACTCCGGTTCCAAAGCCTTGTGGAGTTCGTTCAGATTGCCGAACGATGCGTTCATCAGCTTAGTTATGAACGAGTTGCCGAGGAACTTGTCAATGGCGAGACCATAGTATTTCAGCCCTTTCTGCAACGAGCTGCGCTTGATTACTCCGCTCTGATAGGAGTAGACGGATGAATTTTCGCCGGCCGTGCGCTGAAGTTCCTGCAAGACGTGAATCGCGTTGAGCATCTTGTTCACAGTGTATGGACTCAGAAGGTTGTAGTTTATCATATCGAGCTTGTCCGGATCCTTGCGCCCGTCTCTCTGAGGCCATTTCTTCGCGTCGCGGATGGTGCCTACGGACTTGAGGTTTGCCCCGGGCATTATGTATGAAGTACCTTGATTCTCAATGAGGTAGGAGAACGGCAGGTTAGAGGTATCCTGATGGCTGACGTGGCGTCCCATCACGAGAGAGAACGCTCCAACCTTTGCCGGCCACAAGATGTAGGAGTCCGAAGTCGTCTTGGCACCACGCTCCATGATTCCCTGATGGATTGGCCCGAGCTTGTACATGTGATTGCTCTGGTTCGAGCCGGAGCCGGCATTCATGAAAGAGAACATTCCGGCAATCAGCAGCGTGGATTTGTGGTGCGTGACGGTGTATGGGCCGGCGAAGATTGCGCAGGCCTCGCCGTTCTCCCCCTGGCAATTGCTAAAAAAGAGCG
>DJSA01000011.1 GCA_002438905.1 Bacteroidales bacterium UBA6346
TGAATTAGAAACGTGAAAAAATAATTGTCGGCATGGTTACCGCTCGTTCGCTAGCCTTTCTGCGCAATTGATACCATCGAGGGCCGAGGAGACAATGCCCCCTGAATAGCCGGCTCCCTCGCCGCAGGGATAGAGACCGGGATGACCGGGATGCTGCAGGGTCTCCGGGTCACGCGGGATACGGACCGGGCTGGACGTGCGCGACTCGACGCCGAGAAGGAGCGCATCGTTGGTGTAGTAGCCGCGCATCTTGTTCCCGATCTGCGGGAAGGCATATTTCAGACGCAGGCGGACATGCTCGGGGAGCAGTTCGTGAAGAGGGGCTGAGATGACGCCCGGATGATACGAACTTGCGGGGAGACTTGTCGAAAGTATGCCCCGGCAGAAGTCCATCATGCGCTGGCCGGGAGCGGCAAAAGGGTTAAGGGTGGCAGAGCCCCCTGCCTGTCCGGCCCTGAAACCACCTTGGCCAATCTTGAAACTGCCCGCAGAACCGCCCCCAAGGCCGTTCTGCCGTGCCCTCTGCACCCATTCATAGACCGAGCGCTCGACATCGCGCTGAAACTTCATGAGAGAAAGCGGATCTGAAGCCGGATATTCCGGAATGTCGCCCGGTTCGATGCTGACCACGACTCCGGCATTTGCCCATTTTGAGTTTCTCGCGGAGTTGGACATGCCGTTCAGGACAGTCTCACCGCCTTCAGTCGGGGATGGGACAAGGATGCCACCCGGACACATACAGAAAGAGAACACTCCCCTACCCTCAATCTGAGTCACGAATGAGTACTCCGCTGTCGGCATGAACGGCTGATATTTGCCATGGTACTGAATCTTGTTTATCAGCGACTGCGGATGCTCGACCCGCACTCCGAGCGCGAAGCCCTTGGCCTCCAGTGCCCAGCCCTTGGCGTTGAAAAGTTCGTAAATGTCTCTCGCGGAATGTCCTGTAGCGAGGATTATATGTCTTGCGGAATATATCATCGAAGGCCCTTCGGTGCCGAGTGTGACGACATCGTAACCGCCGTCAGGCCGAGGAGATATGTCTGTTATACGGGAATCGAAATGATATTCCCCGCCATGCTCCACTATGCATTTGCGTATGTTTTCGACTACAATCGGAAGACGGTCGCTGCCTATGTGAGGATGGGCATCGGTGAGAATTGATTCCGACGCGCCGAAGCGGACAAACTGGTGCAGAACCTCCCGGATGTCGCCGCGCTTGGAGGAGCGGGTGAAAAGTTTGCCATCGGAAAAAGTGCCTGCACCTCCCTCTCCGAAACAGTAATTCGAGTCCGGGTTCAACATACCTTTGTCGGAGAGTTTCGCGACATCAAATTTCCTAGCATGCACATCCTTACCTCTCTCAATGATTACCGGCTTGAGTCCGCGCATCAGAAGGTGCAGTGCTGCGAACATTCCGGCCGGGCCGGCACCGGCAACAATCACGGGGACAGCATCGTGGACATCATGATATTCGGGAATCGCATAGCCTTCAAGATGTTCTGCAGCCGTACAGACCTGATAGCGTAGGCGGTAAATCACGTCACCTCTCGCATCGACCGAACGCCGCACGAGCCGGCACTCCCCCACGGCCTTCAGCCCCACGCCGAGAGCCTTCGCGGCAGCTGCCCTGAGTTCATCCTCAGATATTTCCTTTCCGACCTTGCAGGTCAGTTCAATCTCCTTCATTGTAATTATATATTATAAAATTTCAATAAAAAGATAAGATGCAAGGCGTGCAAGAAATTTGAACCGCGGCAACCTCATGGTTGTGAGGATTCAAATTATCGCAGCATAAACGCAGCAGATCGCTTTTATTGGATTTTTTCAAAATTCGGCCAGACGGGAGACAGGCGCGACATCCAAGGAGGTGCGTTCCCCGTTGAGATAGTGATAGTAACCGGCAATGGCAATCATCGCGGCATTATCCGTAGTGAATTTAAATTCAGGCAGATAGACATTCCACCCGCGTTTCTGTCCTTCGAGCGTGATACGGTTTCTGAGTCCGCTGTTCGCAGATACACCGCCGCCGATTGTCACCTCGCGTATGCCGGTCTGTTTTGCGGCCTTGATCAGCTTGTCCATCAGAATGTCAATCAATGCTTTCTGGAACGAGGCGCAGATGTCAGCCTTGTTCTCCTCCATGAAATTCGGATTCTTTGCCATCTCGTCTCGAACGAAGTAAAGCAATGAGGTCTTGATGCCGCTGAAACTGTAGTCCAGCCCCGGGACATGAGGTTTCGCGAAATGGAAACGATTTTCATCACCCTCTTTAGCCAGCCTGTCCACAATCGGGCCGCCAGGGTAGCCGAGCCCCATCATCTTGGAGCATTTGTCGAAGGCCTCGCCCACCGCATCGTCGATGGTCTGTCCGAGAATCTCGTATTTCAGCGGGCTGTCCACCCTGACAATCTGAGAGTTGCCGCCGGAAACCAAGAGACAGAGATAGGGAAACTGAGGCGCGCGGTTTTCCTTGTCGTACTGTTTTATGAAGTTTGCAAGTATGTGTCCCTGGAGGTGGTTGACCTCAATGAGCGGGCATCCGAGCGCGATGGAAAGCGCCTTTGCGAACGATGTGCCGACAAGCAGCGAGCCCAGAAGTCCCGGACCGCGCGTGAACGCGATTGCAGTGATGTCTTCCTTCCTGATGCCGGCCCGGTCTATGGCCTGGCTCACAACAGGAACTATGTTTTGCTGGTGCGCGCGTGATGCAAGTTCCGGTATCACACCGCCGTAGGCCTTGTGAACGTCCTGGCTCGCGATTACGTTCGACAGAAGGTAGCCGTCCCTTATGACGGCCGCCGATGTGTCGTCGCACGATGATTCTATTCCCAAGATTATGTCCATATAAGACAGATTCAAACGAAAAGCTACATTCTGTCCGGCAACTTGATACCGAGGATATCCATCGCCTTAGTCAGGATACGCGCAATTGACTCGATCAGACAGAGACGGAAAACGAGTATGTCCCGATTCTCCTCACGAAGAATCGGCGTATCATGGTAATACTGGTTGAAATCCTTGGCAAGTTCGTAAGCGTAGTTGGCGATGAGCGCCGGCGAATGAGCCTCACCCGCCTCTGCGATCTTGTTCGGGAAATTATTGAGAATCGTTATGATGCGTATCTCTTTCGGATTAAGCGGCACATCACCCAAAGCCGTTTCCCAAGCTATGCCCTGTGCGGCCGCCTTCCGCAGAATGGACTTGATTCTGGCATGAGTATACTGGATGAATGGTCCCGTATTTCCGTTGAAATCGATACTCTCCTTCGGATCAAAAAGCATGGTCTTACGCGGATCCACCTTAATTATGAAATACTTGAGGGCACCCAACGACAGCATTCTGAAGAGTTCATCCTGTTCCTTTTCGGACATGTCGTCAAGTTTGCCAAGTTCAAGAGACGTCTCTTTGGCGGTGTTGTACATCTTCTTCAAAAGGTCATCGGCATCTACAACCGTTCCCTCGCGAGACTTCATCTTGCCGTCAGGAAGTTCCACCATTCCGTAAGACAAATGGTAGATGCTGTCTGACCAATCGAAGCCAAGCTTCTTGAGAATAAGCTTAAGAACTTGGAAATGATAGTTCTGCTCGTTTCCCACAACATAAATCAATTCATCGAGGTTATATTCCTCGAAGCGCCGCTCGGCCGTGCCTAAATCTTGAGTCATGTACACTGAAGTGCCGTCACTGCGAAGAAGGAGTTTCTTGTCAAGTCCGTCGGCAGTGAGATCGCACCATACGGAACCATCGTCGTGCCGTTCAAACACTCCCATGTCAAGTCCTTTCTGCACAAGAGCCTTGCCGAGAAGGTAGGTCTGGGACTCATAATAGATTCTGTCAAAAGAGATTCCAAGATCGGAATAAGTCTTGTCGAATCCACGGTATACCCACGAATTCATTTTCTCCCACAAAGCACGCACCTCTGGATCGCCCTGTTCCCACTTCAAAAGCATTTCCTGCGCCTCTTTCAGGCTCGGGGCACGCTTTTCTGCTTCCTCTTTGGACAGACCTCCGGCCATGAGTTCCTCAACCTCTTTCTTATAAATGTCATTGAAGGCGACATAGCAGTCTCCAACGAGATGGTCCCCCTTCTTACCGGACGTCTCAGGAGTCGCTCCATTCGCTGTCTTCAGCCATGCGAGCATGGACTTGCAAATGTGAATTCCCCTATCATTGACGAGGTTCACTTTTATGACCCTGTGCCCATTCGCCTCAAGCAGTCTCGAAACTGACCATCCGAGAAGATTATTGCGAACATGTCCCAAATGCAGCGGCTTGTTCGTATTCGGAGAGGAGAACTCCACCATCACAGTCTTTCCTGTTGCAGGAAGTTGTCCAAAATCATCAGCCCTGAAAATCTCCGAGAAAACATGATTCCAATAGACATTAGACAAAGAAACATTCAAAAAGCCCTTGACGGTGTTGTACCCGCCTGTCTCCGGAACGTTCTCAAGCATCCATTGCCCTATGGCATTACCAGTCGCCTCAGGAGAGAGGCGAGAGATCTTGAGAAGCGGGAAAACAACAAGCGTGTAATCCCCCTCAAACTCTTTCCTTGTAATCTGTACCTGAAGGAGCGAGGCATCAACCTCCGCACCCCACAACCGCCTGACCGCTTCAGCCGCGCTGCCGGCTATAAGTTTTTCCGGTGTCAAAATCATTCTATCACTTTTATAATTCACAAAATGAACTCACTCCACCCATTCGGCCTACATCTCTACCTGCCGATGGACGAAGTGAGAAAAAACATTGGGGACACTATCCCAGATAACCTTTCAGAAGCTTGCTTCTGGAATTGTTTTTGAGCTTTCTGATGGCCTTTTCCTTAATCTGTCGCACGCGCTCACGGGTGAGACCGAAGCGCTCGCCAATCTCCTCAAGGGTCATTTCCTGACAGCCGATACCAAAGAAAGACTTGATGATCTCACGCTCACGAGGGGCAAGTGTGGAGAGGGCCCTTTCAATTTCCTTGTTCAGAGACTCGTTCACAAGCCCCCTATCCGCATTCGGAGAGTCAGGATTGATGAGAACGTCCAGGAGGCTATTGTCCTCCCCCTCCACAAACGGAGCATCGACGGAAACATGACGCCCGGACACGCGCATCGTGTCAGCAATCTTATCCTTAGGCACGTCTATCATCTCGGCAAGTTCCTCGTTTGACGGCTGTCGCTCGTTCTCCTGCTCGAACTTCTGCAGAGCCTTATTTATCTTGTTAAGAGAACCCACCTGATTGAGCGGAAGCCTCACGATTCTAGACTGTTCGGCAAGAGCCTGAAGAATCGACTGACGAATCCACCAAACAGCATAAGAAATGAATTTGAATCCTCGCGTCTCATCAAACTTCTCAGCGGCCTTTATCAGTCCGAGGTTGCCCTCATTGATCAAATCCGGAAGGCTAAGTCCCTGATTCTGATATTGCTTTGCAACTGATACAACGAACCTTAGGTTCGCACGGGTGAGTTTTTCAAGGGCGGCCTGGTCGCCTTTTCTGATTCGCTGCGCAAGCTCAACCTCCTCCTCGACCGTAATCAGATCTTCCTTACCTATCTCCTGGAGATACTTGTCCAGCGAAGCCGACTCACGATTGGTAATTGACTTTGTAATCTTAAGTTGTCTCATCTGTTTCGATTATTTAAACTCCACTTCGAAAGACATCTCGGAGCCATCACGGATAACCTTTACGGCCGTCTTCTCACCCGGGTGGAAACTATTGACAGCCTCCTGTACCGATGCCGAACCGGAAATTTTAACATTTCCAACCTCTACGAGTACGTCACCCGGTCTCAGACCGGCAACGTCAGCGGCACTGCCTTTCACTACATCTGTTATATATACTCCGTTTACTGAAGAAAGTTTCAACTTCCCGGCGATTTCTTCATTCAATGGTGTCATTGAGATTCCTAGCATAGCGCGATGAACCATACCATAACTCATAAGATCTTCGGTTATTCTTTTCACGATGTTTGACGGAACCGCAAACGAATATCCTGCGTATGATCCTGTCTGTGAAATAATTGCAGTATTGACACCTACAAGTTTGCCCTCTTTGTTGACAAGTGCGCCACCACTGTTCCCTGGATTCACTGCCGCATCTGTCTGGATGAAAGACTCGATCTTGAACTCTCCCGAATAGTTAGGCATCGTACGTCCCTTGGCGCTGACAATTCCAGCCGTGATGGTCGAACGCAGGTCATAAGGGCTTCCTATTGCAATCACCCATTCTCCTAGACGAAGTTTGTCGGAATCCGCAAGCGGAATGACCGGAAGTCCCCGCTCCTCAATCTTGATAAGCGCAACGTCTGTGGCTGGGTCGGTGCCCACAAGGACGGCAGGATAGGTGTGGTTATTATTGAGTGTCACCTCTATAGAGTTGGCACCTGCAATAACGTGATTGTTTGTCACAATGTACCCGTCCTCGCGGATGATGACTCCTGAGCCGCTGCCCTGAACCTCACGGGAGTGTGGAATGCCTTCATAACCGAAGAAGAAACGAAAGAGAGGACCTGCACTGCTGACCACCTGCTGCGTAGCTGTCACTTTGACATACACGACAGCATCAACGCAAGTCTCAGCAGCAAACGTGAAGTCCGGCCAACTGTCATTGGACAAATCGACAGTCCTGAACTTCACATCGGATTCCACAACTGTAGGCTGCGAAGCCGTCTCATCTGAATTTTCGCTACATTTGACAACGACAAAAGCCGCAAGTGCCCCGCATAACGCAGAAACCACGGCATACAATATACCTTTTTTCATATATGAATGAATTAATTTACCATATGCAAGCCATGGTGATTCCTCGGCCGAATCCCCATGGGTGCTCGCGTCATATGCAATAATCATACGAAGCGGAACTTTATCAGGTATTTTTTTGTTCATTTTATCGAGAAAGACGAAGTTTTATGAGGATTTTTGGTTACATTTGTGGGTTATATGTGCCTATGCGAGAATTTCTCGGAACTCAGTTGGGCACATGCCGGCAATTTTTTGAAATTAATAATTTTAACTAACGACATGAATTTCATCATATCAAGTTCTGACCTCCAGAAGGCCGTCATGGCCGTTTCAAAGGCAATCCCAGCGAAATCCGCTCTTCCTATCCTCGAAGATTTCCTTTTTGAACTCGACACCCAAAGACTGCGCATCACGGCATCCGACTCCGAACTCACTCTAAGGACGGACGTTGAACCAGAAAGCATCGTGGAGCCAGGACAAATGACGGTGCCGGCAAAGCACCTTATGGATCTGCTCAAGGAACTTCCTGACCAGCCGTTGACGGTAAGGACAACCGGTGACGGTTCTTTCGAATGCAGTTGGACAAGCGGAGCTTCGACTCTCCCATATCGGCCGGCAGACGACTATCCGCAGATTACGGGCACCGACGAGATGGCAGTAAAACTGACTTTCCCTGCACAGTCGCTGGTAGAAGGCATCACAAGCACGATTTACGCAACTGCCGATGATGAAATCCGCCCTGCCATGAACGGAATCTTCTTTGACATAGACACCGACTCCACGACACTCGTTGCCTCCGATGCGCACAAGCTTATCTGCTACACGACAAGGGATGTCAAGGCATCTGAAAAGTCATCGTTCATACTCCACAAGAAGCCGGCAGCCATTCTCAAGACAATCATAGGCAAAGACGTTGATGATGTGGAAATTTCTTTCGATGCGAAAAATGCCGAGTTCAAATTCGGGCAAACAATCGTAATCTGCCGGCTTATCGTTGGAAAATATCCAAAATACCGCGAGGTCATCCCGAAAAACAACTCAAACGTACTCAAGATCGACAGGGTACAATTTCTCAACACTATAAGGCGCGTGTCCGTATGTGCGAACAAAGCATCGAACCATGTCAGATTCGATCTTTCTGAAGGATACATCGAGGTTTCCGCCCAAGATCTCGGATTCTCGATTGCCGCCCATGAGAAGATTGCCTGCGACTACGAGGGGGCACCGCTCACCATCGGGTTCAAGTCTCCTTTCATGATCGAGATTCTCTCAAACTTCAGTTGCGGAGAAATTGAGATGAGATTCCTCGATGACAAGCGGGCAGCTCTTATACAGCCGGGCGAGAATGAGCCGGAACGCGAAAAGCTATGCGGCATCATCATGCCAATCATGATCTCTTGATTCCATAAAACGGTCATCTGCAGCGTTGGACTTCGATAATTTAAATCCCCACAACCGCAAGGTTGCTCCGGTTTAAATTTCTCGTCCGCCTTGCATCTAACCATTTTATGAAATCAGGTACCAAAGGAATTAAGTTATATAAAACGGCCATCCAAGGCGTTGGACTTCGATAATTTGATTGTATGAAACTGAATCTGGAGAAGCCGGTTGTTTTCTTTGACATTGAGAGCACCGGACTTAATATACCAACAGACTCGATAATTGAGCTCTGTTTCGTCAAAGTCTTTCCTGATGGGGAAAGGAGAATAAAGACATGGCGGGTCTGCCCGTGGGACTATGCAAACAATTGCCAGAAGCCGATTGATCCGAGCGCAATGGCCGTGCACGGCATCACCGATGAAGAACTCCGGGACGAGCCTAAATTTTGGGAAATAGTTGACGAGGTTGTGGAATGGCTGGAGGATGCGGAGTTGGGCGGATATAACTCGCAAAAGTTTGATCTGCCGATGCTTGCCGAGGAAATAGAGAGGACACGCTGCTACAGGCACAAGTCCTTTGATCTGGACCTCCACAAAAAGAAGATGATTGACGCGCAGTTGATTTATTTCGCATACGAGCCGCGTAATCTCAAGGCTGCCCACAGGTTCTACTGTGGATGTGACTTTGACAATGCACACGCGGCGGAGGCCGATGTACTCGCTACTGTCGAGGTAGTCGAGGCTCAGTTGGACAAGTACTCGACAATTGATCCGGATAAAGGTTTCCCTGTGTTAAAGAATGACCTGAACGCATTGGCGGGATTCGTGAAGACGAAATATGTAGACTTTGCCGGCAGAATCATCTTAAACGACAAGGGAATACCGGAAGTAAACTTCGGGAAATATAAGGGGAAATCTGCAAAGTGGGTCTACGAAAACGATCCTTCTTATTTCAGTTGGATTGACCGCGGTGACTTCATGTTGGACACAAAACACCAGTTCGCAAGACTGAAGGAGCAATTCGAAGAGGAAAAACGAGAAGCCTGCAAAAAGCCGCTCAGCGAAAGCGAGACCGCGTTGGCTGCGGCCGCACTTCAGAAAAGGTTCGGAACCGGAAATTTATTTTAGGAGCCATTTGTATTTTTTATTTGTGACATGAATATCATAGTCAAACCATTGGAAGGCATCTGCACCTGCAGACCAGACACGACGTGGGAACGTGAGAACAAGGACATCTATGCAATCTCGGCCGTAAATGCATATAAATACACTCCCGTGCTATTTGCACGCGTGAGCAAAGCCGGCAAATGCGTGGGGTACAAATTTGCTGAACGCTACTACGATGGTTTCAACTTCGGAGTCCTCCTCTATGGGGAACTTGATGGCAATCATCTGTCCTCCTGCCTAGACCATAGTTCAATACTTCCATTTCCCCTCTATAATCCGATAGTACTCGACAATGACGAAAATGAATTTGTACTGAGAAAGAACGGAAGTATCATTTTCAGCACATTTGAGGGCAGTCGGGGAATGGTAGAAAATGCCATTGCAGAAGTTTCTGAACTGGTATCACTTCGTATCGGAGACTTAATTGCAGTAGAGCTGCAGGAACCCCTCCTACTCATTGAACGTCATGCGAATGAAGACGCTAATTGCCTGATAACCGGAAATTTCCTTGAAACGGAAACGTTTCGTCATCAGATAGTGTTATAGAAACATGCATGGGTCGAAAAGATTTTTTCGACCATCAGAAGCAGTTCAAATGAATTTGCGACTGCCAAGCAGCGAAAAGAGGCGTATAAAATACTGATGAAAGGGATTATGCCTGTTGCCTTTTAAAGTCATCGACAAAAAGAGCCGCTGATTTTATCAACGACCCTTTTTACATCTGCAATTCTGATCCTTACTTTGAAGCCTCAACTGAGACCTTGCGGAATTCCTTGAGATCTTTCATAAGTTCCAAAGCGTTTTTGCGTGCGCGTGCACCGGCAGCCTTGTTGCCTTTAACCACCTGCGCCTCGGCATTTGCCTGAAATTCTGCAATTTCAGCATTGATTTTAGCTACGAGCTCTTTCATGTTATTTAATTTTAAATTAGTAATTGAAACTTCCTTCAAAAACGCTGCAAGATAGACAGAAAAACACTAACTTGCAAACATCTAGGACGTTTTTTAGCCATTTCACAAGCATTTTTTGCATATTCGGAGCAAATTAGCGACATTTGTAAAAACAATAGTTCGTTAAATTT
>DJSA01000010.1:0-18297 GCA_002438905.1 Bacteroidales bacterium UBA6346
GTCATTCCGCTGCCCGGAAGTCCGCTTGTCTGCTGTGCCGTGACTCCGGCGACCTTTCCCTGTATGAAGCCTGCGGCGTCGGTAATCGGGCGGGTCTTCATGTCCTCGGTGGAGACGGTGGATATGGCCGTGGTGAGGTCGCGCTTCTTCGCGGTTCCGTAACCGATGGCCACGACGGCGTCAAGGGCTATTGCCTCAATCTCCGCCGTCACGTTAATGACGGCGCGCCCGGCAACCTTCTCTGTAACGACCTTGTAACCAAGAGCCTCGAACTTGAGCGACGGGTCTTTCCCGGTCAGGGTAATCGTGTATTTTCCGTCGGCATCGGTCATCGTGCCATTATGAGTCCCTTCCTCAAGGACGCTCATCGCTATCACCGGAATCCCGTCCGAATCCACGACAGTTCCGCTGACAGTCCTTACTTGAGACTTAGGAGTTCCGTTGCTCTGCTGGGGGGGGTAAGTACTACAAGTTTCGGATTCTTGATTTCATACGAAATCGCTGTTCCTGAAAAAAGTGCATCGAGAACTGCCTTCAACGGCTTGTCCTTGACATCGATGCTGACCTTCCTGCCCAGGTCAGGAAGCGCGCTGCTGTAGAAGAACTTGAAATCGCCCTGTTTCTCAACGGTAGGAAGAACCTCCGATAGAGGGCTGTCCTTCACGGAGACAGTGATACGCTGTCCCCACGACGGCACTGCGAAGGCCGTCGCGACGAGTATTGCCAATACCCATTTCATCAATCTGTGGTGCATTGCTTTGTTTGGTTATTATTGTTTATTATGCGTGGCTTCCCGGAACGCTACCGGTCATGCCCCGAAAGTTTCACTGTGTTTCCCTCCATTGTCCATGACACCGGGGACGTCTCGGTAATCAGGCCGAGCATGGACTTGAGCGAAGTGTTTGGAATCACGCCTGTGTAGCGGTAATTCCTTATTTCCTCATCCTCGAAGACAATGCGTATATTGTAGAGGCGTTCCATCTCGGCGGCGACCGCGGTCAGGCTGTCATCATTGAACGCAACCTCGTTGCACAGCCACGGCACCTCGGATGACGTCCCTGTCGGGAGCGGCTGTCCGAGCGTCCCGGTCGTCCTGTCAAATGAGACTCTCTGATGCGGCAGGAGCAGCGCCTCGGCTTCCCCGGCAGTTGTAAGAACCTTGCCCTCCACGAGCGTGACGGTCTCGTTGCCGTCCCCGTAGGAACGGACATTGAACTTCGTCCCGAGAGCCTCCACGCTGATGTTTCCGGTGCTGACTACAAATGGAAGTTCAGCGTTCTTCGCGACTTCAAAGAACGCCTCGCCCTCAAGGGAGATGTCCCTATTCGTCTTTCCGTATTCGGTCGAGTAGGAGACGCGGCTGGCGGAGTTCAGCCTGATGCGGCTGCCGTCCGGAAGAAGCACGTCGCTCCTCTGACCACAGTCAGAGACAATTTCGAACTGTCCCGGCATCGTTTCGGGAGCGGAAAGACGCATCCCTGCAAAGACACCGAGCGCGACAGCCGCAGCCACAGCGGAAACCACCGCGACAACGCGCCACAGCCCGGCCCTGCGCCGTCCGGACTCTTTGTCCATCCGTGCGGCAAGTTCCATCCGCGCGGCAAGCCTCTTCGTCTTCACGAAAGCCTCGTCTGTCTCTTCCTTTGTGACAGACGAGCCGTCAATCGCGTCCCAATCGATGAGAATATGCTTTATGTTTCTCATAATCATTCATTTACTTCCAGTCTTATGCAGTCAAACGCCGCCTTGGCAGATGTCACACCGGATATTCGGACGTCGTTCTCTCCCTTGCGCAGCTCTGCGTCGAACGGAATCTCCACGAATGCGGAGTCCGTTGCGGCAACCGATGCATGATATGTATTTCCGTTCACAACCAAATCAAAGTCAATGCCTTCCGGCGAGGAAAGAAGAAGGGTAATCCTGTACTTCCCGCCGCGACGGCTGAACACATCGCTCCACTCAAGCCAGTTCGTCTCGGAGCCACCGAGATTCATCGCCGCAGCCCGTCCCGACGCCTCCTCGACAGGGACGTATTTCACGCCCGTCCCGCGTATGTCGGTGAAATCCGGACAGTATCCCCACTCAGCCTCGTACAGAACCGGCTCAATCCTTTTGCCCGCGACACGAAGAATCTTAGCCGTGTGAGGCGGCAGCGTCATTTCTATTGTATCGCAGGAAGCGAGGTCTGAGCGCAGGTTGAGGTCGCGCAGCTTCATCTGACCGTTGAACTCCAGCACCTGCGCAGGCACGTTGAACGAGGCGGTCGTGTCCGAAGGGTTATAGAGAGCGACGGCTCTTTCGCGGCCGTGACGCCGCAGGATGTCCTTCGCGAAGACGTATGTCTCGCCCTCATGCTGAACCACATGGGCCTGAAGCCCGAGCGGATCCTGATTCACGGCAATCAGCTCCGGGTTGGTGATTATCCGCATAGTCTCATCCGGGATGTACTCGACGTCGCAGCCCAAAAGCAGCGGCGAGCTCATTATGCACCACATCCCGAAATGGGCCTCCTCTTCGGCGTAGCTCAGTCCCAGCCCTTTTTCCCAGAAGAAGGGCGACGGCTTTATGCTGTAGCCCAGGGCGAGCATATCCATGTCGTTGTAGTGCCCGTCACGCGCATAGGCCGAAAGGTAGAGGTTCCTCTTCACTATGGACGCCACCGACGACCACACGGGACGGATGTCCCCCGACATCCTCCATGAGTCGGCAATCTTCTCCGCCCATGTCCCCGGGAAGTCCCAGCGGCAGATGTTGATGTCGATGTGCCTTCCCGCCACGCTGTCAATCACATGACGAATCCGTTCGTAGCGTTCCTGCTCGTCGAGGTGGAGATGGAAGCCCCCGCAGTAGTCAATCTTGATGAAGTCGAAGTTCCAGTTGTTGAAGTATTGGTCCGCGTCCTGAATGTCGTGCATCCATAGCCCGGCGCCGATTCCGTTGGTGTCCCTGAGATTTTTCGAGAGCGCCCCGCAGGTGTTGTCCCCGGCATCGGAGTAGATTCCGGCCTTGAATCCGAGGGCGTGGATGTAGTCCGAGAGCGAGCGCATCTGCTCCGAGCCTCCGGGGAATCTCACCGGATGCGGAATCATATAGCCGCGCTCGTCACGGTAGCCGAAGAATCCGTCGTCGATGTTCACATTTGTGTAGCCTGCGTCCTTGAGTCCCCGTTCGACGAGGAGGTCCGCTTGATGTCTTATGAGCGAGTCGGAGATGTTTACGGTATATGCGTTCCATGAGCTCCAGCCCATCAGAGGCGTCTTCACCGCACGGTTTTCACCGCAGTTGCATGAGACGACGAACGCCAGAACAAGGGAAAGGGAACATATCCCCCTCATCCTCCGAATGTTACAAGAATGTGGATTTAAGCGAAAGCGCATACAATGACGATCTTATCACAATAGTGAGTGTGAAAATCGTCTCCGCACCCATCGGAATTTCCGATTTTTTGAGAGTCTTCCGTTGGGTACGAATATGTGAGTGTGGATGTGAAGTCCTGCTAAACGAAGAATATCATCAGACACAGCACGCGCCGGATGTCCTTGAGAGCCGCGTTCATCAGATTTTCGACCGTCTTTTTCTTTATTCCGAGAATCGCCGCAATCTCATCGTTGGACTTGCCCTCGTTGCGGCTGAGTGTGAACACGAGCCGGCGTCGCTCCGGCATATTTTCGACAACCTCACGGATTCTCGCGGCCTTCTCGGCGGCGTTCATGTGGGAATCAATGGTCTGCTCAACGGCGAGGTCGAATTCTTCTATGGTCACTGACGGACGGCGCTTCTTCAGGTGAAGCAGCGCGGAATTGCGGGTCATGGTGTAGAGATAGGAACCGAAGGAACGGATTTCCGGGAGAGTGCCCCTCAGCAGCCATATTCTGGCGAACACGTCCTGGGCAATGTCCTCGGAGGTTGTCCTGTCCTTGAGAATTTCGGTCAGAAAGACAAGAACTTTCGGATAGTAGTACGAGAAGACTTCGCGGAATGCGCTTTCGCTGCCATCCGTGACCGATTTCAGTAGCTCCTTCTCGTTTTCCAGCATAGTCCCGATGTCTTTCTTCCTGCAAATTTATATCTATTTGCCAAACTTTTCCAAATTTGATTAGCATAAAAATTGCTATATTTGCAGCCCGTGTCCTCGATGGAGAGGATATGTCGGAATATGTATATTTCATCATAAAAACTATGCAACAGAACATTTCAACTTATGATTTCGCAGGTAAGAGAGCCATCGTCCGCGTGGATTTTAATGTCCCGCTAAACGATAAGTTCGAGATTACCGACGACACCCGCATGCGTGCCGCCATCCCAACTCTCAAGAAAGTTCTTGAGAAAGGCGGTTCACTCATTATCATGTCCCACCTTGGCCGTCCGAAGGGCGTGACTGAAAAATATTCTCTCAAACACATTCTTCCTCATCTTGAGGAACTTCTCGGAAGACCGGTGAAATTCGCAGATGACTGCATGAAGGCAGACGCGCAGGCTGCAGCCCTCAAACCGGGTGATGTCCTCCTTCTTGAGAACCTCCGTTTCTACGCGGAGGAAGAAGGCAAACCGAGGGGACTTGCCGAGGATGCTACCGACGAGGAGAAGAAGGCCGCTAAGGCTGCCCTCAAGGAAAGTCAGAAGAAGTTCGTCGAGAAGCTCGCGTCATACGCTGACTGCTATATCAACGATGCTTTTGGAACGGCTCACCGCGCACACGCATCAACGGCTCTCATCGCCGACTACTTCCCTAACGACAAGATGTTTGGCTATCTGATGGAAGGCGAAATCAAGGCGCTTGACCGCGTCCTCAAGACCCCTGAGCACCCCGTGACTGCAATCATCGGCGGCGCGAAAGTCTCTACAAAGATTGGCATCATCGAGCACCTCTTGGATGTGGTTGACAACATGATTATCGGAGGCGGAATGGTCTATACCTTCAAGAAGGCTCAGGGCGGTCACATTGGAAATTCCCTCTGTGAGGACGACCAGATGGATCTGGCTCTCAACATCATCAAGGAGGCCGAGAAAAAGGGCGTGAAGCTCTACCTTTCCGATGAGGTTGTCATCGCCGACGCATTCTCAAATGATGCGCACACGAAGATTTGCCGCAACACCGAGATTCCTGATGGTTGGGAGGGCGTTGACGCGGCTCCTAGCACTCTCGCCACATGGGAGAATGTTATAATGAAGTCAAAGACCATCCTCTGGAACGGCCCTGTCGGAGTGTTCGAGATTCCTGCGTTCGCAAAGGGCACGATGAAGGTTGCCGAGATGCTTGCAAAGGCAACGGAGAACGGAGCGTTCACTCTAGTGGGCGGTGGAGACTCTGTCGCTGCTGTCACTCAGATGGGCTTCGCCGACAAGGTAAGCTATGTTTCAACGGGTGGCGGCGCTATGCTTGAGTACCTCGAAGGGATAGAACTTCCTGGCATCGCCGCAATAAGAAAGTAAAAGCCGCCTAAAAGGCAGTCTGCGGCGTTGTACGGCTTGACGAAATGCTCACAACCATCAAGGTTGCTGCGCTTTCCTTCGCGCCGTCCGCCTTGCATCCCATCCTTGTTATACGACTTTTACTCTCAGCGCATTGAATAAAAAACTGCCTGAAGACTGAACGCTTCGGGGAGTTTATTGAATGGAGTTTTGAATTATAACAAAAGCACCCCTGAGGAAATGACCTTCGGGGTGCTTTTCGGTTGTGTTGAGGTCGACCGAATACATTGTAGGTGTAAGCAAAATATTTTGTAACTTCGCGGGGTTTTGAAAAACTGAAAGATGGAGCGGATATTCATTCTTATATATCGTTTTCTCAAGGGACACCGATGGCTGATGTGGGCGTTGCTGCTCGGTTCTACCGCGGTCTTTGCCATTTTTGGACTGCGACTCCACTATGAGGAGAACATCCTGAAACTCTTGCCGCAAACGGATAGTTCAGCATCTTATGATCTTGTGTTCGGCAATCTCAAAGTAAAGGACAAGGTCTTCATCCAGATTGCCCCTAGGGGATTTTCCGTGGCAAAGGTGGGGACGAAGCCCGAGCTTGATGCGGAGACATTGTCGGACTGCTGCGATGAGTTCATTGACTCGCTGACGGCCCGTGACGGAGGGAAATACATCGCGAGTGTGCTCTATTGTCTTGATGACGACATCGTGATGAGCGCGATGGACTATGCCATTGCCGAGTTTCCCACTTTCATCGCTCCCGAGTGCTACTCTGCATTCGACAGCCTGCTGACGTGGAAGAGCATACGCTCGCAGATGTCGAGAAACGCTGAAATGCTTGAGAATGACGAGGATGGAAACATGACCATGCTTGTCGGATATGATCCGGTGGGGCTTCGCTACGGAATGCTCACTTCGCTGAAAAAGGCGATGGGAGGGACTGGAATGACCATGAAAAACCGGCATTTCTTCACTAAGGACGGGAATGTCGTGATGGCATTCGTGGCTCCCGGATTCGACTATATGGATTCGCAAGCTTCGACAGATTTCGTTGATATGATAGAGACGGAAATCGAGTCATTCGAGGCTCGGCATCCTGAGGTCGATGTTTTTATGCATGGGACTCCGGCGATAAGCGCGAACAACTCGCGCCGAATAAAGGATGACCTCGCGATGACCGTTGGCATATCCCTTTTTCTCATCATTCTTCTGATTTCCCTTTTCTTCAAGAATAAGTCTTCGCTGCTCCTGCTGCTTTCTCCTGTCATCTACGGAACGCTCGCAGCTCTTGCTATGATGTATTGGATAAAGGGCAGTATGTCGTTGATGGCCATAGGTATAGGTGCCGTAGTGCTTGGTGTGGCATTGAGTTATTGTCTTCATGTCCTGACTCACTACAAATATGTAAATGATCCTGAACGTGTTCTTCGGGATGAATCTACACCTGTATTCCTCGGCTGTCTGACAACGATAGGGGCATTTGCGGGATTGCTATTCACAAGCAGCGAACTTCTCCGAGACTTCGGACTTTTCGCATCCTTCGCCATGGTAGGAACCACACTTTTTGCGCTAGTGTTTCTCCCGCAATTTTTCCGTCCGGAACGCAATCGCAAGTCCGAAAAGGCGTTCGCAATCTTCGATAAGATAAACTCTCTGCCGGTTGATAGCAATCCGTGGATTCTCGGAACCATAGGAGCGATTGCGGTTGTCTGCCTGTTTCTTCCGTCTCCGGAATTTGACAGCAACCTCCGCGATATCAATTATATGAGTCCGAAGGTTAGGGAATCTATGAACATCTATAACGTCGAGAATAATGGAGGATGGTCCTCGCAGTACTATGCAGCTACCGGCTCAACCCTCGATTCCGCCATCATTTGCAGCCGTAGGCTTTCTGCGGCTCTGGATTCGCTTCAGAGAGAGGGCGCTGTAAAGCGACACAGCGATGTCACCGCATTGCTTGTTCCTGAAGAGGAGCAGCAGGAACGCATCTATGCGTGGACAGAGTATTGGCAAAAGCCTCTCGGAGGAGGGAGGACACGCCTGCAAGTGACCGAGGCACGTCTTGCTGCCGCGGCACAGGAACAGGGTTTGTCACCGGAAATGTTCAATTCATTCCGGGCACTCTGTGAGGCTGACTATGCTCCAGAATCTCTCTATGATTCCGGAGTCCTTCCGGAGTCCGTCATCTCGAACTTTGTCGAGCGCGGCGAGGACGGCACCTACATGGTCTTTACCTCTGCGCTTATGTCTGAACAAGAAAAGACGAGAGTGAACAAGTCTGTGGCCAAGGTTGAAGGATCGCTTGTCTTGGATCCGTTCTTCTACACCGGTGACATGGTTGAAATCATCCACAACGACTTCAACACGATTCTTTGGATTTCGATGGCCTTTGTCTTCATGGTGCTTCTTCTTTCGTTCCGCAATTTCGCTGTCAGTCTCATTGCCTTCCTCCCGATGACCCTAAGCTGGTATGTAGTGCAGGGCATAATGTGGCTCTTCGGCCTGAAATTCAATCTCATAAACATCATCATCTCTTCCTTCATCTTCGGTATCGGTGTGGATTACAGCATTTTCGTGATGCAGGGTCTTCTTGCTGCCGCATCAGGCAAGGGAAGCGAGATACTGAACTACCACAAGACGGCAATCGGCCTTTCAGCCATGATTCTAATCGTTGTGACCGGTTCGCTTCTGTTCGCCGTTCATCCTGCCATACGCAGCATCGGCATCAGTTCCATAATCGGAATGTCCGCCTCAATTCTTCTCTCCTACTCGATTGAACCATTTCTCTTCCGCCAGGTTCTGAGAATTCCGTTCTACCGGAGGCGATTGACAGGGGAATGCTGACGCTAATATTTTTCACGTTTCTAAATGTTTGAGAGGAATATTTTTTGCGGGATATTCCGATCAGATTTTTGAGGAGGGGCTCGTATATTTGTGAGTCCGACCTCATTTTGCGTGTAAAAAGGTCATTATGAAGAAGATAATATCCATTTTTGCCGTGCTCTTCTGTGCCACGGCTCTTTCTGCTCAGGTCAAAGGACTTGAGGCAAATTTTACCCACACAAGGACCGCGGCCGGTGTCACGGAAAAGGATTCGGGGAAGATTTATTACGCCGCTCCCAGCAGTCTCGCTATTCGTAGCGCCGCCCCGTCAAAGGATCTGATCGTGATTGATGGCACATCGGTGTATATCCGAAGGGATGGTCGTGAACGTCGTTTCAACACCACGAAAAACGCCCCCATGCGAAGCATGAGCGCGACACTTCTCAACTGCGTAAAGGGTGATACACATAAAGTTGCCGACGAGAACGACGCCGACATCCAAGTTCAGAAGTTCGCCCGTTCGACCGATGTGGTCATCACAGCCCGCAAAAAGGCAGTCAGAGGTTACTTCCGCATAGAACTCAGCTATCGTAAATCCGATGGCCTCCTCCAATATATGAAACTGACAGAGTTTAACGGCAATGTCAACGAATACAAGATGACCGGTTTCGTCCAGTCCGCCACTCTTCCCGCTGACGCCTTCGCTATCCCTGCCAAAACCTCCCGCAGCGAATAGGCTAATCGAGAGGTGACTTTTCCTCAGAACTCGTAGTCGAGGCAGGAACGGAGGGCTGTGTAGGGGCGGACCTTTGTGTTGGCTACAGCGATGTGAGCTGGGTGTGAGGCGTAGGCCTTTAGGGCATCTGGTGATTCGAGGGTGCAGTCGAGCATCACATCGGCCGTGGAACTCGGGAGGCGGCCTTCGATGTTAACTGTCACTTCAACGAGCCCCGGAACCACTCCAACAAGAGATTCTAGTCCTTCCTTTATTCCGGCCTTAACCGCCGTCTTTTCCTCCGCGGACAGCTCTTCCTTGAGCGTCCATAATATAATGTGTTTTACCATATTATTCGTGTTTTTCTGCGAATCGACGAGCCTGTTCCTCGATTAAGGATGGATCATCAAAGTAATTGATTCTCATGGCCTCGCGCACCTCGTGGAGAGTCTGTGCGGCGACGGCGCGAGCCTTCTCGGTTCCTTTGCGGAGAATCTCGTAAATTGCCGGAATGTCCTTTTCGAGCTCGGCGCGGCGGGCGCGGATAGGGGCGAGTTCCTCTTCGAGAACGGAACCTAGGAACTTCTTGACCTTCATGTCTCCGAGACCTCCGCGGCGGTAGTGGTCCTTGAGAGCGTCTAGGTTCTCGTATTCAGGAAGATAGCGGCCGAAATGCTCCGGACGGCAGAATGCATCGAGATAGGTGAAGACCGTGTTTCCCTCGACCTTGCCTGGGTCGGTGACCTTTAGGTGGTTCGGGTCGGTGAACATTCCCTTGACCTTCTTCCAGACCTCATCGGCGGAATCCGAGAGATAGATGCAGTTGCCGAGGGACTTGCTCATCTTGGCGCGGCCGTCGGTGCCGGGAAGTCGCAGGCAGGCAGCGTTGTCGGGCAGCAGGATTTCCGGCTCCACGAGCACGTTGCAGTTGTAGGTGCCGTTGAACTTGCGGACAATCTCGCGTGCCTGTTCGAGCATCGGCTCCTGGTCCTCGCCGGCTGGGACAATCGTGGCCTTGAACGCCGTGATGTCAGCCGTCTGGCTAACGGGGTAGGTAAAGAAGCCGGCCGGGATACTCTCACCCTCGAACTTGCGCATCTCGATTTCGCTTTTCACAGTCGGATTGCGCTGGAGACGCGCTATGGTGACGAGGTTCATGTAATAGAACGTCAGTTCACAGAGCTCTGGGATGAGTGACTGGATGAATATGGTAACCTTTGACGGGTCGAGGCCCACGGAAAGATAGTCCAGAGCCACCTCTATGATGTTCTGACGCACCTTCTCAGGGTTGTCGGCATTGTCCGTAAGTGCCTGTGCATCAGCGATGAATACGAACATATCGTCATATCCTCCCTTGTTCTGGAGTTCGACTCTCCTGCGTAGAGAGCCCACATAGTGTCCGATGTGGAGTCTGCCGGTAGGACGGTCGCCTGTCAAAATAACCTTTGCCATATCCTGTAATCTGTTTTTGTTCAATTATCGGAAGGTGAAGAATAAGCCATCACCAAATCTCTCAGCGCACAAAGCCGCGAATTTACACAAATTACTGAATTTACGCAATATGTGCCGGGCTGCCAACAATTTTTCACGTCTTCGTCCCCATTTTCACATCGTCATTTCTTAAATTTCACTAACTTCGCACATTTAGATGACCGAAACGACGAAAAATATAAATATGGAAAATCTTGACTTGTTTTTAGAGATATTGTCTATGGATTCTTCCTCATCGCGAGAGAGGAGTCTGTCCGATTTTCTTGCAACTCGTTTCCTTACGGAAAAATGTCGCGTTGACCGATTTCCTGTAGGGGTTACAATGGAAAATCCAGATGGTGATGGGACTGAGAATCTTCTGTTTTCTTGGGGAACGCCGAAAGTTGTGTTCTGCACCCATCTGGATACGGTTCCTCCCTATTTCCCTCCAGTCGTGGACGTGGTTCCACCGATCGGGACCAGTTCTTTGGGGAGCGGTGTCGAGGAGGATGTTATAGTGAAAAGCCGGGGAGCGTGCGATGCCAAGGGGCAGATTATCTCTATGTACAATGCCTGCCTTGTGCTTGAAAGGCGGGGATATTCCGATTTCGCCCTTTTGCTTCTTGCTGGGGAGGAGGCCGGATCCTTCGGTGCCAAGTCGTTTAGAAAGACGGGCTTGACGGCTGATTATGTGATTGTCGGTGAACCTACTGGGAACAAAATGGTGTCAGCATGCAAGGGAACTAAGTCGTTTGAGGTCACTTTGACGGGGAAGAGTTGCCATTCTGGCTATCCGCAGTATGGGGTGTCTGCCGTTGATATGTTTGTGGATTTTGTTTCTGAATTGAGGAAGATCGAATTTCCTAAGGATAAACTGCTTGGAGAGACCACGTGGAACATAGGGCAATTGTCAAGTGCCAATCCTCAGAATATATTGAGTCCCAACCTCGGCTTCAGAATCTATTTCCGCACCACTTTCGCATCAGATGCGGAGGTTTGCAGGGTTATGGAGAACTTCGGCAGACGTGAGGGGGTGGGCGTCAAGGCCTTTGGAGGAGACACTCCCATGAATTACACCGTGCTTGACGGATTTGAGACCACTACAGCGGCTTTCGGAAGCGATGCTCCACAATTGGATGGCTTCGCGCACCGTTGCCTATGCGGTCCCGGGTCGATACTTCTCGCTCACACCATGGATGAGCACGTCCGTGTGAGCGAACTTGAGAGGGCCACAGAGCAGTATGTGATGATGTATGAAAAGTTGATGGGAAGGTAGTTTATGTCGGTTGTACTGAAATTTGGAGGCACGTCGGTGGGGACGTTCGATGCGGTTTCGCGCACGATGGAAATCATCGCGTCGCGCCTGTCGGAACACCCCGTGGTGTGCGTCTCCGCACTTTCTAAGGTCACGGATCTTCTCTATGAAATTGCGGATGCTGCTGCCGGCGGTGATTCTGCCAGCTTGGAGTCGCGGATGTATGAACTGCGCTCTCGTCATCTGAAGCTTGTGCGTTCTTTGCTTTCAGCCGATCCGGATGGTTGCGACAGGGCTTCAGCAAGGGTAAATGGAATCTGTGACACGCTCGCGGCTGTGGTAAGCAGTGTTACCGCCCTCGGGGACGTGCCTGACAGAATTCGGGCAGTGATAATTTCCCACGGAGAGCTGCTCTCATCCACGATTATCTGCTATGCTCTGAATTCCCGTGGGATACGTACCGGATTTGTTGACGCGAGGACGATGATTGTGACGGATTCGGAGTATATGTGCGGGGAACCGCAGTTCGACATTATAAATGAGCGGGTTCCTGCAGTTATAGGTGAGGCGTTTGCCCGCGGCACGGCTTTCGGAAACGAGGGCAAGGCTACGGACGGCCGGCCGAATGATGCAGTCATCACCCAAGGATTTATCGCGTCCAACCGCCAGGGTGCAGGTACGGTGCTCGGGCGTGGAGGATCCGACTGGTCTGCTTCGATAATAGCCTCTGCGTTGTATGCGTCAAGGGTCGAGATCTGGACAGACGTTGACGGAATCCGAACCACCGATCCCCGGGTCTGCCCTGACACAAAGCGTATTCCCCGAATTTCGTGCGAGGAGGCTGCAGAAATGGCGCGTTTTGGTGCCAAGGTGCTGCACCCCAAGACTATAGCCCCTGCTATGGCGCGAAATATACCTGTGTTCGTCCTTAATTCATTGAACCCTTCGTGCGAGGGAACAGCGGTGGTTTCGGAAGAGTCTCCGATGGGACCCTGCGGGATCGCCTTTAAGAGGAATGTTTATCTTTTCCGCTATAGTCCGAGGGCAGACTCCGATTTCAGAAACTGTCTTGAAGAAGCTAAGATTGCTCCCGATGTTGTGACAGCGTCCGGCCGCCAGATGATGGCTACTGTGGATTTTTCTTACAATGTCGGCAATTTCATACGTCTTGTTGCCGGACGGACTGATATACTTCTGAAGACGGGCTACAGCCAGATGACCATAATAGGTCGTGGTCTTCTGCCGCTCGTCCCAAAATTGGAGGCGGCGGTTCCGCAATTGAAGAAGAATTTCGGGAAAATGTTGAATGACGGGAACGTGAGTTATGTGCTTGCAGCCGATCGACTGAACGGGATTGTCTGCGAGATCCATCGCTACTTGTTTGAGAAATGATTTCTGCAGCGGCAGAGAATAATCCATTATTTCGATGCTGTGTGGGGGGGGCTAAATCGATAGATATAAAGAAGAAGGAATATGATAAAAGTAATAATCAGCGGATATGGAAAGATGGGGCACATCGTTGAGAATGAATTGAAATCCAAGGGGATAGAAATTGTTCTTGCGACTGATGACATCCGTTCTGTCCCTAGGCAGACTGCCTCCGAGTGCGTGTGCATAGACTTTACGACGCCTGCGGCATTTCGGGAGAATTATGGATTTCTGGCGGAGAATTTCAAAGCCGTTGTTGTGGGAACCACTGGGTGGGACGACATTGAGGATGATGTAGTCGACTGTTTCAGAAAATTCGGGACTACAATGATATATGCCTCAAATTTCTCGATAGGCGTAAATGTTCTTTATGCTGCCGTCGAACTCTTATCGAAGAAATTGGGAGCTATAGGCGGGTATATGCCGTATATAATTGAGAAACACCATATCCACAAGCTTGATGCTCCGAGCGGTACAGCAAAGTCCATTGCTGAAATCGTGAATGCCGAGATGGGCGGGAACGTTGCGATAGAGTCCGTTCGCTGCGGTGAGATTCCGGGGATACATACCGTGGGCTATGAAGGGGTAAATGACCGTATAACCATAACTCATGAGGCATTTTCCCGTGCCGGATTCGCTCAGGGCGCGGTTTATGCGGCGATGCTTACGGAGACTTTGTCCGGCGTGCACAGATTCCGGGACCTGATTACAGCGTGAAAGCCGGATCTGTGCGATATTGAAAAATAATATGCAGGTTTTGCCCTGCGCGTTGGTAAATTTTACGCTATGGAAGAAAAATTTTCCTTTACCGGTTGCGGAACCGCGTTGGTCACCCCATTCAGAGATGGTGATGTTGACTTCGATGCATTCGAGAAGCTTGTTCTAAGACAACTTAAGGCCGGAATACATTTCCTTGTGCCACTCGGCACCACAGGCGAGACTCCGTGTCTCGAAAATGACGAGAAACTGCAACTGCTTGTGCGTTGCCGTGAAATTATAGGGGCTCACGAACTTGCAGGCGGGAAAAAGACGCCACTTCTTGTCGGGGCCGGCACGAATTCGCTGAAGCAGACCATTCGGAACATAGAGTTTTTTTCTCCCCATGGTGCAGATGCGTTCCTTATTGTTGTTCCGTACTACAACAAGCCTACCCAGCGCGGTCAGTATGAGTATTTCAAGGCTGTTGCAGAGTCAACGGACAAGCCTATAGTAATTTACAATGTTCCTGGGCGCACTGGAGCAAATATGGAGGCGGAGACTTGTCTGAGGCTTGCCTGCGAGACTCCTAATATAGTTGCCGTCAAGGAGGCTTCCGGCAAATACTCTCAAGTTGCGGATATAATAGCCGGCGCACCTGAAGGATTCTCCGTGCTGAGCGGTGACGATGACTTCACGATGGCGTTCATGACCGCGGGGGCGAAGGGCGTTATAAGCGTTGCATCCAACATTCTTCCGGGAATGATGGTAAATTTTGTCGAGGCACTCGGTGCTCCGGCTGTCTGCGGAGATGAACTCGGAGCCGGCAATGTGGATATGGTTGCCGCCGAGCGCCTCTACTATCGCCTCCGTCCTCTTTTTTCTGCCTGCTTCGTGGAGAGTAACCCTATTCCTGTTAAGGCCGCGCTTTCTGAGATGGGGCTGATTGCCAATGAGTTGAGGCTTCCTCTTGTTTCAGCGCAGGCCTCCACTATGG
This sequence comes from Bacteroidales bacterium UBA6346, assembly GCA_002438905.1. Classification (GTDB taxonomy): domain Bacteria; phylum Bacteroidota; class Bacteroidia; order Bacteroidales; family UBA932; genus Cryptobacteroides. The sequence continues at coordinate 14,806 of DJSA01000010.1, forward strand.
AGCTTATGAGAAAACTGGTAGCGGAATTGGGAAATTAGGAAATTTGCGTGCATGTCCTCTTGCGGGTGCCGTGACATAAAAAAAGACAATGACAAAACTGGAATTTTCGAATTTTTGCGATGACCTTGAGGGTGGCGAACTTCGTGTGGCAGAGAAGGTTGCTGGAGAATGGGTCGTGAATGTTGAGGTTAAGGAGATGATTCTGGAGGGTTTCCGGGTCGGCTCGCTAGTGCAGATGGGGGAGTTTGTGGACAAGGACACGGTGCCAGCGAGGCATTTCTCTCCATCGGACGGGGTGCGTTTAGTGCCCGGCGGAAGTGGTGTCCGAAGGGGAGCGTTTCTGGCGAAGAGCGTGGTGGTGATGCCGCCGGCGTATGTGAACATCGGGGCATACGTTGACGAAGGGACGATGATTGACTCCCATGCCCTTGTGGGTTCGTGCGCACAGGTAGGGAAGCGAGTGCATCTTTCGGCGGCCTCCCAACTTGGGGGCGTGCTTGAGCCTGTCGGGGCGCTTCCGGTCATCATCGAGGACGATGTTTTTATCGGTGGCAATTGCGGCATTTACGAGGGCACGGTTGTTAAAGAGCGTGCGGTGATAGGAACAGGGGTGATAATCAATTCCTCTACTGCGGTTTTTGATGCGACGACAGGCGAGTGGATTAGGCGCAATGGAACTGGTCAGATTGTGATTCCGGAGGGCGCGGTGGTGGTTGCCGGGTCTCGCCCTGTGACTCATGGGCCAGGTGCGGCGGCCGGGATTCATCTGTATTGTCCAGTTATTGTCAAGTACCGCGATGCCAAGACCTCCGGTTCCATACAGCTTGAAGAGATACTGAGGTAAGATCGTCCCTTGAACTCCGTGCAGCGCCAGCTGGCTCGCATTGTCTTGAGGAACTGCTGCGGTAAGGTCGTCCCACGCTTCTAAAGGGAGAAAACAGTATGGAGGGAGGGTTGCACTTCCTGCGGCGGACTTGAACGGAATAGAAAAATGAAGAAAATGACGTTTTATAAATACAACGGGGCCGGGAACGATTTCCTTGTCACCGATAACCGTGGCGGAGGTATTCATCTGACGGAAAAGTATATATCCGAAATATGCGACCGTCACTACGGCGTGGGTGCCGATGGCGTGATGCTGCTCGGAGCCGGACGCGCTGGTTTCGACTTTTCGATGGACTATTACAACTCAGACGGCTCGGGCGGTATGATGTGCGGAAACGGAGGGCGGTGCATAGTCGCGTTTGCCGACTTTCTCGGTCTCAGACCTGTCGCGGTGGACGGATGTTGGACATTCTCGGGACCTGATGGGATGCATAAGGCGTATGTTCTTAAGAATGAGGGGGATGATAAGAGTTTGGCCGGCGGAAACGCGCGGATTGTGCGACTGAAGATGAAGGACATCTTCGTGGCTGAGCATTATGACTCCCTGACGGCCGATCATTCGGCTTCCGGGTGGTTCATCGACACCGGCACACGGCATTTCGTCCGTTTTGTCGATGCTCCGGTGGATGCAAAGTTTGTCGAGGAGGCAGGGCGATGCCTTCGCTGGGCTTCAGAGTTCGCACCGGCAGGAGTTAATGTTAATTTTGTTTGTGGTGGCAACCCTCTGAAAGTGAGGACATTCGAGAAAGGTGTCGAGGCGGAGACCTGTGCTTGTGGGACCGGTATCACAGCTTCTGCAGTCGCAGCTTGGTTGAATGGCGTGGAGCCGGACTCATGTGATGTCATGACAGGAGCCCAGCACTACGAGGTTGATGCCCTTAACGACCGCCTCTCCGTTGATTTCCTTCCACATTTTCGCCCCGAAGACATCCTCCGCGCCACGTCGACCACTCAAGGCTGCGAAGCCTCATCCCAAGGCACCGCAGCCTCTGCGCACTCCCCAGATGCATCTGCTCCTTCACACGTTCCTGCCGCTCAATCCCCCGGCACTCCGTTTCTCACGGACGTCTGGCTCACTGGACCGGCGACTCTCGTGGCAAAAATCGACATATTGTAGAATATTTCCCTCAAAAACATTATTTTTGCATGCTCAATGTCTAATTCAGAAACTCTGGCGACTTGATTGGATATGTGACCAATGAGAAAAAATATAGACCAAAAAGATACTCAAACCATTATGATGACAACTAATCAGGAATTTAAGAATGCGGCTCTTGCCGCATTGAAAGGCAATTGGGCACCGGCGGTTCTCGCGACCCTCGTCTATTTCGTCATTTCCCTTGCGATTTCGGGCTCGACCACTTTCTATCAGTCGTGCAATCCGGACGCTTTCGTGCTCGGCACCGTGCCTCCGGCAATGTATGGTCTCAGCGGAAGTACGCTGATTTTGAGCATATTCCTGCTCTGGCCGCTTGGAATCGGCTTCGCATACGCCTTCAATGCTCTATATGCCTATTCAGACTCGAATGTCGTCTCCAACATTTTCGGCTATGGATTCAAGATTTACTGGCGGGCAATAGGCGGTGTGCTCTTGGTTCAGATTTTCACTTTCCTCTGGACACTTCTGCTCATAGTTCCGGGCATCATCAAGGCATATTCCTACTCGATGACTCCATACATTCTCGTCGACAATCCTGAACTTTCGGTGCGTGATGCTATCAGACGAAGCCAGCAGATGATGGTAGGACAGAAGTTCAATCTGTTCTGGCTGCAGCTCAGCTTCATAGGCTGGTTCCTCCTCGCCTGCCTTACCGGCGGAATCGGTTTCCTCTGGTTCCTGCCTTACTATCAGACATCCGAGGCTGCGTTCTACCAGAACCTCAAGAACAATCTTTGAAAAAATCGCCTCAATTCGAAGATATATTCTTTGTGGAAAATTTCTTAGAAATGCTTATTGGGGGAGCAATAATTATAATAAGCCTTCCGGCAGGGACATCACGAGCGTGAGCGTCTCCGAGTCGGCTGAAACGATGAAATCTTCATGGAGCGGGATAATCACCGCTCCTTTTTTTGTGCCGGTGCCCCCTGTGCCGTCTTTATGGACATCCGAGGCTCCCGTGCTGTCATTGGGCATCACCTCTATGCATGGATTTCCCGGAATATCAAGAAAGTCAGTCACTTTACCGAGGATTGTCGCTGCGGGGGACTTGGCCCGTTTCCACTTTCCTGTTCGGGCGGAGTTGTCATCACCGGCCGACGCCACAGTCATGACCGTCCATCCGACGAAATCCATTTCTTCCTCATATTCGCCGTCGTCCTCAATGTAGATGTCCTTTCCGACAAGTTCTTCCGCGTCTTCATAGCTGCGTATGTCGTTCAGGCGTACAACGGCTTTGCTTGTTCCCTTGCGGACGAATGATTCAATGAAAAACGGAACCGGAAGTCCGTCGAAATAGACGAACACCGGTTCCGAAATCTCCAAATCTTCGGGTGCGATTGACAGGAAACTGAAAACGACAGCCCCGTCAGTTCCGTCAGATTTGCTTGCCTTGGCTATCTTAAGCAGGTTTTCCAATGGAAACTCATTTAAGATTAAGCCTCGGCAGG
>DJSA01000010.1:18318-18479 GCA_002438905.1 Bacteroidales bacterium UBA6346
GCCTCGCCTGCTTCGGCCTCCGCAGCAGCGGCAGCAGCTTCTGCAGCCTTTGCCTCTTCAGCGGCTTTTGCAGCCTCTGCAGCTTCCTGTGCCTTCTTTGCAAGAGCAGCGGCACGCTCCTGATTTACCTTTGCCTCAGCCTCTGCGGCAGCCTTTGCCTT
>DJSA01000040.1:0-11612 GCA_002438905.1 Bacteroidales bacterium UBA6346
TGCAACGCAGCGATGCGCTTTTTAGGGCATCCCGCCACGGAACTGAGTAACACATTTTAAAATTAAACACAATGAAACACATTGAATTGAAGGGACAGCTTCGTGAAGCTGTCGGAAAGAAGGCCATCAAGGCTCTCCGCAGGGAGGGACTCGTGCCTTGCAACATCTATGGGCTCGGAATGGAAAACATCCACTTCGCAGTTGACGCAAAGGCTCTCAGGCCAATCACCCACACGCCTAACTCATACATCATCGACCTCGAACTAAGCAACGGTCAGAAAATCAATGCCGTTCTCCACGAACTTCAGTGGCACCCAGTAGAGGATCAGTGCCTCCACGTGGACTTCCTCGCCGTGAACGACACCAAACCGGTGGTCATCGACGTTCCGGTTGTAGTTGTTGGTCATGCCGAGGGCGTTAAGGCCGGCGGTAAGCTCCTCGTTTCAGCCCGCAAGCTCAAGATCAGCGCAATGCTCCACGAGCTTCCTGACACACTTGAGGTTGATTGTACCCCTCTTCAGATCGGCAAGCAGATCGTTGCCGGCGACCTCCACTACGAGGGCGTAACAATCGTTTCGCCTAAGGCAACCATCATCTGCTCAGTACGTCCTACCCGTGCATCAGCTCAGGCCGCACAGGCGCAGTAGTAATCTGAAATACTGAAAGATGAACTATCTTGTAGTCGGGCTCGGAAACATAGGTTCCGAATATGAAAACACCCGACACAATATGGGATTTATAGTGTTGGATGCCTTTGCTAAGGCATCCAACGTTGTTTTTCACACAGAACGCTACGGGGACGTGGCCGAGGTGCCGTTCAAAGGACACAAGTTCATTCTTCTCAAGCCATCGACTTATATGAATCTGAGCGGAAAGGCCGTGAGATATTGGATGCAGGAGAAGAAGATTCCGATTGAGAACATCATAGTCATCTCCGACGACCTGAACCTTCCATTCGGGACGATAAGGATGCGCAAGAACGGCAGCGATGGAGGCCACAACGGGCTGAAGAACATTACCGAACTCCTTGGAAGCCAAGAATATGCAAGGATACGTCTCGGCATAGGCAACGACTTCAGCCGTGGGCATCAGGTGGACTTCGTGCTCGGCAAACTGAGCAGTGAAGAGCTGAAGATGATGGAACTCATCAGCGAAAAGGTGATTGCTGGGGTGAAGTCGTTCGCGACAATCGGTGTTGATCGGGCGATGAACACGACTAACTGCAAAGTTACGATGCCGGAGCAGGAAACACCAGCAAAGGGCACCTCAGCGGAGGACTCAGAAGGATGATAGCACGGCGAGGCAGCAGCGCACTAATTATATACGCGTCGCAGCACTCCCAGAAGAAGACGCCGCAGAATGTAGGTTCGTGGCCAAAGGGCGGAACACAGTTTCCACGAAAATGAAGAGCAGCTCCATTCTTTCCCAGATGGAGCTATTCTTTTTTCCACAATGGCAAGGACATCTTCCGGTACTGCCCATTCCGTGCCCTTACAGTTGCCGTCCCCCTGAAAGATATAGGCGGAAGCAGCCTTGCCAATACAACGGTGCAGTATATATTTCCCCCGAAAACGAAACAATGCCACTTCTCCCCTCTTCAGGCCGGCATTGCTATCAAAAGGTTTGAGCAGCGCCGCATCCTTCTCATTACGGAAAAAAGGGAACATGCTGTAACCCTTGACGTTCAGCAGAACATGTCCCGAAGTCCCCAGTTCATCGAGAAGACTTTCAAAAAATATGTCATTGGGAATCACTATCTGGCTCATATTTCTTTCCGCTGCCTGATTATTGGCAGGGCTTGCGAATTTCACAATTTTTGTGTAATTATGCAAGATTTTACAAACAGAGACATTTGAATGAAGCGGAAGATTTTCTTATACTTGTCAGTTGCTTTGGAGGCGATCATTTGTCTGTCAGCCATTTCGCAAGCAGCACCAGCAAGGAAATGCCTGATTGCCTACACCCAGCCTGATGGTTCAACGTTCCGTGGCTATGTCCGCGGAGACGAATTTTGCCACTACAGAACTACAGAAGCAGGAGATATTATTGCAAAGAACAAAGAGGGGTGGTGGTGCTATGCCTCATACGATGCTGACGGCAACATCAACATTTCCGGAGCACGAGTCAGTGCCTCAAATACCGCTGTATCAAAGTTTTACACGAAAAACAGACAACAGTTTTATCCAGGGGTCTCAGAACGCAGGCTGATGTTCGACGAAAACATCGCGAGAAAGCCGATGATGAGGAATTTTCTCGACATGGGAGGAGCGGCCACAAAAAGCGGTGTAGCTGCACGGCAAAAGCACGGAATCATAATACTTGCAGCCTTCAAGGACGTGCCGTTCAGATACAGCAGGGAATATTTCGTCAATATGCTTACACAGAAAGGCTATTCCTACAACGGGGCGACCGGCAGCGCAATAGACTACTTTAACGACCAGTTCGGCGGGCTTGTGGACTTCAGTTTCGATGTTTCCGAAGTTGTGACGTTGCCAGAGAAGAGAGTATATTACGGCGGAAACGATGATTATGACAACGATCAGAATCCGGAGCAGATGATTATCGACGCATGCAAGTTAGCCTCACAGAATGGAACCGATTTCTCTAAATATGACGATGACAACGACGGGTATGTGGACAACGTGTTTGTGTTCTTCGCCGGAGAAGATGAAGCTGATACTGAAAATGAAGACTGCATCTGGTCCCATGCATATTTTATCGAGTCAGGCGCGAAGAAAAAACTTACCTTGAACGGCAAAAAGATTGACAGTTACGCATGCACGTCCGAACTGAGCCCAGAATATATTGTGAGGGATGGCAAATACTACCTGACAGGGAAATATTTTCTTTCAGGAATAGGCACTTTCTGCCACGAATATAGCCATACATTCGGGCTTCCAGACCTTTATGACACCGACTATGAGAAAAGCGGAGGACAAGCGGAGGCATTGTGGCAGTCAACAGGACTGATGGACGGAGGAAATACTAACAATGACGGGAACACGCCACCATTCTACAATGCCATTGACAGGGAATGCCTCGGAATCAGCGAGCCGGTGATGCTCACCGATGGGGTCCATGAGATTGAGCCGATAAACCGGAATGGCGTGTACTACCGGATTGACACCCCGACCGAAGATGAGTATTTCTTGATTGAATGCAGGGAAAACACATCTTGGGACAAGTACATCGGAGGAAAAGGACTCCTTGTCTACCATATAGACAAATCCAATAATGCCGCTGGGAAATCGGACAATTATGGGAAGGTTATGACAGCCAGAGAAAGATGGGAATATTACAATGAAGTCAACTGCCGTCCGGACAGGCAGTGTGCCGACCTGATTGAGGCCAACCCCAATATGGCAGGAAGTTTCGACCAGACAAAATCCCAGATAGGAAAAATCTTCTTCCCTAATGAAGAATACGACAACCTTAGTTCGTCCAACGGGCTCCGATACTGGAATGAAAATGAAGAGTGTACTGCTGAACTCAGCGGAATTACCCTGCTAGAAAACGGTAGGGCCCGCTTGACAGTTTCCGGCATAGGAACAGTGATAATGAAGGACGTTTTTCAGAATACCGCGATTCTGACCATATGGGATGACAGGGCGCAAGGAGACATAAATGTCAAATTTGCAGGAGAGGAATTCAGCGTGTCAAGTCATGAGCGCGGAAAATATTCCCTACGTCTTGAGGGGCTGGAGGGCGGCACTGCCTACACAGTGACGATAACCATAGGAGACAAATCCAGTACTATCTCATTCACGACAAGTAAAACAGGTGATTCCATTCCGCGGATTGCATTCAGTTCCAGAGGAAGATACATTGACGGGAGTTTCAGTTCGGGGGCCGGACTTCCGCTCATAGTTGAAAATGTAGCGATTGGAGACGCAACCTCGTGGTACCTCGACAACAAGGAGATAAAGGTCGAAAAATCAAATTATTATACAATCAGGAAAAGTGGTTTTCTCAAAGCCGTGGTTCATCACGCGGATGGGAGTGAAACCACCATCAGAAAAAGGATTATTGTGCGATGAAAGGGTTTTATATAACAGCTGCGGTGATCGTCCTTACGCTGGCCGGATGCAGGGAAAAGATTGTCAATGAAGAAGTAAGACCCGATCCCACGGACGAGGTCATATTCTCCATTTCCGGTCAGAAGATTTTCGGCTATAATGAACAGACGTGGCAGGACGGATTCAATGATGGAAACAAGAGATTTTTTTTGATTTCCGACGATGGAAACGAATGGCTTGACGTCAAATATTCCGAATTTCCAGGACAGGTCGGACAGATTGTTTCAGTAAACTTGGAATGGAGAACAGCAGGAATGGATAGGACGAAAAACAAAAAGGCAGTTGAAATGGAAGTCTTGTCTGTCGGGGAAGATACAGGTATAATATCCCTATGGAATGCAAAAAACTCAATTCTCATAGGGGTGCCAAATGTTAAATGATGTTATGAAAGACTATGGTTTTGTAAGAGTTGCGGCAGCGGTTCCGACTGTGAGCCTTGCTGACCCTGCCGGAAATGCGGCGAAGATTTGTGAACTGATTGACAGGGCAGAAAATAGCAATGCCTCCTTGGTTGTGTTTCCGGAACTGTGCATCACAGGATACAGTTGCGCTGATCTTTTCGGTCAGACCCTGCTCATCGATGCCGCGGAGAAAGCTGTTGAGTCTGTTGCCGCACACACTGAAGGAAAGCCGGAGGCTGTAGTGATCGGTGCTCCTGTGCATTTCGCTGGCCATCTGTACAACTGCGCCATCATACTTCACGATGGACATGTCTGCGGAATTGTACCAAAAATTCATCTTCCGAACTATGGCGAATTTTACGAATGCCGCTGGTTCACTTCGGGCTTGGAACTCATGCATTCACCAGCCGGACTTATCTATGCCGGGCAGAATACCATCATGGGCACGAACCATATTTTCACTGTCGGCAGAGCTTCATTCGCCGTGGAAATATGTGAGGATCTATGGACCCCAGTGCCACCGTCTTCGTTCCATAGCGTCGCCGGAGCTCTAATCACGGTGAACCTCTCGGCAAGCAACGAGGTTATAGGCAAGGAAGGATATCGCAAAGAACTGGTTTCCATGCAGTCAGCAAGAACTCTCGGAGCCTATATCTATTGTTCCGCCGGCTACGGCGAATCCACGCAGGATCTCGTCTACTCGGGAGCCGCGCTGATTGCGGAAAATGGACATATACTCGTAGAGAACACACGGTTCAGGACCGATGATTCGATAATTATGTCAGACATTGACGTCGAAAGACTAGAGAACCTCAGGCAGAAAAGCAGCACATTCCGCGCAGTGTCGCCAGACGGGCGCAGCGGCTGGAGGCAAGACTACGATTTTGTAAATCTCGGCAAGGGGGCAAAGACGGATTTCGATGCAGAACTATTGCGCTTGGTCGATCCGCACCCATTCGTGCCATCAGGGGGTTCCGGTACAGAGCTCGATGACCGCTGTCGGGAAGTGACTGCCATTCAGGTGGAAGGACTATTAACAAGACTTGCACACATTAATTGTAGAAGCGCAGTCATTGGTATCTCGGGAGGCCTCGACAGCACGCTCGCCCTACTTGTTACAGTTCAGGCATTCGACAGACTCGGTTGGGACAGAAAACGTATTATCGGTGTAACCATGCCGGGCTACGGGACCACTGACCGGACCTACCGCAATGCGCTCGACCTCATGAACGGGCTTGGAGTGACGGTCCGCGAGATTTCCATCGCCGCCGCCTGCGACCGACATTTCATCGACATTGGTCACGACAAGGGAGTTCACGATGTGACCTACGAGAATTCACAGGCACGCGAGCGGACACAGATTCTGATGGACATCGCTAACCAGACAAGCGGCATAGTCGTCGGCACCGGCGACCTCTCGGAGCTCGCGCTCGGTTGGGCAACCTACAATGGCGACCACATGTCAATGTACGCAGTAAACGCCAGTATCCCGAAGACTCTTGTGCGGCATCTCGTGCGATGGACGGCAGACATGATTGAGGGTGTAACGACAGGAAGATTGGCAACTGATTCAGCAGCAGGAGCAATAAAGGACGCAAAAACCATCTCGGAGGCTAAGCTACGGACAGTCAGGGACATACTCATTGACATCACAGAGACGCCCGTCAGCCCTGAACTTCTGCCTGCAGGAAAGGACGGAAAGATCCTTCAAGTGACAGAAGACCTCGTAGGCCCATACGAACTCCACGACTTCTTCCTCTACAATTTTTTCCGCTTCGGCTACGCGCCTAGAAAGCTTCTGTTCCTCGCAGAAAAAGCCTTTGCCGGCAACTACGACAGCGCCACCATCAGCAAATGGCTCCGCACCTTCATCCGCCGCTTCTTCTCCCAGCAGTTCAAGCGCTCCTGCCTTCCCGATGGTCCGAAAGTCGGCAGCGTCACTCTCTCCCCTCGCGGTGACTGGCGCATGCCCTCCGATGCGAACGCTAGGCTGTTTGTTGAATAATGACAGAAGTATCAGTTGAGACGGAGGCCGATGCGCTGGCGGTCAAGGTCGATGGAAACCACGGTGACGCTGACTCTCTGATGGAGGTGGACCACCTTGGAGGGATCCGAAACTTTTTGGCGGCGGCCGTTGGAGTCTTGTGCACTCATCTGCGAGACATGGATGAGACCGCTCTGTTTGATTCCGATGTCGACGAAGGCTCCGAAGGCTGTGACGTTCGTGACTATACCTGGCAGAACCATTCCTGTCTTGAGGTCCTCGATGGTATGAATGTCGGAGGCGAACTCAAAGGCCTGTGCTTCATCACGGGGATCACGACCCGGCTTCATAAGTTCCTTCAAAATGTCATTGATTGTAGGCAGTCCGAAATCCCCCTCCACAAAATCATCTGCCTTGATTTTTGAGCACAATTCTGCATTCCCGACCAGTTCCGCCGTGCCGACGCCGAGCGAGGAGGCCATACTGTCCACGATGTGATACGCCTCCGGATGGACAGCCGAATTGTCAAGAGGGTTTTCCGCGTCACGTATGCGCAGAAAGCCGGCACACTGCTGGTAGACCTTGTCACCGAGGCGGTTCACATTAAGAAGTTCGCGGCGGGAACGATAGGGGCCATGCTCCGTTCGGTATGCCACGATGTTGTCGGCAAGGGCAGGGCCGACTCCCGACACATAGGCGAGAAGGTGACGCGATGCAGTGTTCAGATTCACGCCCACGCTGTTCACGCATGACTCCACAGTATTGTCCAACTTCTCCTTGAGCAGTTTCTGGTCCACATCATACTGGTATTGCCCCACACCGAGCGACTTCGGGTCAATTTTCACAAGTTCGGCAAGAGGATCCATAAGCCTGCGACCTATGGAAACTGCACCCCTCACAGTCACATCTTTGTCTGGGAACTCGTCCCTCGCGACCTCCGATGCCGAATATATTGAGGCACCATCCTCGCTGACGGTGAAAACGCGTACAGAAGACGGTTTCGGCACCCTCTTTATGAAATCCTCGGTCTCTCGCGATGCTGTCCCGTTGCCGATGGCGATGACCTCGATTCCATATTCTGAAATCATCGATGCCACGGCTCTGATTGCCGCAACCTTGTCGTTTGCCGGAGGATGCGGAAATATGGCCTCATTGTGCAGCAGATTGCCCTGCGCATCAAGGCACACGACCTTGCAGCCGGTTCTGAAGCCCGGGTCTATCGCAAGCGTGCGTTTCTGCCCCACCGGCGCGGCAAGAAGGAGCTGTCGCAGATTCTCTCCGAATATGCGTATGGACTCGACATCAGCCTTTTCCTTGGCCTCGCGTATGACCTCTCCGCTCACCGAGGGCTCAAGAAGACGCTTGAAACTGTCCTCCACAGCAAGATTAATCTGCTCCGCGAGCGGTTTTGCAGGATAGCGGTGAACCTGACAGTATTCATAGTAGATTTTTTTACAACATTTTTCCGCATCGCTGTCTATTTTCACGTTCAGCACGCCCTCATCCTGTCCGCGAAGGAGCGCGAGCAGACGATGCGGTGCGATATGAGCGAGCGGTTCCGCCCAATCGAAATAATTGCGGTATTTATCTGCCTTTTCCGCAGGGGCGTTCTTTGTCTTCTTCGATACGATTCTACGAGTGCGGAAAATCTGACGGAGAGCCTCGCGAATCACGGCGGTCTCGCTCAGACGCTCGGCAATTATGTCACGGGCGCCCGACAGGGCAGCCTCAGTGTCAGCGAACTTGGCCGCATCGCGCTGAGGGTTAGCAGTTTCGTTGTTCCACATCTTGTCCGCAAGCGGCTCATAACCGGCTTCCTTAGCCGCAGTTGCCCTTGTACGACGCTTCGGGCGATAAGGAAGATAGAGGTCTTCAAGAACGTTATGCTCAACGCATTCCTCAATCTGACGGCGAAGTTCGTCTGTCAGAGCTCCCGCTGCACCGATTGTCTCAAGAATGCCTTCCTTGCGCTTCTCCATCGCCTCGAAGTCCTCTGCCAGATGCTTTATCTGAGCAATAGCGACCTCGTCCAGCGAGCCCGTGCGTTCCTTTCTGTAACGTGAGATAAACGGGACGGTTGCCCCCTGCGAAAGGAGCTCAATGGTGTTCTCGACCTGCCAAACTTTCACGCCAAGATCGGAGGCAATTTTATGTAAGTATATGTCTTTCATAATGTTTGAGTTTCTTTTTTGGTCTATATCCTTTTTCTCATCAGTCGTGTACGCCTAGTGCACTCCTCCTTCAAAAATGAATCTATCCTCAAAAATAAATCACAACCTCACAGCAGCCATTTTACAGCAGCACGAACTATTCGTGTGAGACTTCCTTCAGCTGGGTGCGATAGGCGGAGAATATCTTTGATTTTGACACAAAACCTACATATTTGCGTTCCTCCGTGACTACAGGCAAGTTCCACGCACCGGTTTTCTCGAACTTTGCCATCACGCTATCCATTTTCTCGTCCCTATAGACATATGCCGGAGCCGATTTCATGTAGTTGAAGACATGCCGGGTGGCATAAAGCTCCGTTTTGAACATGTCCGGACGTATGTCATCAAGAAGAACATACCCCTGGAACTTTCCGGCCTTGTCAACCACAGGAAAGATGTTTCGCCTAGAGCCAGAAACGGTGTCCAACAGTTTACCGAATGTGTCGTCTATGCGTACTGGATTGAAGTCTGTCTCTATCAGATCATTGACTTTCAGAAGAGTGAGAACGGCCTGGTCGCTGTCGTGAGTGAGAAGTTCGCCCCTTTTGGCGATTCGTTTGGTGTATATGGAATACGGCTCGAAGATGCGTGTGACCCCGAAGGCGATTGTCGCGGTGATAATCAGAGGAATGAACAGTTCATAGCCGCCGGAAATCTCCGCTATGAGGAAGATTGCAGTCATCGGCGCCTGCATGACCCCAGCCATGAGCCCGGCCATTCCCACAAGTACGAAGTTCTGCTCCGGGACAGACAGCAACGAGCCTCCGAGAATGAGGTTGAGAGTCCTCGCCACCACGAATCCCGCGAGTGCCCCAATGAAAAGTGTAGGCCCGAACGTTCCGCCGACTCCACCTCCGGCATTTGTAAAGGACATGGAAAACACCTTGAGTATCAGGACTATTAGAAAGAATATAGGAACCGCCCAAGCAATCTTGAGAATCGGTGCGAGAATGGTCTGACCATCATAGTTTATGCTGTTGCAGGCAAGCATTTCGTTAACGGTTCCGTAGCCCTCGCCGTATAGAGGCGGGAAAAGGAATATGAGAAGTCCAAGCCCGGCTGCCGAGACGCCCCAACGCAGGTACGGTGACTTGACTGACTTTATTCTGTCCTCAAGCCAGAGGGTGCAGCGCGTGAAATAGACCGAGCATGCGGCACAGAAAAGTCCGAGAACAATATAGAACGGGATGTTCTGCATCGAAAACGGAACAAGTTCGGAAGCAAACACGGCTTCGGATCCGAGAAAGATGTAGGAAACGACTGTAGCCGAGACCGTTGAAATCAGCAGCGGAAGTATTGACGACATGGAGATGTTGAAAAGAAGAATCTCCAGCGTGAAGAGAACTCCGGCAAGAGGAGCCTTGAATATTCCGGCCACAGCGCCAGCAGCACCACAGCCCAGAAGAATCGTTATATTCTTGTAAGACAGCCCCATATAACGCCCCAAGTTGGAGCCAATTGCAGCACCGGTATAGACAATCGGTGCCTCGGCTCCTACAGAGCCGCCGAACCCGATGGTGACTGAACTTGCGACAAGTGAAGTCCACATGTTGTGCGGCCGGATCTTGGACTCATTCTTGGAAACAGCAAGCAGCACCTTGGTAACTCCATGGCCGATATTGTCCCTTACGATATACTTGACGAACAGCAAGGATATCAGCATTCCGATTCCAGGATAGATCAGATATAGAAAATTATAGCCATCGCCTTCCCCAAACCATGAAGTCAGCGCGCTGTGTATCCGCTCGATGCTGAGCTTGAGCAGCACCGCCGCCAAACCGCAAAGAATCCCGACCACCAGAGACAGCAGCAGCACCAGATTGCGCTCCGGCATTCTGTTCAGGAGACTCCGTACCGGAGCCAGAACTGCTGTAAGCCAAAGTCTAGGAGTCCTCTTCATGTCAGATGCGACTGTTCATACGATTAAGGAAGCACTCAATGGTATTTTCCATCAGAGAGCAAATGGTCATTGGCCCCACGCCACCAGGCACAGGAGTTATGACGGAGGCCTTCGGCGCTACATTGTCGAAATCTACATCGCCTACAAGTTTTCCGGTCTCCGGATTTCTGCTAATGCCCACATCAATCACTACAACCCCATCGGAAACCATATCCGCCGTAATCAGATGCGGATGCCCAGTCGCAACTACGAGAATTTCGGCCTCTCGGGTCACCGAGGGAAGATCAATGGTATGGCTGTGTGCTATAGTCACTGTGGCATTCTCATTCATCAGAAGCCTAGCTACCGGCATTCCGACTATATTGCTTCTCCCCACAACCACAGCACGCTTGCCATCGATGCTCACCCCAGCTGCCTTCAGCATGCGGATAATGCCCTTCGGAGTACACGGAAGGGTGCAAGGGCGATTCTGATATAGAGCCGCAAGGTTGAGAGGATGGAAGCCGTCAACATCCTTTTCTTGCGCAATGGCTGCCACTACCTTGCTTTCACTGATATGTTCAGGAAGGGGCAATTGGACAAGTATTCCGTCAACATCTTCATCGGCATTCAGATCGTCAATCAGGTCAAGAAGCTCCTGCTCGGTGATTGTCACGGGACGGCGGATTGTGGTGTTCCGTATTCCGACCACAGCTGATGCCTTCGCCTTTCCGGCAACATAAGACTCGCTGGCCGGGTCGTTGCCGACAAGAACTACCACAAGATGAGGCACGCGCCCATACTTTTCCGGGAAGCCCTTCACCTGCTCCGCGAGTTCCGCCTTTATGCTTGCCGACAATTCCTTTCCAGACAATACCATTTTATTTCCTCCTATGCTCCTGATATTTATTGGCAATTCCCCCAAAGGGATACAAAGTTACATAAAATAAGACTATAAAAAAAGAGCCTTAAAAACCCAGACAGAATTCGACACAAATTTAAAAAAAAAAGAACCCCGACTACATCGCTGTAATCGAGGTTCTCGAAGCGTGGCGACGACCT
>DJSA01000040.1:11720-11861 GCA_002438905.1 Bacteroidales bacterium UBA6346
GGCGCTGATGCGCCTGCTTCGTTGCCGAAGAACAAAGTGAGGGCTAGGAAGGAAAGAAAAAAGAGACCCAGGTGATTGCTCACTCGGGTCTCTCGAAGTGTGGCAACGACCTACCTTGAATTTCGACCCCTCCCGTCCCCT
>DJSA01000150.1:0-18566 GCA_002438905.1 Bacteroidales bacterium UBA6346
GTCATCCACACCGACTTCGAGAAAGGTTTCATCCGCGCCGAGGTCATAAAGTACAACGACTTCGTCACACTCAAGTCCGAGGCTGCCTGCCGCGCCGCCGGCAAACTCGGGGTCGAGGGCAAGGACTACATCGTCCAGGACGGCGACATCATGCACTTCCTGTTTAATGTGTAAAGAAGAAGAAAGGATCTGTCAGAGCGGGCGTTTGCGGTTTTTCAAAAACAAATAATATCCAATTCCAAGGAGAACAAGCAAAACAACTATCAGACATCCCTTAAGGACAGGTTTCTGTCCGTCAATGATACCTGACACCACGGAGATAATCGCAGGTATGATTATCGCCACGCAAAACACGACAGATATAATCTTTATTCTTTTAGATTCTTCCATTGCATCAAATATTTTGCAAGCAATATGTTAACGATGCTACCATAGCTCCTAAAGCAGTAGCGCCCGCGTCAAACGGTCCAATAACCAAACATGCCGCAGCTGCCACTACTGCCCCTATTTCATCTTCTTTTGCTGTTGCAGCAATTGGCCGCCACCAGTCATTAATATCCTCATTAAGGACAATAAGGACGGTGCGTTTGTCTTTAACACAGATTTCCTGTGTTTTAAAACCAAGGAAACTCACACAAATGGTTTCTCGTCACGTAATCCCATTCAATTTGAAATTACCATTCATATCCGACACTGTGCCGACCTTTGTCCCCTTTATATATACAGTCGCCCCTATAATCGGCTCACCTGAAGAGTCCCTTACACTACCAGTCAAGGTTTCTGTTCCTGCTTTGGTTTCATCGGAATACTCTTCTATATTGATGACATTGTACCACTTCTGATAATTTGACGTCCAATACTCTATGCTGGACATGGAAACAGCAATGCCAGCTTTAATGGGCACCGCATTAGAATGGTCTAATAGACAAGATTCAATTTCTTCAGACCAATCTTTCAATCTTGAGACAACATCTTCCAACGACGTACTTTTATCAAATATTTCTGTATATCTTCTAAAAATCACCGAATCTACCTGAGAAATATACTCAGAATTTGAAACATTTATTGAATCATTCCCGTCATAGTATCCATGTGATTTCGTATGACAATCAAAACATATAGACTTAACGTTCCTCATAGCTGCACGATACAAATCTTAAGCACATAAATTATTGTCAGCATGCCCATTTTTATAAGAGACTATACTGTCATACGCCAAATCCAACGCATCGTTGTGTGCAACACCAATACCTTTGAATACATCGTCGTTAACAATAGGCTCAACAAAATTTCTCATGCAAGACGACAGCAGGAAAAACAACAGTATTAGTAATAACTGAGAATTTACAAAGAAGAGTTTTTTCATAATCCTATAACAATTAAAATGTTAGAACAAATACTTCAAATAGTTACAAAATATAATAAAACATCCAATCAGCAGTTAAACTGCTGATTGGAAATAATTACAAACTGCTACTCAACAGAGAACAGCTTGCAGTTGGAAGCATATTTAGTATAATCCTGTGCGAAATAGAATAACGCGTCGTGAGACCCAGTAAACTTAATCTCGGATCCACCTTTCGGCTTTGCAGTCAGGTCGTATGAAATAGATTTGTCCGTGAATGTGACAGAACCGCTGGTAATGTAGAAAACTGTTCCAGTATATGTGTTCTTGATGTAAAGATATGGCACATTTGACCGAGCAAGTGGAATGAGGGTGTTGTCTCCGCCTGTTTTTGAGAAATTGAATGTTCCAGTCTCAAAAGGCGTATTGCAAAAACGGTTATTGAAGTTTTTCTCGAAGGTATAGTTGCCTTTAACATTCAGAGAAAGGTAAACCGCATAAGCATTGTTAACGTCCGTAAAACCCGTAACAAATACATCATTTGATTCATCAAAAACATGCCCGTAATAAAAAGCATGATATTGTGAATTAAAAACGGAATTCAGCTCTGCGTCACCATCAAGTGTCGGCTGCAGACCAATCTCAGGTTCAGGGAGGTAGACGCTCTCAAAAGTGGCGTCATAAGAGAATGGAGTTACCTTCGTATCAATGACATTGTAGTCATCATCATAAATATCCTCAGACATAACGAAATCACCGGAGAATGAGAATGTGTACGTTCCGTCTTCATTCTTTGCGATGGAAAGCGAAGGAGATGTGCCCTCTTCTGGGGTGACAGTCACCCAGTCGCCATTATCAGCCGTAAATGAGAAAGTCTGAGGAGTTGCCCTGGTGACACCGTTGTCCTTTTCTATAGTCGCGTCAATTTCAGGAACCTCATACTTGAACTCACCGACAGGAAGTTCGCTCGTCTGCTCCGGAGTTCCGTAGACGGTGAGATAGATGTTCCTCAGAAGAACAGGATTGTCAGCCTTGTCCTTGCCGGAGGTCAAGAGCGAAACCTTCCATTCCTGTGCACCTCCTGCAAAATAAGTGTTATATTGCCCGGCAAAGGTGACTTCCGTGCACTCGGCACCGAAAGACTTGTCGGCTACAGAAATCGCTCCCTGATAAGAGAAACTGTAATCAACCTCCGACTCGTCGTAAAGAGTGGCGGTAATGCTGTATGTTTCAGGGCCGCCGGAAATCTTCACATCACCATCAATGACAACAAGTTCACTGCCATCGACAGTTATTCCGGTATAATACTTCTCGTGGCCGCCCGGAGACTTGAGGGAGAATGTTCCGGCAGAATGCTTGCCTGAATCATCGACGACAAAGGAACCCGCAGGTACGGCTGAAGTTTCAGCGTCAGAAGTTGCATTGACAGTAAGAACCACCTTGTTGTCATCGTCATCGGAAAGTATCACGGCAAACTGGCGGAAAGTGTTGAATGCATAATTCTCTTCATCATAAATGTCCTGAAGGGAACCGAGATAAACGGCCTCCGCCTTCGTCATCACCTTGACAGACTTCTGCTCAACGACGTATTTCTGGCTGTACACCTTCGTGGATATTTCAAAACTGCCTGAACGTGAAGTAAGTGATGTATTAGCCGCGACATGAACAATGACGGTACCTTCCGCGAGAGAGGCTTTGGTCTGAACCACGGACAGCCAGTCCGCCGCATCCTCATCAACCTTGACGTCATATTCAACGCTGTATTGAACCGGTATGGTGATGTCCTGTTCTTCGGAAGAAAGGGAGAGCTTGACGGACGTGCCGAATTCAGTCTTTCCGAACTGGGTTACAGTGAACGCAAAAGACTTGCTTGCAGACTTAATCGTAACCTTGGAAGTGCGTGAATCGTATGTATCATTGGCCGAGACCGTCATGGTCACGACTCCCGAACCGGCCTCGCCTGAGGTGACATCGAATGTCACCCAATCCTTTTCGGACGAAATTGTCCATGGATTGTTCGTCGTAAATTCCAATTTCTGTGTCGTACCCTCGACACCTACCACTGTGGAAGACGAGACAACCTCAAGAACGTCTTCCTTGATTTCCTCCTTGCAGGAGACGGCAAGCAATGACAGCGCTGCCGCAAAATAAAGAAACTTTTTCATAACACCATTGTATTAAGGTTTTTACATATTCAGTGAAACATCTATGACATGAACGAGAAAATCAATCTTGCCCCGGGTATAAGAATCCGATGCGCGGGAGCGGCCGGCGAC
Organism: Bacteroidales bacterium UBA6346; assembly: GCA_002438905.1. GTDB lineage: Bacteria > Bacteroidota > Bacteroidia > Bacteroidales > UBA932 > Cryptobacteroides. The sequence continues at coordinate 3,622 of DJSA01000150.1, forward strand.
GAGCGCTTTTCTTGCATTCTTAAGTGCCTTTTTTGCAATTATGTCCTGACCCTCCACGTCAACGATGCCCACCCCTGAAAGAGGAATGAAAAGCCCGTCATTGAAAGATTCCTGTTCCATACGGAAGGCCGTGTAAAAATTTGACTTGAGAACAGGAGACATTACTATGAGTGAACGCAGATAACGCATAATCATGTCGTCCTCCTGCGGAGCAAGTCTGCCCTTCCGTACACTGGTAAAAATCGCGTCCTGAAAGTCTGAAAGGAATTTCTCCCTCGTGTATGTGCTTCCGGCAACCCTGCCGGCACGCGCGATGTACGGCATTCTGGAAATGAGACGCGACTGCCCTACGGCATTCATGTATGTCAGGCCTCCGAAAGAAGAATACATGCCGGACATGATCATAAGTTTCTTGTTTTCATCAAGCCAACTGACATCAGTGAATGCTTCAAGAACCTTTTGTACGGCCTTTCTCTGCAAATCCTCAGGAACAGCCTCAAAACGAAGCGCGCCAGAGAAATCCGCACGGACATCATCCGAATAAACGCCGCCTACAAGCGGAGACAAAATCCTCGTATTGTCTATCAGCCTCAACCACATCCACTCGACATAGAGTTGCTTGAATTCTTCCTCAGGTATGTCCGGGCGGTCAAACCACCTGTCTGCATTTTCAGCGGCAAAGCGAAGATGCGACATGGCCGAATCAAAAGAAACGAACGGATCGCTTCCGAGATCAAACTCATTGGCACGGGGATCGGGATTGTTCTTCTGAAGAGGAACATACAGAAATTCTCTCAATCCTTCCTTTGATCGCACAAGGGAATCCAGGCGGGACTTTTCCTCCGCGCCTCCGGAATACGAGCCATAAAGCCATTGCACAACATATTCGTCATAAGGACCGACTCTGTCCACAAATGTGACCACGCCCCTTTCCTTGTCGCCCGGACGGGCAAGGGTGTTGAACAGGACATTGTCGGTGACAGAAGCCGTTATCCCATGAGCCTTCGTAAATTCAGGACTGCGAAGTTCCTCGGGGGTGTATGCCAGGCTGCCCGCATAATTCCTTCCCAAACCGAGACACAGCCCGAAAAGTTTCATCACCTGCGCCCTGAGAACGTCACACACGGCATCATCAGGCAAGTCGTATGAAGTGTAGCGCGGGTCAACGTCACCTATCGTAAAAGAGGTCGAAAAAAGCAGGCCAAGCAAATAATCTCCCGGAACTGTCATCGAAAAGCCGCGTATCTCACCGGTCCTGCTGTCAGTATTGATGGACGCAGACAACCCTCGCCCTCCTCCGCCGCAGAACGAAACGGTGTTCAGTGACGGGTTATAAGCGGAGAAAGTGCTGTCTGAAGGATACGGAAGAGCCTCTATCACATTTTTTCCAAGGCCGGCCTTTTCGAATGCCGGATTCCATGCGCAAAGTCCGTCGGTGACAGCACGCTGCCATGCCGGAGGCATCAGAGTGTCGACATAAACCCGTATTTTTCTGCCGCCACGCAAGTCCCACCGTGATGCAATATTGATATTTTTGAACCCGTCGTGAGAATCGAACCGCCATCCCCGAACTGTCCTGAGTCCGATTCTGCCGTCGGCTTCACGGACAGGCATCAGATTATCGTCAAGCACGGAGAGCGTCGTCAGTAAAGTCGCAGTAAGGCGGGATTCCCGCCCCGTAGCCAAAGTGACGTCATAAGTAGCGTCCTGAACAACCGCTATGCTTTCAGGGAAAGCCTTGACATCGACAGTCTCAGAAAGTTCATCCACACGCGTATTCTCCGCAATGCGGGAGTTCCCGAACCAGGAGGCATACAGGCTGACTGAAGATTCGTCCGAGGTGTCAAACAATTCCGTCGCGTCGAAAACGACAGCCGTGCTGTCAGCGTTACGGTACTTTATCGGGAACACATACTTCACCGGCTCTGCCATTGAAACGCCGACAGCCCCGAGGATGACGGAATCCCGTTCCGAAACAACGACAGGACGCTGAGGAGTCTTGAAAATAACGAGAGAATCGGTTTTATAAATCTTGAAATCTGTCGTTTTTCCGGAAATGTCCAGTCCCTCGGCAAACATTATTTCACTGCTCTCAATGACATGACTCGACAAAGAAAGAGCCCTGCCCATGAGAGAGTCCGGAAATTCGATTAGAATTTTGTCTCCGTCCAAATATACGGACAAAATCCCTCCATCCGAAACAAGTCCCTTTTTCCCCTTAAACTCTTCGTACGGAGTCTTTTTGGGACTCTGTGCCTCTGTCTTTTCCTTTTCCTTTTTCTTCCTCGAACGCCCGACAGAATCATTGGCAGGAACCAGAAAGAGGACGGCAACAACAATAGCGGCTAAATATCTGATATTCAATTTCATTTTCCGGCAACATTTTTAAGGCTGAAAGCGATTGTGTCCATAAGCAGCTCATAATGAGCCCTGTCATCAGAATTTGCCGACAACTTGCGGCGGGACATCACCCCATAAGCCCTGTCGAGAACGGAATAGACAAATCCGTGGGTGAACGAACCCTTGCTGAACATTGTTCTCGGAAGCCATTCAAATCCGCTCACGGTGTCGTAGTGAAGTTCACCTGAACACAGAGCGTCAGAACAGCATCCACAAGCATGAAAATCAACAGACTTTGTCTTACTGCCCGGCATGCTGAAAGCCGCCATGTTCATGTAAGTCTCCACAAATTCTTTCTGGAGCAGCCTCTGATCTGCCGTCAGCGAACCGCTTCCGGTATTCCATACGAAATCAAAAACCCTGTCCATACACTCCTGAAGACTATATTCTTCGGTTGCAACGCCATAGGACATATCCGTCATATACGGAGTCATGAATAAAATCGACCTTATTGACGCACGCACCGCAGAAGAAGGTTTCCCGACGACAGGAAGTCTCGAAAGAACCTTTTCTGAGTCTATCCAATCAATGTTCCTGTACTGCGACAGTACATATTCCATGACCTTTTCTTGCTTTTCCTTTGGAACATTGGCATAACGCGGATAAGGATCCCCGGCGAGAACTTCGTTTCTATAAAGCCCTCCGATGTTGAACATCAGATGATTAATGTATCGGATGTACTGGTTGAGGATGGCGTTGTATATACCGGAGCGGAACTCGTAGTCCATATCGTCAGAATCAGGAATCCACTCCATGAAATTGTCCATTATGTACTTCAAGTTAGCGATTCCATAATCTGACGCCTTTATGACATCATCCCCAAGGTCTTCCGTCTGACAGCTCGGGTCAAAGAAAAGAAAACTCATCTGCTGCTTCCCATACCTATAGAATGGGGCTGCCCTGAGCGAGTCGCTTATCATCTTGGTCGTGAACGCCGTCTCCTCTTCAAATGAGTTCATGTCAAAGACAGGTTTATAACCCCACCGTATAGCCCATCTGTCATAAGCGCCGAAACGAGGAGGGGTAAGCTTCACACCTTTCTGAAAATCACCGGGCTGCGCGACATAATTGAAACGGGCATAGTCCATTATGGATGTCGTGGTTCCATATTTTGAAGTAAATGACGGACTACGGAGAGAATCCACGGGTATCACGCTCGATGCGCTCATGTTGTGCATGAGACCGAGAGTATGACCAACCTCATGCTTTATTACATACATGAGAGCGTCTCCAAGCAGTTCCTCCGGAATCTTTGTCGACCTGACTCGTGCATCCGCCTGGGCTGTCTGTACAAACATCCAATTGGTCAGAAGCTTGATTACATCATGGTAGACATAGACAGAAGCATTTATTATCTCACCGCTGCGAGGGTCGACCCAAGACGGTCCCATTGCGTTCTGCACGCCTATCGGAGCATATCTTATACAGCTGTATTTTATGTTTTCAGGATCAAATGACGGATCATTTTCAGGAAACTCCTTGGCGACGACGGCATTCTTGAACCCGATTTCCTCAAAAACTTCGTTCCACTGCTCCACAGCCTCCTTTATGTAAGGCTTCCACCACTGCGGAAAATCACTGTCAATATAGAAAGTTATAGGCTTCACCGGAGGGACAATCTCTCCCCTCCTGTAGGCAATGGTGTCCGACGGCTCCAGTCTCCAGCGGTTCACCAACCATTCGGGACGCGACGTTGAGGTGGTGTTTCCGAACCTTGTCCTCTTCGTGAAGAAGAATCCGATGCGCGGATCGGCAGTTCTGGGATGATAGACGTTTTTCGGAAGAAGAAGCACCGACCTGTTGAGTTCGGCCGTAAGGTTCTTCTTGTCAATCAGTTTCTCTCCAGTTTCCGGATGTTCAAGGCTGTATGTATACGTCATGGATGACGTCACTGAAAGATTGTCTTCAAACGATTTCACATCCGTCACAAAAGACAGGTTCTTCTTGAATGAATCGGATCGTTTATAACCAGCGTTGACGCCATATTCCGAAAAAGGTCCGAGTTCCTTGTCGTCAGAAAGGAACACGTCAGTAACGTCGACTACGAACGCCGTACTGTCGGGACTGTATGCCTTTACCGGAAATTTGCGAATGACGCTCGAAGTGCGGCTTTTTGAAAGAGCCTTCTCAATATTTCCGTCGTCCGTGATATATCCCGAATCGAGCCGCCGCATAAACACCGTGCTGTCCTTTCGCGTGAACGTGAAATGGACAAGAGAGTTCTTCGACCCGACGATTCCTTCGGCATTGTTGCTTATGGACTTAACCGTAGAACCCAAGAGCAGGTCACGTCCGAAAATGGAATCCGGTATCTCGAAATACACTTTTCCTTCTTTCAGATGGACGGTTATGAATCCCTCGTCTTTCTTCTGCTCTTTCCTGAAGAGTTTTTCATACTTTGACGGAGCCTTCACCGTATCCTTCTGTTCGGTCTGAGCCTTTTTCTTCTTTCTCGGTCTTCCGGAGGCATCATCGGGAAAAATGCCTGAAAAGAACGCGACAAGCGCAATGACCGAAAGCAATGCAAGTATCTTCTCTGTATATTTCATAAGACTATATTTTACCTGAACGTGGGCGCTATCGCCGTAATTTCTCCAAAACCGGTCAATGTGCCGTTATTCTTCATCGTAAAGCGGCCGGTGCTTACATTAAACGGCCTCATATATATCTTTCCTTCCCCCGTTTTCTCATTATACGTGGTAATCAGAAGCTGGAGACGGTTGTATTCAAGCTGGAAAGGATAGTTGGACAAATCATACTGATGTGTGCCGTACCACCCTTGAGTATATTGCCTTATGGCAGTTATTTTCTCGTCGGAAGAATCCGGCTTCCAGCTGAGAGCATTGACAACGGCCTTTCCACCTGTTATGAGCACTGAATAAATCCTGGAATCCGTCGCATAGTACATAAGATCGGAATTGTCACAAAATGCGACGGAAACAATCTTGTCCATATCGGACCCGGAAACAGGATAGGTGTAAGTCTTCATGTCATTGGTCCCGGAGTCAAGGCTGCATATATAATGGCTGCCGGCAGCATCACGCATAAGCAGGGCAGGCATTTTCCCCTTCAATGCGCCCCCTCCCAAGGCCTTTGCCCCGGAATAATTGAATGAGAAAATACTCGTCAGCTCGGAAAGTGACGAAGTCATCAGTCCCCAACCATATATGTAGTAGAATTTACTTTCATGCTCGTTGAACACCAAAAGTGCCCCTTGATCAAGCGCATAATAGCCGAAGTTCTTGTCTGTCATTATGTCCGACGGGGTCTTTGAATAAGCAACCTTTGAATAGACATTATCTATTATGCACAGAAGTCCGTACAGCGTACCATTCACAACAGCGCAGGAAGAATAGCCTCCGAAGTTAAACATTGCCGATGTTCTGAAAGAAGTTTCCTTTACACTGTTAAAAAGTTGAGAATCAACATCTTTGACAGTGAATGTCAGGGGATCAAGACTCATTATATGAGAATCCGTCCCAACCATTATTTTTGTCAGGTCAAGGGCGGAACTCTGCGAACATACATATTCTGACATAGACAACACTTTTCCCTGAATGTGCTCGTTTCCGTTTGAAAGGGCATACAATTCGCGTGTATAACGCGTCGCTCCGGAATACCCGTAAGTCAGCACAGGATCGGCCACGATGTCTATCTCGGAAGTCTTTCCACCATCCCTTGTATACGCAACCAACAACCCCTCACCGAGCGATGTTCCTACGTATACCTTGCTCACTGCAATTTCAGAATATCCTGTTCTGAGATCAGTCACTTTGAGTGAAAGGCAATATGGCTTGTCCGAAGGTGTATTGGAAACCTTGTATTCCAAATCTTTAGTATCCGAAAGTTCTATTCGGTTGTCAGGATTTCCGGCCACAAGGTCAATCTCCCACAAAAAGCCGAAATCCTCTTCAGTGCGGCCATCCTGCCGTATCTCCGGAGTAATTTTAAGTTCCTGTCCCCATACTATGTTTATTTCGCGCTCCAATCCGGTTATAGCAATCTCCGGTATGGATTCACTGGCCGTCGTGCTCAAATCCTTATAACAGGAAGCGGCAACGAAGACCATGGATAAAAATGCAATAATGTATTTGAGTACCTTCATAACCTCATAACTCAAGTTTTTTGAGCAGCATAAGCTACATCACATTCAATGTTTCGAGAATCGTAGGGATTTCATCAGGTTTTTTCCCCTCCCCTACAGGAGTAGACCAGTCGTCATAATGCTCATAATCGGAACTGTGCATGTATGGGCTATCAGGATTCGCCTTGTCATGAGCTTCCACTGCATCGCGAAGCTGTCTTGAAGCCGAGTACCACCATGTCGGTAATTTGAAAGTAAGTTCCGGAAAATCAGTGGCATACTTTCGGCTTCCAGTATATGTGTCCGCATCTGGTCCCAATTCTTCGGAAATAATCTTGTGGAGGGCCTTGCTGTATCCGTTGCTGAAATAGAGGAACCAATAACGCCAGACTTCTTCCCTCGGTCTGGCATATGATGCTGTCCAGCCAACAACGGAAGAAGTGTTCTTGCGGAATTTCTCCGGGAAGGAATCATTTGGAATTATTGAAAAACGGGCATAAAGTCCATCGACATTTTCCGGCAACGCCTTCACCCTCAATACAATGCTTCCGGAAAGAGCTCCTGCAGCAACTTTTGAACTGACAATACTGAAATCAACATTCTGCACCGCAGTGGAATCCTTTATTTCCAAAGCTATTTCCCTGTCATAGTCAGCTACAGGACCGACAAGATTGACAGGTATGGTCAGTTCAATCTCGTCACCGCTCTTTCCTATGAGTGAAAAGACATTCGTCGGGGAGAGAAAATAAACCGTAGAATCACCGGCATCGTAAGACTTTATAGGATCCTTTGCACAAGAGCACAGAACAAGCGCAGCAATGGAGCAAAAAAATATGTCACAATATCGTTTCATCTAACTCTATTTTTCTTGAATATGTCCATAAGAAGTTTCCGAAGTAGGATAAGGATACATCAGACCGGAAGATCTGTTAATAAGCGAAACCGAATAGTCGGTTCCAAGTCGTCCATAAAGCCTGTACCAATAAAACAATTGCCCCTCTCCTATAAATTCACGTGTAAGTTCAGCGATAAGCTCCCGTTTTAAGGCATTGTCAGAAAAATCGTCAAAATGAACTTCTGTGTAGCCGCGGTGAGACATGACTTCAGTCAAATATTCACCGGTTTTGTCAAAAGCACCATCCAGCACCGAGACGAATGCAAGAATGTAATACATCTCGGAAATCCTTATCATCGGCATTTTGTTACGGTACTCGGCTGCCATCGAACTTGATGAATAGAGTTTGTATGACTGATATCCGTTTCCTCCATACTTCAAAAGCATAGCATAGCCTCTTATATCCTCAGCCCCGTCATTATAACCTTCACCGAAAGAACGCGGAAAGAGTTCCGTCTCAACGGCATCTGAAGATATGGTCATATTGACATCGGTCCCACCAAAACAATATCCGGAAGTCAGAGAATACAGGTCATTCACGTCAAGGGAAAACAGATGCTCGGAAGAAAACGACCAGTCCCTCGCATCATTGCTCGTTTTCTTTACTTCAGCATCAGGATCAATCCACTTCACGACAGATTGTTTATCAAGAGCGTTTTCAATGACGTCGGATGCGTATGTCCCTGCTTCATCATAGTCCCCTGCCCACAGCTTTATACGGGCAGCCAAAGCCTTCACTGCATAGTAATTCAGATGGTATCTTCTGTTATTCCAAAATCCGTCGGCATTGTAATAAGTCTCAAAGTCTTCCGGATAAACCCCAATAATCGGATCGGATTCAAGGCACTTCAGAGCATCTTCAACATCCTTAAGCAACAAAGCCTTCGTATCTTCATAGCTCTTCTGCGCTGTTGATTCCAATGTATATTCGGTCACATATGGTATCGTAAGTTTACCGGCATTGTCTCCGGTCCATTCAGAAAGACCGAACATTCACATCAGGTCAAAATGAACATACGCTCTGACTGCGAGCATCTCCCCTTTGACCATATTGTACTCCCAGTCATCGGACATGACGTCATTACGGTGCCGTTCAAGTTCCTTTAGGATCTTGTTTGCATTTGCTATCGTGAAGTAGGCAGACTGCCACATATACTCAATGCACATGGTAGCCGTCACGTCATCGAAGCTATGCTGCAGCCAAATCTTGAACATGTTGCTTTCCACCGTGTTATAACGCACGGCAGACAATTCATTTGCATAAAAAGTGAAATTTCGCCCATAGCAGTCAGAGGATGCCATTGATATATACACGCCCGTAAGAGCCTCGTGAAATCCGTTCCTCGTCGAGAACATTTTCTCGTCCGACACCTGTGAAGACGATGTTCCTTCCAGCCATTTGTCGCATGAAACGGAAAGAAATGACACCGTCAGTATAATTATATGCGAGAATATTCGTTTCATATTGATTGTCAAAATGTTGCAGTTAACGAAAATGAGAACGATCGCGCAAAAGGGTATGACGTTCCCCGTTCGATGTCTATCGAAGAAAACGTGTATATATCATTTGCATAAAGAGTGAGACGAAGACGATCCATCTTTATTTTTTCTATCCATTTTGACGGAAACTCATAGTAGGCGGAAATGGAAGAAAGATTCATGACATTGTTGCGCTGCACGAACCTCGTGGTCGCCTTTGTAGTATTGACCCCGTTGTTATAAGCACGTTTATACACGGCATTTTGTCCGGCATAATACCATCTTCCCGTAAATATTCGCCTGTCAACATTGGACGAAAGATCCGTTCCCTCAACCTTGTCAAGCAGAGTGCTGTTGTAGAGATAGCCTCCCCCATACCAAGTGAACACCACATTCAGACCAAAGCCTTTTATTTCCCCCGTCACGCCGAAATTGCCGTTGAACTTCGGATCCGAAGAGCCGCAGTTGACAAGATCGGACGCACTCCATATTTCGGAAAGCGTTCCGTCCTTCCTGACGAAAATCTCTTTTCCGGTTATCGGATCAATCCCTTTGGAAGGCACGGCCCATATCGAATTAAGAGGCATTCCGTTATAGTATTGTATAACTGTAGAAGCCCCGTTATTGGTATTGGCTTCAGCCCTTTGCCGCTTATTGTAGGCTTCAAGAGCTTCGGAAATCTTGAGAACTCTGTTATCATTATAGGCTGTCTTTCCGAATATGCTTATGAAAGAACTTCTCTTCTGAAAAACGATGTAACTCAAGCTCAACTCCACACCCTTGTTTCTGACCATTCCGAGATTGTCATTTACCGTGCTGAATCCCGTCGATGGCAGTATAGTTCGTGAAAACACCATATTTTGAGTGTCTGCGACATAAAGGTCCAGCACCGCATTGATTCTTCTTGTCCTGAAATCTATTCCCACATTATAGTCCATCTTCTGTTCCCATCCGATGTTCGGATTTTCCATGTTTGAAAGATACGCACCCGAAAAACCGTTATAATAGTTTGAATTATAGTACACATATACCGGAAGTGACACGTTTGAACTGTAATTCTGGTTGCCGGAGGAGCCGAGGGATGCCCTGAGCTTGAACTGCTGCAGCCAATGTGACGCGCCTTTCATGAATTTCTCGTTGTGGATATTCCATGCAAGTCCGAAACTCCAGAATAGCCCCCACTTGTTGTTGGTTCCGAATACGGAAGAGGCGCTGCCCTTTATCGTGGCATCCGTCATATATCTGTTATCGTAGCTGTAACCGGCAGTGAGGAGCGCTCCGAGATTTCGGTTCAGTCCGTCTCCTCCGGAAGGCGTCTTGTCAAGGGCATACTGTCTGGCAAAGGTGATGCTGTTCATGTTGCTATTCGGAAAGCCCTCGGTAAAGTGTTCCACACTGTTATACTTTGTCTGGGATATATTGTACTGCGCGGTGGCGAACACGTCATGAACCTTGTTGAAGCTGTGGTTGAACTGTGCCGAGACATCACCGGAGAAAGTCGTGTAGCTGCCGTTTGTCACATTGTATGACCCCCTGCGCAGTTTTGCATCCTCCGTGGTGTAATCAACAAAATCAGTGTGATCGGCAGGCTTAAATTCTTCAGACTCTGTTCTTTTCGTATCTATTCCGAAACGAGCGACAACCTTCAGGGACTTCAATGCCTGATATTCCACATAGAAGTTGTCGGTAAAATCAAGATAACCGCTCGTGTATTTAGTGCCTATGGTAGCATTCCACAAAGGATTTGTGACCGTACCCTCGCTGTAGGCATCGTCTCCTTCGCCGTATTTACCGGAAAAAAGGATTTTCCTCACGTTGCCGTCCTTGTCATAAGGTGAAAAATATGGGTTCATCGCGGCATATTCACTGAAACTGCCATAAGGAGAATCCTCACTCTTGTTCCAGGCCACGCTCATTATATTTCGGAAAGTCCATTTATCCTTGCGGTATGACAGGTTGACATCGCCGGAAAGGACATTTCTGTATGAGCCCTTCATTGCACCCTGAACATTGTTGTAGGAAAAGGCAGCAAGTGCCTTAAGAGCCTTTCCACCGAGTTCTACACTCACAAAATGCTTCTGTCCGACACCTGTTCTCAAAGGCTTTGACAACCAATATGTGTCTTCACCTTCAAGAGCACGCTTGAGCCTCTCGTTATAGAGTCTTTTTGCGTTAATTGTCTCAAAGCTTGACTGTGAAGACTTGTAGTACCCCTCACGGTTCTCTATGTCAAGTTTTTCCAAAGCATTGCACAGATTGTAGCTCGAAAGATCCGGAACCTCCAATGTGAGGCTGCCGGTGTAGGTCACGAGTGTTCTTTCATTTGTAAGTGCCTTCGTCTCGATGACGACGACTCCATTGGCACCCTTTGAGCCGTAAATAGCCTTTGCCGAAGCATCCTTGAGGATGGATATGCTCTGGATACGGTTCATGTCCATATCCTTTATCTTCGTGAGCGTAGTCTCGAATCCATCGAGTATGAAAAGCGGCGTGTTTCCGTCAGAAACGAAATCGCTTTTGAGTGATGATGTCTCCGCTGTAAGGGAAGACGCACCCCTTATCTGCATTGAAGCTACAGCATTCGGATTCGACCCCTGAGTCAGATTATCGACTACGAGAAGTGACGGATCGAGATTCTTGAGAGACTCGATGACGTTGGAATTTCCTACTTTTTTGAGTTCGGATGAGGTGATGGCCTGCACGGCCCCGGTGAAGCTTTCTCTCTTTCTGGTGAATATTCCCGTAACCACCGTCTCTTCAATGGTCTGGGTATCAGGAGTAAGACGTATCTCAGAAATCTTTCCTACCGGAACGTTTTCAATCTGATAACCGAGGCACGAAACCGTAAGGAACTTGCAGGAAGAAGAAACTTTTATACTGAATTTTCCCTTGTCGTCGGTGAGAACGCCATCCTTCATCCTTGAGGCGTCATAGACGGCCACTCCTGGCAACGGCTCACCATACTCGTCTAATACTCTGCCGTTTAGCGTCTCCCCCCCCCATCAGGAATTGCCGCCGCATTCAACGGAACACGAAAGAACGCGAAACAGCACAGAAGGGCCACAATAAAAAACACTTTTTCTGATGTACTCATTTCAATACCACTTGAACCTGCGAAGATATAAAATATATTTCAAAAATGAAACTATTGTAAAGTATCTTTGTTTCAGGTACTAAAAAAGAGCCGGATGACAGATTTTTCATCCGGCTCTTTCATTTTATAAGCAAGTATAGTCTTAATCCTTAAACTTAGCACAGAGGTACTCCCTATTCAGCCTTGCGATGTGGGAGACGGTGATGTGCTTAGGGCACTCCATCTCACATGCGCGGGTATTGGTGCAGGAGCCAAAACCGAGTTCGTCCATCTTGGCCACCATCGCCTTAGCACGCTTCGCGGCCTCGACCTTACCCTGAGGGAGAAGTGCGAGGGAACTGACACGGGCAGCCACGAAAAGCATTGCAGAACCATTTTTGCAGGTTGCCACGCATGCACCGCAGCCAATGCAGGCAGCACCGTCCATACTCTCCTCTGCCTTCTCGCGAGGAATAGGGATGGTATTGGCATCAGGCACACCGCCGGTGCCTACAGAAACATATCCGCCTGCCTGAAGAATCTTGTCAAATGCCTGACGGTCAACTACAAGATCTTTGATTACAGGGAAACCGTGACTTCTCCAAGGCTCGATGGTGATTGTGTCACCGTCCTTGAACTTACGCATGTGGAGCTGGCAGGTTGTTACCTCATCGTCAGGTCCATGCGCGCGTCCGTTGATATAGAGTGAGCAGGCTCCGCATATTCCCTCACGGCAGTCGTGGTCGAAGGAAACCGGACCCGAAGACTTACATCCCTTCTCGACAGCGACTGGATCCATACCCTCCGTGATAAGTTGCTCATTGAGGATGTCAAGCATCTCAAGAAAAGAGCTGTCAGGCGAAATGCCCTTGACCTGATAGGTCTCGAAATGCCCTTTCTCCTTGGCGTTTTTCTGACGCCATACTTTCAAAGTCAAATCCATCTCGTTTAGTCTTTATAATTTCTCGTCGCTATGTGAATATTCTCATACTTGAGAGGCTCCTTGTGAAGTTCAGGCTCAACTCCGTCACCCTTGTACTCCCAAGCGGCAACGTACATGTAATGCTCATCGTCACGCTTGGTCTCACCATCTGGGGTCTGCATCTCCTCACGGAAATGACCACCGCAGGACTCGCGTCTGTTAAGGGCATCTAGAGCCATGAGTTCACCAATCTCAAGGAAGTCGGCAAGACGGAGAGCTTTCTCAAGCTCCTGATTAAAAGTGCCCTGCTCACCTGCGACATAAACATTGCTCCAGAACTCTTTCTTAAGTGCCTGAATCATCTTTATGCCCTCTTTCAGACCGGCCTCGTTACGGGACATACCAACATGCTCCCACATAATGTGCCCTAACCTCTTGTGAATTGTGTCAACGGATTCCTTACCCTTTATTGAAAGAAGTTTGTCAATCTTGGCACGGACAGCCTTCTCTGCCTCATCAAACTCAGGAGCTCCGATGTCGGTCTTAGGCTCCTTGAACTTGGAAGCGAGGTAGTCTCCGATGGTGTAAGGAAGGATGAAATATCCGTCAGCAAGGCCCTGCATGAGAGCAGAGGCGCCCAAGCGGTTTCCTCCATGATCCGAGAAGTTGGCCTCACCTATCGCATAAAGACCAGGAATCGTGGTTTGAAGGTTATAATCAACCCAAAGACCTCCCATCGTATAATGGATTGCAGGATAAATCATCATCGGCTCCTTGTAAGGATCTGATGCGGTAATCTTTTCATACATCTGGAAAAGGTTACCATAACGTGCCTTGATGACATCCTTTCCGAGACGCTCTATGGCTGTCTTGAAATCAAGGAATACTGCAAGGCCTGTCTCGTTTACACCATATCCGGCGTCACAACGCTCCTTTGCCGCACGGGAAGCCACATCACGCGGAACAAGGTTTCCGAATGCCGGGTAGCGGCGCTCAAGGTAATAGTCCCTATCCTCTTCAGGAATGTCAGAAGGTTTTATCTCGTGCTTGCGGAGTTTTGCTACATCCTCAAGTTTCTTCGGTACCCAGATACGTCCATCGTTTCGGAGAGACTCTGACATAAGCGTCAGCTTTGACTGCTGCTCACCGTGAACAGGAATACAGGTCGGATGAATCTGAGCGAAGCAAGGGTTTGCGAAAAATGCGCCTTTTTTGTAGCACTGCCATGCGGCTGAACCATTAGAATTCATGGCGTTGGTGGAGAGAAAGTAGGTGTTTCCATATCCGCCTGAGGCAACCACCACAGCGTGGGCACCGAAACGCTCAATCTCACCTGTCACCAGGTTACGGGCTATGATACCCTTGGCTTCACCATTTATAAGAACAATGTCGAGCATCTCGTGGCGCGGGTAAGATTTCACCGTACCAGCAGCGATCTGACGATTGAGAGCCGCATATGCACCGAGAAGGAGCTGCTGACCGGTTTGACCGCGGGCGTAGAACGTACGGCTAACCTGAGCCCCACCGAAAGAACGGTTCGCCAGAAGTCCGCCATATTCCCTCGCGAAAGGAACACCCTGCGCGACGCACTGGTCAATGATGTTGTTGCTGACTTCCGCAAGACGGTAGACATTTCCCTCACGGCTACGGTAATCACCGCCCTTAATTGTGTCGTAGAACAAACGATACACGGAGTCATTGTCGTTCTGATAGTTTTTTGCAGCGTTGATACCGCCCTGAGCCGCAATGGAATGCGCACGACGAGGCGAATCGCTGATGCAGAAAACCTTCACATTGTAACCGAGTTCACCGAGGGAAGCGGCTGCAGACGCTCCACCCAAACCCGTACCGATGACAATGATTTCCATCTTTCTCTTGTTGCCGGGCGACACAACCCGGATCTGAGACTTGTGCTTTGTCCATTTTTCGGCCAAAGGACCCTCAGGAATCTTTGAAATCAATTCTTTTGCCATTATATATAAGGTTTACAGATAAATCTGCTTTTGAATATCTTTTTGGCCTATATTTATTTTTCCATCGGTCACATACCCCAATATGCTCACGCTTCAAAAATAAATCTATCCTCAAAAAT
>DJSA01000150.1:18614-19016 GCA_002438905.1 Bacteroidales bacterium UBA6346
TTAGCAAATCTTTCGTTCATTCCTATATTGTCATTTTGAACGAAGCGAGAAATATTCTTTACTCAAACAAAAGATTTTCGTCTGGATGAATGCGGTCGATGCCTAGGTGAGCGTATGCGAGGTCCGTCACTTCCCTTCCCCGAGGCGTGCGCATTATGAATCCTTCCTTAATAAGGAAAGGCTCGTAGACCTCCTCAAGCGTGCCTTGATCCTCACCGACAGCCGTAGCGATGGTATTCGCGCCCACAGGCCCACCTTTAAACTTGGTAATTATTGTCTTCAGAATCTTGTTGTCAATGGAATCCAACCCCCTCTTGTCGATGTTCAGCGCGTCAAGGGCATATTTCGCGATGCCAAGGTCAATATTTCCGTTTCCTATCACCTGCGCGAAGTCCCTCACGC
>DJSA01000150.1:19048-31793 GCA_002438905.1 Bacteroidales bacterium UBA6346
CTGCGCAGAGCAATCTCATACGCGGCGGCATCGTCAATCGGAACGTTAAGAATCCCGGCACTCCTCTCTACTATTTTCTGTAGCGTCTGAGTGTCATAATATTCCATAGCGCACTTTATCCCGAAACGGGCACGCAGCGGCGAAGTCAGAAGCCCGCTTCGCGTTGTTGCACCGACAAGAGTGAACGGATTGATCGACAGACGTATGGATCTTGCCCCGGGTCCCTTGTCAA
This sequence comes from Bacteroidales bacterium UBA6346, assembly GCA_002438905.1. Classification (GTDB taxonomy): domain Bacteria; phylum Bacteroidota; class Bacteroidia; order Bacteroidales; family UBA932; genus Cryptobacteroides. The sequence goes on from DJSA01000150.1 coordinate 19,281, forward strand.
CCATGATGTCTATAACAAAATCCTCCATTGCCGAATAAAGATACTCTTCCACGACCGGCGAAAGCCTATGTATCTCGTCAATGAAGAGCACGTCGCCTTCCTCTAAAGAAGTCAGCAACCCGGCAAGGTCTCCAGGCTTGTCAAGCACTGGACCGGAAGTTACTTTCATATTGACTCCCAATTCATTGGCTATTATATGCGCAAGAGTCGTCTTGCCAAGACCCGGAGGTCCGTGGAAAAGGACGTGGTCGAGTGTCTCCCCTCTCATCTTAGCTGCCGCCACGAATATCTTGAGATTCTTGATTATCTTGTCCTGTCCGGAAAATTCTCCGAGATCCTGCGGTCTTATTATTCCGTCAATTTCCTTATCTTTGCCCGCGCTTACGTCGCGCGGATTAAACTCAGTTTCCATTGTCAGACTAATTTGATACAAATATATATCTATTTGACCGAATTTGCCAATCAGGATGCGGGACGTCCGATGACCTGAAAAAATTATTAAAAAGAAAGAATTTTGTAAATTAAAAGGATGATGATATATCTTTGTTGATATGTTGATAAAATCATCAATAGTCGGATAATTAATATTTTACAAAAAGAAATAATGTTGATAAGCCTTTTGTTTTTAATTTTATAAATAAATCGACGAAATATTGCTTTTTTGAAAATGTCTGTGGAATATTGAATGTTGTGGGATTTCAAAAATTATTTATGATAAGATTTTAACAGGTTTTTCAACAGGTTATCAACGGAAAAATGGAGAAATTGTTAATAAGTCAAAGGTCGGTTGCTGAACTTTCTGATAAAATAGACAAGTCTAAAGAGGCATTTTGCAGTGGGCTGTTTCTTTCTGCTAGGTGGTTTGTTGTCTCCCAAGTTGACAGACCTGGGATAAATTTCATGGTCCTTCCGGACAGGGATTCCGCAGAGTATTGTGCATCAGATCTTTATGGCCTCATAAATGGCGACAGGGTGTTTTTTCTTCCAGATTCAGGAAAAAAGATGGAGAAAAGTAACTACAAGTCTTCGCTCGGGGTTCAGAGAACTTCTTCCATAGGCAAGATTATGGAATACGACGGGTCCGGACAGTTGTTCTTTGTAACTTATCCGGATGCACTAGATGAAAAGATAATGAAGAGTGCGGGTGACGGTGCGGCCGTTCTCAGAATACGAGAGGGGGATGAGTATGATAGGGAAAGTCTCATAGACAGGCTTTTCTCTATGGGATTCAATCGGGTAGATTTTGTAAGTGAACCGGGACAGTATGCTGTGCGTGGTGCTCTAATTGACATATTCTCATATTCATGGAACAATCCCTACCGAATATCTTTCTTTGGCGATGAGGTGGACGGAATCAGCGTCTTCGACTGCAATTCGCAGTTGTCGAAGGAAAAACTCTCCGAGGTGGAGATATTCGCCGACCTTTCGTCTGAAACTGACGGGGAAGGAGAGGCTGTTTCTGTGGCGGAGCTGCTTCCTGAAGGCACGCTCGTGTGGCTGGATTCTTCGGACATGTACAAGGACCGGGATTTCTACGATGGGCTAAAAAAGTTCCGCCGAGTTTTCCTTGAAGTGCCGATTTCAGCTTCCGGAGTGTCACCGGTAAAGTTCAGCATAGCCCCGCAGCCGGTGTTCAACAAGAACTTCGAGCTTCTGACCGAGGATCTGCGCGAGAAGATAGGACTCGGCTACAGGGTCTGCATCTGCGGGGAGAAGAAATCTCAGCTTGAGCGCCTTGAGAGCATACTCATTCAGAACGAGGGATATCTTCCGGAGTTTATGCCTTCGCGCATCGTTCACAGCGGGTTTATCGATAATGAGGATAAGGTTTGCGTATACACAGATCACGAGATTTTCGACCGCTTTCACAGGGTAAGCCTGCGTCGCACCGTGGAGAAAAGCGAGCAGTTGACAATCAATGACTTGACTTCCTTTGCGATAGGGGACTATATCGTTCATATCGACTATGGTGTTGGGATATTCGGCGGTCTCGTGAGGATGAAGGACGACAAGGGTAGGGTGCACGAGGTTGTGAAACTTATATATAAGGATAACGATGTCGTGTTTGTTTCCGTCCATGCCCTGCATAAGATTTCGCGCTACCGCTCCAAGGACAGCGAGCCTCCGAAAATCTACAAGCTCGGCTCGAAGACATGGCAGACGCTCAAGTCCAGTGCGAAGAAGAAGGTCAAGGACATTGCCAAAGACCTTATAAAGCTGTACGCCAAGAGACGTGCATCGAAGGGCTTCGCGTTTTCTCCGGACACGTTCCTCCAGACGGAACTAGAGTCTTCATTTATGTACGAGGACACACCGGACCAAGAAAAGGCTGTTCAGGCGGTCAAGAGGGATATGGAGGACAGTTGTCCTATGGACAGGCTTGTCTGTGGTGATGTGGGATTCGGAAAGACCGAGGTGGCAATCCGAGCGGCATTCAAGGCTGCCACGGACGGCAAGCAGGTGGCGGTGCTCGTGCCCACGACCATACTCGCGCTCCAGCACTATAAGACGTTTTCCTCTCGTCTCAAGGATTTCCCGTGCAATATAGAGTTTGTCAGCAGGCTACGTACCGCAAAGGAAATCAGTGATATACGCCAGAGGCTCAAGAGCGGGGCTATAGACATACTCATAGGAACTCACAAGATTCTCGGCTCGGCTTTCGAGTTCAAGGATTTGGGACTGCTCATCATCGACGAAGAGCAGAAGTTCGGAGTCGGCGCAAAGGAAAAACTTCGTCAACTGAAAGAGTCTGTGGATACCCTTACGCTTACAGCCACGCCTATTCCTCGTACCCTTCAGTTCTCGCTTCTCGGTGCGCGCGACCTCTCCATAATTTCAACCCCTCCGCCCAACAGGATTCCGGTACAGACGGAAATAATGCTCTTTGACGGCGATGAAATCCGCAAAATTATAAACTATGAGCTCAACCGCGGCGGTCAGGTTTTCTTCCTTCATAATAAGGTTGAGGAACTCCAGTCTATCTACGACATTCTGCACAGACTCGTTCCTGACATGAAAATATGCATCGCACATGGTCAGATGGAGGCTAAACAGTTGGAGGATAGGATACTTGACTTTATGGCAGGCGACTACGATATGCTTCTCTGCACGACCATCATCGAGAATGGGCTCGATATTCCGAACGCCAATACTATCATTATTAACCAGGCGCAGAACATCGGTCTGAGCGACCTGCACCAGTTGCGCGGTCGCGTCGGGCGTTCCAACCGCCGTGCGTTTTGCTATCTGATTGTCCCTCCGCTCGTTTCCATCACCGAAGACGCACGTCGTCGCCTCAAGGCCATAGAGTCGTTCTCCGATCTCGGCAGCGGCTTCAACATCGCCATGCAGGATCTTGACATCCGAGGCGCGGGCAACCTTCTCGGGGCGGAACAGAGCGGATTTATCACCGACATGGGCTTCGAGACCTACCAGAAGATTCTCTCTGAGGCCATGGAGGAACTTGGTGTGGAGACGGGGCTCACCTCGCGCAACGTGAGCGAGTCTTATGTCTCGGATTGTACGATAGAGACGGATCAGGTTGCCCTCATTCCTGATTCCTACATAAACATGACGGCGGAGAAGATCCGTATCTACAAGGAACTCGACTCGATGACTTCGGACGAGGGCATAGAGAAGATGAAGTCACAGCTCAGCGACCGTTTCGGACCGCTACCACCTGAACTTGAAAGCCTTATGGAGATTGTCCGAATCAGACATCTCGGAGAGAAACTCGGTTTTGAAAAAATAATTATAAAGAACGGCATAATGATAGCTTTCTTTATATCAAATCCTCTTTCACAATACTATAAGTCCAAGGTATTTCAGCGCGTGCTTGAAAAACTCAATGAAAACCAGAAACTTTTCGATCTTAAGCAGAACAACGACAAACTGCGGGTAGTCTCCCGCAACGTTCCTGACCTCTTTGAGGCCTACTCCCGTCTTTCACTTCTGAAGTAGTTTTTTGACAGATTGATGAAAATTACTAAATTTACCGCCCGAAAGTTGGTGATGAGGGATCTCTCGCATCATTCGAAATAAAATTGACATGAATTTGCTTATTGATGTCGGCTATACTGCGTTGAAGGCGGCATGGGCCGATGGGATAACGTTGGGAAAGACTTTCCGCTACCAAGGTGAGCGTACTGCGGAATTCATACTTGGACTTACTGAGAAGGATAGGCCAGATGTCATGGTGGTCAGCACCGTCCGCGAGTTTTCTCCGTCCTCAGTATCCAAATTTGAAAAATGTTGCGGGAAGCTCATACTTATAGATTCAGAGCATGGTTTCATACTTGAAGACAATTCTCTTCCATCATATCTCACACCTGACCGCGCTGCCTCGGTGATAGCTGCTCATTATCTTTTTAGAGGAAAAGGATGCACGATCTTCGACTTTGGGACGATACTCACCATTGATTTCATGGACTCCGATGGACATTATCTTGGTGGAAACATATCTTTGGGATTCAGAACTAGGTTTAAGTCGGTAAATCGTTATTCTAAGTCTCTCCCGCTTCGAAATACGCCGGAAAATGTGGAAGTTATGGGTAATACCCTGTCTTCGTCCATCGATTCTGGTGTTGTTTTGGGTATAATCTTTGAGATAGAGGGTTACCTTGCGCGCAACTCTGAAAATATATTTATTTTTACGGGCGGGGATGCGATTTATTTTGCAAAAAGAATGAAAAACTCCATCTTTGTAGTTTGCAATCTCGTGCTTATGGGGTTGGCGTTAATTGCTGTGCGGTATGGTGAAAGATAATTTAATTAAGTTTATTATGGCTGCGGTGCTATTGCTCTCGGCTGTCTGCGCATCTGCACAGACTTCGACAGATGGTACATACGGCTCGTTCTCACCATATTCCATCTATGGCGTGGGGGAAATTGCAAAGGGAGGAACTGCGCATTCCAGAAGTATGGGCGGCGTAGGCATAGCTTCGCGGAATAGGAGATTCATCAATGTCTCCAACCCTGCTGCGGTTGCCGTGCGTGACACTTTGGCCTTTATGGCAGATTTCAGTCTTTATGAGGATAATAAGATTTATGCGCAGGGAAGCAAGAGAGGAGTGGAGAACACATTCAATATCAATGATATAGTTTTGTCTTTTCCTATATGGAGGTCTTCAGCTTTCCTTGTCGGTCTCTCACCTTTCAGTGATGTAGGTTACAACTTTTCATCGAAAGAGCAGTCCGACAAACTTTTGGGACATGTAGGAAATATAACCTACGATTCCTATGGCGAAGGGAGTCTTTATCAACTTTATGCCTCAGCCGGAGCGACTTTCTGGAAGCGACTTTCTATAGGTGCTGAGTTTATCTATTATTTCGGAAACCTTGACAGAAATTCAAACGAAACATTTGATAATTCAACTTATAGGTCAATAGCTTATGGAACGAGGTTGAACCTCAGGGGATTTACAGGGAAATTCGGGGTTCAGTATGATCAGAAGCTTTCACCTACAATGTCGATGACCGTTGGCGCAACCTATAGGCTCGGCACGAACCTCCGCGGGTATGAAAACCATTTCGCCTACGCGAGTCAGTCGAGTGTGATAGATACTTTGAAATCAATGACTTATACCGATACTCTTTCACATTCCTCAAATGCTCCGCGCATCGCCGATGAACTTGGGGTAGGAATTTCACTCCGGGGAAGCGATAGGTGGTCGGTGGAATTCAATTATCTCCGTTCTGATTGGCGTAAGTCGAATTTCGAGTCTCGAAAGGGCTTTGCTGCAACGGGAAAGGCTAATTTCTCATCTTCTGTCTCGCAGTCTTTCAGAGCAGGTTTTGAATTCGTTCCGAACAGAAACGACATTCGCTACTACATGAAGCGCTGCGCTTATAGCGGTGGTGTTTATTATGACCGAGACTATTTTATGATGAACGGGAATCATGTGGATTCGTATGGAATAACTCTCGGAATCACGCTTCCTGTATTCAGATGGTACAACGGAATATCGCTCGGAGTTGACATGGGACGGCGAGGCTCATCTAAAGGAATGATGATAAGCGAAACGTATTTTAAATTTGTGGTGGGTTTCAACATTCATGATATATGGTTCCAGAAACCTAAGTATAATTAGTGGTGGCATAAGAAAATATAATTTTGAAAAGATTAAGAATTATTGATATGAAAAGGATTATCACTCTGTTGTTTACAGTGCTGATGGCGGGGATGGGGACAGCCCTGCTCGCACAAGGAAAGTATGGTGCCGACAGCGCCAACTGCATCAAGTATCTTTCTTATTATCAGGAATATTACAAACAAAAGAACTACAACGATGCCACACCTAACTGGCGCAAGGCATATAAGGCTTGTCCTCCTACGGCAAATCAGAATATGCTGATAAATGGAACTGCCATCGTACGACGTCTGATTTCCCAAAATTCGAAGAACTCCATCTATAAGGAGGAACTCATCGACACTCTGCTTACCCTTCATGATCAGAGGGCTGAGTATTATCCTAAATATGCTGTCACAGCCCTTAACAACAAAGGACTTGACCTTGTGAATTACGTCAAGGGTGACGATCAGAAGCTTTTCGATGGACTTTCTGAGATAATAGAGAAGAATGGTGTTAAGACAAAACCGAGCATATATCTTTTCAATCTCAACGCTGCCGTTGAACTCTACAAATCCGGTGTATTGAATGAGGAGCAGGTGATAGCGGTTTATGAGAAATCTGTGGAGAATCTTGAGAACACTCCTTGCAAGAATGAAAAGGAAAAGTCAGATGTGGACAAGGTTACCGAAGATATAGAGAATATCTTCATTCAGAGCAAAGTGGCTTCAACCGAGAGTCTGGTTGCTCTTTTCACACCGCGTTTCGAGGCTGATCCGGATAACCTTCAGCTAGCTAAGAACATCGTCAACATGCTCAGCAAGACGGAAGATGGCGCCGACACCGATCTTTTCCTCAGTGCCGTCAACACCATGAATAGGCTCGAACCATCTTATCAGTCAGCTTACTACCTCTACAAGCTTTACTCTTCAAGAGGCAATGTGGACGAAGCTATAAAGTACATGGAAGAGGCAATAGCCTACCCCGAGTCAGATGACAAGACTGATGCTTCCTACAACTATGAACTCGCTACCTACTGCTACAAGAGTGGCCACTCTGCGAGGGCATTCACCAGCGCGCAAAAGGCAGCTGAGCTTGATTCCGAATTTGCCGGAAAATCCTATATGCTGATAGGAACCATATGGGGTTCACAGGTTTGCAAGGGAAATGAAATAGAGTCACGGGCGCCTTATTGGGTTGCGGTAGACTATATGATTAAGGCAAAGAATGCTGATGAGAGTCTTGCTGCTGAGGCCAATGACATGATTGCACAGTATAGCAAGTATTTCCCTCAGAAAGCCGAGGCTTTCATGTATGACCTTCTTGACGGACAGTCCTATACTGTTAACTGCGGGGGAATGCGGGCTGTGACAACTGTCAGGACTCAGAACTAACGTTTTCTTGACTTTGAAAGGAATCGGAAATATAATGATTAAGTTGGCAACCGCTTCGGCGGTTGCTTTCGTCATTTATTCGTGTAAGGGTAAACTTGCTGAAGAGGATGCCATGGACATCACTCACATGCCGGTACAGACAGCCGACAGCATCACTTCTGTCCAGACACAGAACGGGCAGATTCAGATGCGTATGGAGGCACCCCTGATGGAACGCTATGAGACAGACACCTTGTCCACACAGTTATTTCCGGAAGGTTTTGCAGTCTACGGCTACATAGACGGAGGTTTGCTTGAAACAGCTATTACTGCCGACAATGCGCGTCATCTGAAGTATTCGGATGGGCGTGAGTCTTGGGCGGCCTACGGGAATGTTGTGGTAAAGAACCTGATCAAGAAGGAGGTTATGGAGACGGACACGCTATATTGGGATCAGAAGGAGGAAAAAATATGGACAAACTGCTATGTAAAGATGTATTCTCCAGATGGTTTTATGCAGGGTTATGGAATGGAGTCTGATCAGAGGGCTAGGAATTCCGTCATATTTCGTCCGTTCAACAGCTATGGGATAGTGACACGGGATAGCACAGCCATAAACGTGGATTCCGTGAACTTTATAGGTCCTGTGCAGATGAAACGTGACAGATAGTCTTTTGATTCCCTCAAAAAGGAGTTTTTGAAAAATTTTCATAGCGTAATTTGGGGAAAATTACTAACTTCGCACTCCATTGGGTTTTTTATGATCAGTTTAATTAAAATAGATAATAACTAAAAACTATAATTATGGCAGTTCTTGAAACAATCCGCGTGAAGTTCGGAGTCGTGATAACAGTGCTCATTGCAGTAGCGCTGCTTTCGTTCATCATTGACCCGACCACGCTCCAGAACGTCGCATCATCGATGTCCTCAAAATATGACGTTGGTGAGATCGACGGCAAAGCGGTTTCTTACGTTGATTTCCAGAAGGACGTTGAAAAGACTAAGGGCGTGCTTGAACTTCTCGGCTTCCAGGCCAATTCTGAGCAGGCTCAGTCATACGTCAGGGATGAGGCGTGGAAGGAACTTTTTGACAAGTATTATTTCATTCCGAATGCGGAGAGCGCCGGTATATATGTCGGCAACCAGGAGGCTCTTGACCTCATTTCCGGTGACAACATCTCTCCTGTGATCGCGCAGGTGTTCTCTGATGGGAAAGGCTTCAACAAGGAAGCTTTCAACAATTTTGTAAATTACTGCCGTGAGGATCAGACTGGCCGGTACAAGGAACTTCTTGACTATCTTTGCAATGCGGCCATTTCGCAGCAATATTATTCCAAGTATTTCTCTCTTTTCTCCGAGAGTAACATTACCAATGAACTCGGGCTTGAGAACGAGATCGCGGACAATAACAATTCTGTAAATGCGGAGTTTGTGATGGTTCCTTTCGGCTTTGCGCAGGATACTACTATTGTCGTGACGGATTCAGAAATCAAGGATTGGTACAAGGCACACAAGAAGATGGCTGCCTATAAGTCACTCTTCACACAGAGGGCTAGCCGTGACATCGAGTATGTTGTCTATGACATTCTTCCTTCTCCAGAGGATATAGCGGCTGCAAACGAGTATATAGCAGGGCTTGTGGATGAGTTTGCGGCCACGTCAAACGTGAAGTCTTTCCTTCTTTCGAACTATTGCCAGTTCGACGAGAAATATTATAAGGAAGGTGAGCTCAAGACCATCGCTCCTGAGGTTGACGAGTTCGTGTTCAACAACAATGGACAGACCATTTCTCCGGTTCTTTCCCATGACAACACTTTCTATGTTGTCCGTATTCTTGACACCAAGACGGAGGACGGCGTGGTGAAGAAGCAGGTTGCGGTTCTTGAAAAGGAAGCTGTTGCGAGCAAGAATACTGTGAACAGCGTCTACGCGAAGGCTAAGAATTTTGCAGCCCAAGCAAACGGAAATTATAAGGATTTCCGCGCCGCCGTTGATTCTCAGGCCGTTTATGCGCACACAGCCAACCTTGTCGAAGGTGCAAGCCGTATCGGTTCCATTGACAATGCTAAAGAGATTACCCGTTGGGCATTTGACGCAAAAAAAGGTAAGGTTTCTGACATTTTCGACATCAACAAGGATTATTTCGTTGTTGCTGTCCTCACCGGCATTAATAAGGAGGGCTACAAAGACCTTAAAGCCGTTTCTCCTGTAATCAAAGACATTCTTTATCGTGAGAAGCTCGCTGATCACAAGGCAGCCGAGGTCGCGGAAAAGATTGCTGGGCTTGATAATATGGCTGCTATCGCCGAGGCTCTCGGAACAACCGTAAGTACAAAGGACGGAATCACATTCTCTTCGCTCACTTCACAGGGCCTTGACCCTGCGTTTATCGGTGCTGTGACTTCTGCCGAGGCGGGCAAGATTTCAGCGCCTGTTAAGGGCAGCTACGGAATCTATGTCTTCAACGTCACTGCCAAGGAAACAGGTGCGTTCTACACTGAGGACGATGCCAATGCAAAGGCAGCGCAGATGAACCAGTACATGGCTCAGATGCTCCTCGGAGTGATGAATGAGAATGTTGTGACTGACAATAGGGCAAGGTTTTATTAGTAGCGGAGGCGGGGCGCTTAAAAAGCGGTCATACCATGAATTAAAGGTGATCAGAGAAGTCCGGTCACCTTTGTCTTTTTATTGAAAATTCAAATTTAAGGTGAAGGGCAAGGCTTGCGAGGAGAAGAAACCGCAGCAACCTTATGGTTGTGAGGATTTCGCCGACGACGCGTAACGCAGCCATTCGCCCTTAAATTTGGATTTTACCACAGGAAATTGTTGAAGGGGTATCGCCCGGCGTGGATTTCCGCTACCATCTTGTAGAGGTCGGAGCGGAGTTTATCCATTCCGATTTTCTGTTTTGCTGAGATAAATATGCATGGTGTATTTTCCTTCGCTATCCATGAGTTCTTGTATTCCTCAAGCGTGTAGTTTTCGGGTTTTTTAGGCTTCAAGGAGAACTCATCGTACTCTTCATGGTGATATGCATCGATTTTGTTGAAAACAACGAAAATAGGCTTGTTTATGGCTCCTATGTCGCGAAGAGTCTCATTTACCACACGGATGTGTTCCTCATGGTTTGGATGAGATATATCCACAACGTGCATCAGTATGTCAGCCTCGCGAACCTCATCAAGTGTGCTTTTGAATGCCTCCACGAGTTGTGTCGGAAGTTTTCTGATGAATCCTACAGTGTCACTGAGAAGAAACGGAACATTTTCTATAACAACCTTTCTCACAGTTGTGTCAAGCGTTGCGAATAGCTTGTTTTCTGCGAATACATCGCTCTTGGCAAGCGCATTCATAAGGGTGCTCTTTCCGACGTTGGTGTAGCCTACCAGTGCGATACGCACTAGCGAGCCCCTATTGCCGCGCTGCGAGGCCATCTGTTTGTCGATTTTCTTCAACTGCTCCTTAAGCCTTGCAATCTTGTCCTGTATGATTCGGCGGTCTGTCTCTATCTGAGTTTCTCCCGGACCTCTCATTCCGATGCCTCCCTTCTGCCTTTCGAGGTGGGTCCACATCCTAGTGAGCCGAGGCAGAAGATACTGATACTGAGCGAGTTCTACCTGCGTCTTTGCGTATGCCGTCTTCGCTCTCTGCGCGAATATGTCAAGAATAAGGTTCGTCCTGTCGAGAATTTTTATGTTCAGTTCCCTTTCAACGTTTCGCAACTGGGTGGGGGAGAGTTCATCATCGAATATCGCAACGTCAATATTGTTTGCTTCTATAAATTGCTTTATTTCGTCCAGTTTGCCGCTTCTTATGTACGTTCTTGGATCCGCCTTATCCACCTTCTGTACAAATCTTCCACGCCCCTCCACGCCCGCAGTTTCAGCCAGAAATTCAAGCTCGTCAAGGTATTCATTCACCTGTGACTCATCATCTCCCTGTTTTATGACTCCGATGAAAATGGCCTTCTCAATATATTTCTTTATTATTATCGGCTCTGAATTCAGCATATATTTGATATATTTTTGGTCTATATTAATTTTTCATCGGTCACATACTCTCGGTATGCTCTCTCTTCAAAAATCAATCTACCCTCAAAATCTCGTCCATTCTTTATCAAATTGAGGCTTAGACCTTTTAATAAAAAAGGCGACCGAGTGTATTCAGTCACCTTTAAACTATTGTTTTAGCTTACACAAATAGTGAGCGTACTATCGAAGCTGGAAGTAAACAGGGAACGTATAGGTTACAGGTACCGCACGGTCACGCTGCTTCCCTGGAGTCCATTTTGGAGACATTGACACGACTCTGACAGCCTCCTTGTCAAGTGATGGGTCAACTCCGCGGAGTACCTTTACCTTGGTCACTGAACCGTCCTTTTCAACAGTAAACTGGAGGGTTACACGACCCTGCACACCGTTTTCCTTGGCGATTTCGGGGTAGACGAGTCTCTTGTTCACCCACACAGAGAACTGATTGGCGTCACCGCCCATAAATGATGGTTTTTCCTCGACGAGCTGGAACGGAATCGCTTCTTCTTCCACGACTTCTTCCTGTACATTCTCAACGTAGTCCATAATCTCGACTCCCATGTCGTTGTTATCCTCAAGGGAGAGGAAATCATTATCGATCTTGATTTCATCGTCCACGATGTCAATCTGGTCGGAAAGAACCGGAATCTTCGGCGCCTCAGGTGGGGGAGGAGGCGTCTCCTGAGTGATAGGAATGATTTCCTCTTCCTGAACTACCTGATTGTCAGCTTCGAGCGTGCTCACCTGTGCCTCTCCTGAAGTCCAGTTGAACGCCAGATAGACGACTGTCAGGGCGAATACCAGCCCGATTTCCACGAACAGCAATTTCTTGTTTTCAAGACTTGCTTTTGGTGACTTCTTAACTTCCATAATTATATAGAATCTGTTTTTTATATTATTTCCTCTCACCTCCTCCGTCCGTATGGTTTTACCCGGCAAAGACCGAACCCATATAAATCGGAGGCCATAAAGTCGTGTAAAGTTAGAAATAATAATTTTTATAACAAACTTTTTGTTTATTAGTTGTAGATTTGCAGA
>DJSA01000109.1 GCA_002438905.1 Bacteroidales bacterium UBA6346
TCCTTCCTCGCCGTATCACAGGTACTTCACTTAAGTTCCAGAGGAAAGTTGCTCAGGCAGTAAAGCGTGCACGACACCTTGCACTTCTCCCATACGTTACGGATCTTATGAAATAATAGGAGGACAGCAATATGGAAATTATCTTGAAGAAGGATGTGGCCAATCTCGGCCATGCTGACGACATCGTCAATGTAAAGACAGGATATGCTGTCAACTATCTTATCCCTCAGGGATATGCGACTCTTGCAACCGTGTCCGCAAAGAAGGTTCACACCGAGAACCTTCGTCAGAGGGCTCACAAAGAGGCTAAGTTCCGTGCAGACGCAGAGGCTCTCGCAGCCAAGCTTGCTGAGGTTGTCGTTAAGGTTGCTGCAAAGGTCAGCGAGTCAGGCAAGATTTACGGCTCTGTGACCACCGCTCAGATTGCTGACGCTCTCGCGGCTCAGGGAATCAATGTTGACAAGAAGGACATCACCATCAATGATGCTGTGAAGGAACTCGGCTTCTACGAGGCAACAGTGAAGTGCTACAAGGACATTAAGGGCGTAGTTAAGTTTGAAGTTGTTCAGGGCGAATAAAAGGTTGTATTTCCTTTTCTTCATCCCTTCACTCCAAGCAGTTTGATAATGCTTGATAAATAGTGATTCAGAGGCCGGGTTTATCCCGGTCTCTTTTTTTGAAAGTCTTTGTAAAAAATGCGAAAAAGATTTGCAGAGTCAAGTTTTATTTGTACCTTTGCAATCCCAAAAATAAAAGCAACCTCTTAGGGTCTTGGGTAATTCCCTAATGTTGCCACAAATACTTATTGAAATGGATTTTATTAAGGTTGTAAATGATGCTTTCGCAAACGAGAAAGTCGCATCATACCCGAAGTTTAAGGCCGGTGACACAGTGACTGTCACTTACCGAATCAAAGAGGGTGACAAGGAGAGACTGCAGAAGTTTAGAGGTGTGATCATTCAGATTAAGGGTGCTTCACCTGCAACGAAGACATTCACCATCCGCAAAATTTCAAACGGAATCGGTGTCGAGAGAATCTTCCCGTTCCAGTCACCATTCATTGACTCAATCGAGGTTAACAAGGTAGGTAAAGTTCGTCGCGCTCGCATATTCTATCTCCGTGCTCTCTCAGGTAAGAAGGCTCGCATTAAGGAGAAGAAACTTGCTCTCGTGAGGAACGAGGAATAAAAAATAAACGAGGCCCGCTAGCTCAACTGAATAGAGCATTTGACTACGGATCAAAAGGTTACAGGTTTGAATCCTGTGCGGGTCACGATTTGAGGAAGTCCTCGCAAACGGAAGTTTGCGGGGACTTTAATTTAAGCGGCGGCGTTGTGAACTCGCTCACATAAGCCTCCGCTTAACTTGAAGTCCCAAAGCGGGCTTTGCCCGCATGGACTTCCTCAAATCGGTCTATGACAATCCCGCAGTAAGGATCTTGAGCGGAGCGAAAGCATCCTATGCCACCTCATCCCTGTTTCCGCCGCTACTCAACCTTGATTATGCAGTAGTTCTTTTTTCCCTTCTGTGCGAGGATGTACTTCTCGTCAAGCACCGACTCGAAGCCGATCTGTGCATTGATGTCGTTCACCTTTTCTTTATTGATGCTGACACCGTTGCCCTGAATCATCTTTCGGCACTCTCCCTTAGACGGGAAGAAGGCTGTCTCAACAGACAGCAGGTCAATTATATTGCAAGGAAGCTTGTCCGGAGATACAGAGAACGTTTGGACGCCTTCGAACACCTGGAGGAATGTCTTCTCGTCGAGAGACTTGAGCTGTTCTGACGTGGCATTCCCGAACAGTATGCCGGACGCCGCGACTGCGTTCTCGTATTCCTTCTCCCCGTGAACCATGACAGTGACTTCCTTCGCGAGCAGTTTCTGGAGCGAACGTGCTCCCGGGTTCTCGGAATGTGCGGCAATCGCATCGTCAATGGTCTCCTTGTCGAGCATTGTGAAGATCTTTATGTATTTCGCCGCGTCCTCATCGCTAACATTGAGCCAGAACTGGTAGAACTGGTAAGGAGAAGTGCGCTCCGGGTCGAGCCAGATGTTGCCCTTCTCCGTCTTTCCGAACTTGCCTCCGTCGGCCTTGGTGATGAGTGGGCAGGTGAGCGCGTAGGCTTCCTTGCCGAGCATGCGGCGGATGAGCTCAGAACCTGTCGTGATGTTGCCCCACTGGTCAGCGCCGCCCATCTGGAGGGTGCATCCCTTGTGCTCGTAGAGGTAGAGGAAATCGTAGCCCTGGAGCAGCTGGTAGGTGAATTCGGTGAAGGACATTCCTTCGCGGGACTCGCTTGAGAGCCTTTTCTTCACGCTGTCCTTTGCCATCATGTAGTTCACCGTGATGTGCTTTCCGATGTCGCGGGTGAAGTCGAGGAAACTCCATCCCTTCATCCAGTCATAGTTGTTCACGAGTTCAGCGCAGTTCTCCGCTCCAGACTCAAAGTCAAGGAAGCGTGACAGCTGCCTCTTTATGCAGGCAACGTTGTGCGCGAGCGTCTCCTCGTCCAGAAGATTGCGCTCTTGGGATTTCATCGAAGGATCACCGATCATTCCAGTGGCGCCACCGACTAGGGCAAACGGCTTATGTCCGCAGTTTTGGAAGTGCTTGAGTATCATTATGCTGACCATATGCCCGATGTGCAGTGAATCCGCAGTAGGGTCAATTCCGACGTATGCCGCCGTTGGCCCTTCCATAAGTTTTTCCTCAGTTCCCGGCATGATGTCTTGAATCATGCCTCTCCATTTCAGTTCCTCAACAAAATTCTTCATCGTATGATGTCTTTATTCAAATTCGATGGTTACAAAATATATATTCCGATGCAACGGCATAATTCTACAAAAGTAATAAATATTTGCACTCAAACCTATTTTACTATAGGTATTTTTCATCTGAAATATATTCGGTATATTCAAAACAGATTCGTAAATTTGCAGGGATTTGGGCGCACGGATTTTATGCGTCGTTTTTTTGAAATGTATAACAGTTAAAATATTTTTGAAATGAGAAAACACATCGTTGCAGGAAACTGGAAAATGAACACCACGGTTCCTGAGGGCGTAGAGCTCGCAAAGGCAGTTGTCGCAAAGTCGGCTGAGGTTCCAGCGGACGTGAAACTTATCATCGCTCCTCCTTTTGTACATCTCGCGCCTGTCGCTGAGGTCGTAAAGGGTTCAGCAGTCGGGCTTTCAGCACAGAACTGCGCTGACAAGGAGAAGGGCGCATACACGGGTGAGGTGTCTGTGAGCATGCTCGCCTCTGTCAGCTGCGAATACACTATTCTCGGTCACTCTGAGCGTCGCCAGTACTATGGTGAGACTGACGCCAAGCTCGTCGACAAGATTCATCTAGCACTTGCAGCTGGCCTTTCACCAATTTTCTGCATCGGAGAGAACCTTGAGCAGCGTGAGGCCGGAAAGCACTTCGATGTTGTTACCGAGCAGGTCAAGAACGTCCTCTATACCCTGACTCCGGAGGAGATGGCGAAGGTCATCGTAGCTTATGAGCCGGTTTGGGCAATCGGAACAGGCAAGACTGCCACAGCGGAACAGGCTGAGGAAATCCACGCATGCGTGCGCAAGGTGCTTGCGGAGAAGTTCGGTGCTCTTGCAGAGGACATCACCATCCTCTACGGCGGAAGCTGCAAGC
>DJSA01000064.1:0-18158 GCA_002438905.1 Bacteroidales bacterium UBA6346
CTGCACGACGACTTCTTCTACCGCCGCCACAACGAGTTCTGGCGCGAATCCGCAATGCGCAAGCTCCCGCCCCTGCTTCATGCCACTGACATGCTTGCCTGCGGCGAGGATCTCGGGATGATTCCGGACTGCGTGGCCTCCGTGATGTCGGAACTGAAGATACTTTCGCTCGAAATCCAAAGAATGCCCAAAAGCACGAGCGTGGAGTTCGGCGACCCTAAGCACTACCCGTACCTCTGCGTCTGCACCACGTCAACCCACGACATGAACCCTCTGCGCGCATGGTGGGGAGAGGATCGGGAGGTTTCCGTCCGGTTCTATCATCTGAACTTCGGCGGCGAGGCTCCGTATTCCTGCGAGCCATGGCTCTGCCATCACATTGTCAGCGACCATCTCGCCTCCCCGGCGATGCTCACCATCCTCCCGCTCCAGGACTGGCTCTCCATCGACGGCACTCTCCGTCTCCCCGACCCGAACGCCGAGCGCATCAACATTCCCGCCGTCAGCCGCCACTACTGGCGCTACCGTATGCACCTCACCCTCGAAAGCCTCCTCAGTCAGAAGGACTTCAACAGTGAGGTAGCATCTTTGATAAAAGATTCCGGCAGATAACTTGAGCCTATTGAGCGTAAGTTAATCTCATGAGTTATAGGTCGATGATGAAAAAACTGGCATTGGCGCTACTATGTATGATGTTTGAAATTCCCGTGCTTGCTATGAGCCCAGGGACAGATTCGCTTGCCGTGATTCATGGGATTGTGAAGTCTGAAGATGGAAATATTTCTGTTTCGGGAGCCACGGTTGTCCTATTCTCCGAAATGGAATCCAAGCAAGTTGATTCTCTGTTCACTACTACTGACATGAGCGGTACATTCCGTTTCCGGAACATCCGTCCTCAGAAGATTCGTCTGAAAATATTCTGCGTCGGGAAAAAGACAATAGACGGATTCTATGAGATAGAAGAAGGTAACAATGCCTTTTATTTTCGGATGAAGGACGCGGACGAGAAAATACAGGAAGCTAAAGTCTTAGCAGAGACGCAGCTGATGCGTCAAATAAAGGATACTGTCATTTACAATACGGCCGCGTTGCGTACAATGGAGGACGAGAGCCTGCGTGCTGTTCTTGAGCAGTTGCCCGGATTCAGGATCCGAGGTGAGAAAATTATCGTGAACGGCGAGCCTGTGAAACGAACTTATGTGAACGGCGTTCTGATATTCGGGGACAATACACTTGCGGCGGCTGATGCTCTGAAAGCTGAAGAAGTCCGGCAGGTGAGGGTCTATGACGAACAGAATGCCACTGACAGGAGACGCGGTATTCGTCACGGACGGAAAGACCGTGTTCTTGACATCGTTACCAATGAATCATTGCTGTCCCTTGCGGAAGCTGGAGTTCTTGCAAGTGGCGGCGCTGACGGAACAGGTCAGCCGAGGTACTCCGGTATTGCGGCGGGAAGCCTGTTCTCCGAGATGCTGCAGGTCGATGCGAATGTGTTCGCGGACAACTTGTCCAAGTCGTTTAATGGAGAGATAACTCCGTCTGTAAACTCTGCTCTTGTCGCGTGTTCCGGTAGTCCGTTGAAAGACTATCAGGAACAGGCAGGCGGAAGCGTCAGCCTGAACAAGTATTGGAAAAACAGACAATATGGCAACAGCCTTTCAGCAAAGTACGGATATATACACAATTATGTAAGGGACAGTGAACGGACAGGCACGGAGTATTTCGAAAATTCCGATAATCCGGAAATGACGGCAGCTGACACTTCGTCTGCATGGAATACATCCGGAGTTCACAGAATATCAATCAGTACGGATTTGAAAGACACGCCATTAAAGTCAATTATGCTCGGAGTTACGGGGGACATTTCAGATGCTTCGCGTGGTTCCCTAAACTCTGCAAGCCGAATAGTTGAGGGCACAAATGAGGAGTATCGTCGCCATGAGGAATTGACCGCGCGAGACCGCATATACAGTTTATTCGCGTTCCTGCAATGGACAGACAATGATTTGCAGAAATGTCGTCCGGAATACAACCTGAATGTATCGATGAATGAAAACAGGTCATCATCAGGCACTATTGACACATTGGCTACATCCTTTAACCGGCGTCGTCTGTCTTCCGATGGAACTGGCAGCGACCTGAATGTCCGGTCGTCTTTGTCCCTGAATGGAAATGCCATCAACAATGAACGCAATACGCTGATTGTCAGAGGCGAATTTTGCACGGACTATAATCGCACGACGAACAGTCAGCTTTCCTTGAACTCCCTTGATGAGCCGATTCCGGTTGAATATGTTCCGGGAACATGGAATTACACATGGAACGATTTGTCAAACAGCATTGAAGCTGGATTCAGCTATGACACGGATAGGCTGAGCTTGAATGCCGGACTGACAGTGCTGAACAGAATCATTGGTGCCGACGAGAAAAGCCCGGTCTCATATTCTTCGCGTCGTGTTTATTGGAGTGTTGAGCCGATGCTGAAGATTAAATACCGTGGATATACCTTTGACTTGAAATATGGTTCGGAAGTGCCGTCTCCCTCTCAAACGAGAAACAGGGTGTCGGATGTCAATCCTCTTGTTCTTGTCGGCGGGAATCCGAATTTGAGGCAGTCAGGACAGATTTCGTCTTCAAACCGATGGGATTTCCGGCTTAAGGGAGGAAATTCCGTTCAGGCGATAGTGGCGGGCAAATGCGGATTCAATGATATTGTGGCTAAAACAATATATTTTTCAGAGGATACTGTTCTTGACAAGCTTGATGGTTATGTCGCCAGGTCAGGTTCAATGCTTTGTTCGTTTGAGAACGCTCGTATTCCATCGTGGCAGGTGACAGCCAGAGGGAACTGGAACAGTATCCATTGCAGGAACAAATTGAATCTTAAAGTGGATTTGAATGCCGATTTCTCCGGACGGACGCAGTATTTTGGAAGTTCTCCGGCAAGAATGCAGGAATTGGCATTTCTGTGTTTTGGGGGCTTGAACTATAGGCCGAACAGAAATATACGCCTTTCATTCTCTTCTGCTGCAGGATATTATAACGCTTTGATTGACAAAAGAAGCAGTTTGTCGGAGTCGGTGAATTTGAATGTGACTTTGAGGCAGAATTATGTTATCAGAAGAAATGGGTATATATCGATATCGTACGTGTTCAATTCCCGCATTTATCTTAATGACACGAAGAATTTTTACTCCAATGTTCTTCAGACGACATTCGGATGGAAATTTTTCCGGAAGTCGTTGGACCTGAGCGTTTCCGGCTGTGATTTGTTAAACTCCGGCTCCTTGTACAATACGTCAGTCACTGCGAACTCATTCACCCAAAAGTGGACTCCGACATACGGTCGCTATTTCATATTTACAGCAAAGTATATTTTCAGAAATAAGAAATAAAAATATGAAACACTTACTCTACTCTATCATTTGTGTTGTCGCACTTTTTGCTACATCGTCAGCATCAACGGCCTGGTCTTCTTCTTATGTCACGATGGGCAAAGAATACAAAATCAGTATAATCATAAAATCGAAAGAAAATGGGGCTGAGGAGCCTGTTATAGGGGCTACGGTATATGTTAAGGGAAAGGACAATACGACAAGCGGATATGTTTCAGACTTGGATGGCAAGGTCGTAATTACGGTCAAACGATTTCCTGTAACTATATCCGTTTCATATATCGGTTATAAATCCCAAGAGTATATAATAAAAAGTCCCGTGTCCGAATTCGTGGTTTGTATGGAATACGAATCTGGCGACATTATTGGGTCTGACGTGGTGAAGCAGACCTCCTTTTAGGCGCCCCGCTATTGTGAAATCCAACTCATAAAGTCATCGACTCGTGCACGTGACACGGTCATCTCGAAGCCGGCGGGCGGTTCTGAAATTATGAGGAGCCGTCCGCTGGGTTGTCTGACGATGCTCTGAATCGCCTTGATTGAAACGATGCAGCTGCGGGAAATGCGGAAGAACGTCTTCTCCGGCAGTTCATCCGCTATGATGTCGAGTGAGGAGTCGACTATGTATTTCCTGCCGCTGAACGTGTAGAGAAAATTGCTTTTTTCCTCCGAGCAGAAATAGGCGATGTCATCCACCTTCACGGGGACTATGCGGTCGTTGAATCTCACGATAAACCTTTCACGGCGCCTGTCCTCATCAACCGCCCGAAGCACCGAACCGAAGTCGGCCGGCACGCCGCTGCTGCAGAGAACCCTGTTCACTGCACGGTCTAGATCCGAGGGACTTATAGGCTTGAGAAGATAGTCGAGCGAGCCGGCCTCAAAGGCCTTTATCGCGTAGCTGTCGTAGGCCGTGGTCATGATGACCTTCGCCGTAATCGGAACTTGCCTGAAAATCTCGAAACAGTTGCCGTCAGAGAGCTCCACGTCCATGAAAATCACGTCCACGCCATTGTCCTGCACCCAGCCGCCGTGCATCCCAGCCCCGTTCCCAGAAGAATGCTCCGTAAGCCACCGCACAGTCTCCGCCACAGAACCGGTACATTCCACGACCCGCATCTGCGGATACCTGCTCTCAAGCGTCTTGGTCAGCGCCCTCTGCGCCATGATCTCATCTTCGACTATAAGTACTTTCATATCATAATTCTTTTCAAAATCAAACTGAAATAACCGGATGTCCCGTCCTCTGTCATAACCGGCCTCTCCGGGATGGCATTCGCCCGCACTTTATATCAGCGGCAGCCTCACTATGTATTCCGTCTCCGTTTCCTCCACCGGCACCTCACTCCCGTCAAGGTCTCTGTACTGCTGCCGTATGTATTTCAGTCCGACCCCAGTGGATGGTGCCTTCGATGCCCTCGGGATCAGCTCATTGCGCACTTCGAGACCTCCCGGAACCGAACGCAGCGCAATCTTCAGCGGCCGTGCCTCCGACACCGCGTTGTGCTTGAAGGCGTTTTCCACAAGCATCTGCACCGCGCACGGCGGCACCATTTTCTTCAAGTCATCCTCACCGACTTCTTCCGTCACCTCAAAACCTGCCGGAAACCGCGTCCTCATCAGGTCGATGAACGCGTCCACGAACTCCATCTCACTGCGCAGCGGCACGAGCCTTTCCTCCTCATTGCGTATCATGTAGCGGTACAGCCCCGCCAGCTTGTGGATGAATTCGCTCGCCTCCTCCGTCTGCCCCTCAAGCACAAGTGAGTCGAGCACGTTCAGGGAATTGAACAGGAAATGCGGATTCACCTGCTGCTTGAGCTTCTCGTAGCGGAACTGCGCATAGTGCCGTTTTTCCTTCTCCGTCCGCATGGCCTGCTGAACCTCAATTGAATGATTCGCAAGATAGATTATGCAGTAGGCCGATATGTCCACCACGAGACAGAGCGTGCAGAGCTGGATGAACTCGGCCGAAACATCCGGATGTATGACGCTTTCCGGGGCGAGGCAGACGATGTATGCGGTCATCTGCGAAGTAATCAGAATAAACAGAATGAATATGAACCAGAAACACTTCTTCCCGACTTCGTCCCTTATCTTTCTGCTGAAACGTATGAATATGATATTCACGCATATAATTGTTATGACAGCGGCCGAGTCTGACAGAATCATCGACACTGTTTCCAGCGTGCTCCAAGGGTTTCTGCCGTCCGACGAGAAGACGAAGACTAAAAGACGAAGGAGGAAAATTAATGCGAAGGCGATGATGAGTATACGAATCTGGGCAGTCGGAATGCTGCGGTTCTGTCTGCCGGGACGGGCGAATATGCCCGTGAGCGCCGAAACTCCCCATCCGAGGATTATTGTCGTGAGCAGTGTGGCCACGGAACTCACTATGACCGGATCTTCAATGACCTTGCCGAGCAGCGCTCCTCCTTTTGTTCCGACCATGAAACCTACGACATTCACGACAATCACGCAGGCGGCCGTCAGTTCGATGTTGAGACCGCGCCGCAGGCAGAGCACAACCGTCATAGCCATCGTGAGCAGCGTCAGCATAAGTTCGTCACTGAACCCGAAGCGCCCGAGAGTATATGCAACGGCAGCGTGTGCGAGCGCAAATGCCGTGACAATCAGTCCATTAATCTTAGTGTCTCTTTTCATTCTCTGTCAATTGAAGATCTCTCACTCCGTTCGAGATTGCGGCTTTTCCTATGGTTAATGTCTGCAAGTTAGAAAAAATCCGCGAATGTCGTTTCATTCGTCGTCGAAAACTTGCCGTTCGTCCGCATATATCCCCCGTTCGTCAGAGGATATGCCATATTATATTTATAAAATTCATATATTCGCATTTGTTGATAACACATAAACACTAAAGACAGTTCAATCGATTGACGATTGTAACGATACAAACTGACCACGGAATGAAATCTTCAAAGCCAAAACTCTCATTCTGGCAGATTTGGAACCTCAGCTTCGGCTTTATGGGCGTCCAGATCGGATACTCGCTTCAGAATTCAAACACATCGACGATACTCCAGTCCTTCGGTGCGGATCTGGGCTCGCTAAGCTATTTCTGGCTTGCAGCCCCTGTGGCCGGACTCATCGTGCAGCCGATAGTCGGGATGTTCTCCGACAAGACCTGGACAAGGCTCGGGAGGCGCATCCCGTTCATCCTCGTCGGCGCTATAATCTCGACCCTTGCGCTGGTTCTCATGCCGAACTGCCCGAAGCTGCTAGCTTTCGCACCGCTTGCGATGGGGGCTCTGATTTTCCTCTTTATGGACCTGTCGTTCAACGTGACGATGCAGCCGTTCAGGGCACTCGTGACCGACATGCTTGACGACAGTCAGAAGACCGAAGGCTTTGTGGTCCAGACCCTTCTGATTAATCTTGGAGCCGTCGTCGGGGCGCTTCTGCCTCTGATTATGACGTGGTGCGGAGTGAGCGACATCGCTGCGGAAGGCCACGTCTCAGACCACATCGCGTATTCATACTATCTGGGGGGGGCAATACTGCTGGCCTCTGTTCTTGTAACTTCGTTCAAGGTCAAGGAATATCCTCCGGAGGAGTTCGCTTGCTATAACGGGACATCCGACGGCAAAGAAGGCTCTCGGGCAGACATCCAGGCTGACGGAAAGGCAGCCGCTCCCAAGCCCAATTTCATACAGCTTCTCAAGGGCACGCCCAAGGTGATGCTCCAGCTCGGCGTGACGCAGTTCTTCTCGTGGGCGGCGCTGTTCCTGATGTGGAACTACCTCAAGCCGGCAATCACGGGGGTCGTCACGGACAATTCCGGAGCGGTCCTCGCTGAAGGCGCCACGGCCACATGGGTGGGTGTTCTCAACGCCGTATATCCCGTTCCGGCCTGCATCATCGCTCTGTTCATGACTCAGTTTGCGAACCGCTACGGCAACAAGACCGTCTATGCGGCAACCCTCGCCTGCGGGGCCCTCGGTTTCCTCGGGCTTTCGCTACTCCATAACCAGTATCTGCTGATGCTTCCTATGGTCGGCATCGGAATCGCCTGGGCCGGCATACTCGCCATGCCATATTCAATCCTCTCCCGCTCCATCGATGCCGCCAGCGCCGGAGCCTACATGGGAATCTTCAACTTCACGATTGTCATCCCGCAGATCTGCATGGGACTTCTCGGCGGGGTCATCGTGAAGTATGTCTTCGGCGGCAATGCCGTGGCCATGCTCGCCCTCGCCGGAGCGCTGATGCTCTGTGCGGCAGTAAGCGTGGCGTTTATAAAGGACAGGAATTAAAACACATAACACTTTATCAACTAATAATAAAGATCCTATGAACAGATTTTTATCTATTTTAACGGGATTGATGACGTTGTTCTTCATATCCCCATCCCTATCCGCCCAAAGCGGGTATGGCGTTAAAGGTACTGTCGTGGACGGGACAGGAGCCCCTGTGATTGGGGCAACGGTCATGCAGCGCGGCACCTCTAACGGAGTCTCTACTGATATTGACGGAAATTTCTCATTTTCCGTAGAATCAGCCGAATCTGTCGTTGAGGTGAGTTGTATAGGTTACACGACACAGTCTTTTGTGGCATCTGCGGTTCCTGCGAGAATCATCCTTGCAGAGGATTCCGTGCTTCTTGACGATGTTGTCGTCATCGGCTACGGCACAGTGAAGAAAAGTGACATGACGGGTTCCGTGGCGGCAATAAAGGCCGAGGACGTCAATCGCGGTGCAGTCACTTCTCCGAGCGCGATGCTTGTCGG
Organism: Bacteroidales bacterium UBA6346; assembly: GCA_002438905.1. GTDB lineage: Bacteria > Bacteroidota > Bacteroidia > Bacteroidales > UBA932 > Cryptobacteroides. Next base: position 8,144 of record DJSA01000064.1, read on the forward strand.
CAAGGTTTCCGGCCTCAATATCACGCCGGCCAACGGGCAGCCTGGAGCCTCCTCTACAATAAGAATCCGTGGGGCGGCATCACTTACGGCATCCAATGACCCTCTGATTGTCATCGACGGCGTTCCCGTGACGAAGGATGGGGGAGCGGGAATGGGCGATCCTCTCGCGACTGTCAATCCGAATGACATAGAGTCCTACTCTGTTCTCAAGGATGCGTCCGCAACAGCAATCTACGGATCACGCGCATCCAACGGTGTGATTATCATCACGACCAAGAAGGGCAGCGGCAGCGGTCTTCATGTCGGCTACAGCGGCAGCGTTTCCCTCAAGCAGAACAAGGATGTCATCAAGATGATGGACGGAGACCAGTTCTTCAACTACATTCAGGAATACCGTCCGGAAGCAGCGAACCTTCTCGGAGTTGACGGCACAACCTACAACACCGACTGGCAGAAGCAGGTCTACCGTCTCGGGATAAACACGGACCATAACATAAGTCTTTATTCCGGCGGCATCGTTCCGTTCCGTGTCAGCTTGGGCTACAACCTTGACCAGGCTACGATCAAGGTCGGAGACAACCAACGAGGCAACATTGACGTGAGCCTTTCTCCGAAATTCTTTGACAATCACCTGTCAATCAACCTGAATGCCAAGGGCGTATATCAGCGTACGAACTGGGCCAACAACCCTGTCGGGAATGCCCTCTCGTTTGATCCGACCAAACCTATATACTTCACTGACGCCGATGGCAATATTGACAAGTCAAAGATATCCAACGGCTATTGGAACTGGTTCAGTGCCGGAGTTCCTAACACAATGGCGGGAGCCAATCCTCTTTCGACCGTTTATGATTACGTAAATTACGGGGACACTTTCCGTGGAGTCGGCAACCTCCAGATTGATTACCGGATTCATGGTTTTGAAGCGTTGAGGGCAAACATCAATCTTGGTATGGATATGGCGAAGACGAATGGTACCAAGTACAATGAGACCGGCACCCGAGGCTCGCTTACCAGCGCTCCTGACCTCTACGAGAAGTATGTGAATTTCAACAAGAACATGCTGCTGGAGACCTATCTTGACTATAACGAGACATGGGGCAAGCACAATTTCAACGCGATGGCCGGCTATTCCTGGCAGCATAATTACGTGAAGTACGACAACTCTCAGTATTACAACAACGACAGGGAGACCGAATACTACATTGCACCAACCAATGCAAAAGAGTACTACCTGATTTCGTTCTTCGGCCGCCTCAACTACAATTATGACTCGCGGTATCTCTTCACTTTTACCGCACGTGGCGATGCATCCAGCCGTTTCTCGCCCTCAAACCGTTGGGGCTTCTTCCCTTCGGCGGCCTTTGCATGGAATGTCGCGAACGAGGAATTTCTGAAAGACACCAAGTCCGTTTCCGCACTCAAATTCCGTCTCGGCTGGGGACGTACGGGACAGCAGGACATCGGAGACGACTATTATCCGTACATCGCAAGGTATTACGAATCCTCATCCGTGACTATGCAGTATCCGATGGGACCCGACGGAAAGACCTATAACCTTCTTTCGCCTCTGGCATACAACCCGAACATCAAGTGGGAGACTACCGAGACCTACAATGTCGGACTGGACTTCGGTTTTCTCGGAGACAGGATTACCGGTACTGTTGAGGCCTATTACCGCAACACATTTGATCTTCTCAACAACATTTCCATCCCTCTCGGCTCGAATTTCGGAAAAGAGGTTATTTCAAACATCGGAACGATGGTCAATAAGGGCATAGAGCTTTCGGCCAACTTAATACCTGTTCAGAAGAAGGACTGGAATTGGGAAATCGGTGGAAACATCACTTTCCAGGATGTGAAGATCACAAAACTGACCAACAGCGATGACACATACCTCGGTGTTGAGACTGGTGCCTCGATGGGCTCCAACGTCGGCTTCAGTTCGCTTCATCGTGCCGGTTTCTCTCCGTACACCTATTATCTGTACGAACAGCTCTACGATGCGGAAGGCAATCCGGTGCAGAACGGTCTTGTTGATCGCAACGGCGATGGCAAGATCAATTCTGAAGACCGCTATATGACAGGATGCAGCGCGACGCCGTGGGCATACTACGGTCTCAGCACACAGCTACGCTACAAGAACTGGGACTTCGGCATCAACGGACACGGTGCCATCGGTGCGGAACTCATAAACAAGACAGCCATGGGATACGCATCATCATATAGCGACGACTGGACAAAGGGATATATAAACAACCTCTGCCCGAAATGGCTCCTTCCAGATTGGCATGCCGCTGTCAGCGAGGCACAGAAATATTCTGATCTGTGGATTGAGGATGCCTCATTCTTCAAGATTGACGACATCAACCTCGGCTATACATTTAATCTGAAGAACAATCTCAAGATACGTCTTGCCGGTTCTGTCCAGAATGTATGCACTTTCACAAAATATTCGGGTCTTGACCCGGAAATAGGAAACATCGATGGCGTGGATACTCAGATTTATCCTCGTCCTCGGCTCTACACTCTTCGTCTTAACATCACATTCTAAGAAGGAGGAACAATAATATGAAAATTATAAGCAGAATATTCATAATTTCGGTTTCGGCAGTCCTTTTCTCGTCATGTCTCAAGGACTTGGACACGCTTCCTCTGAACTCGACGGACTTCACGTCTGAGAATGCGTATGCCGATGAAAACAGCTATCTCAAGTCTCTTTCCTACATCAACGGCTATTATATGCTTGTCGGACAGGATGACCCGGGAAGTAATGACCTCGGCTTTTCAGACTCTGGACAGTCGGAGTTCCTGAGGCAGTGGTTCAACATGAACGAGATGACATGCGACGCTCTCAAATGTGTCTGGGGAGATTCCTATCTTACGGAACTTCAGCACGACTCATGGGGCAAGGGCTCGAATGACGCGCTCGTGGCCGTTTATACCCGTGCGGTGAAGGCAATCGCGCTTGTGAATGAGTTCCTTCTCCAGACAGAGGACAGCAAGATCGAATCTCGCGGACAGGAAGAACTCAAGGAGACCATCCATGGTTATAGGGCAGAGGCTCGTTTCCATCGGGCAATGTTCTTCTATGTTCTGATGGACGAATTCGGCAATCCTCCTTTCCCTATGCCAGAGAATATTGGAGGCGAGAATCCGAAGCGCATTACACGCCCTGAACTTTTCCAGTGGCTTGAGACAGAACTTCTCGATCTGGGTTCTGAGACGAGTGCCATGCCGGAGAAAGGCTCGGTGCCTTACCCGCGGCCGACTAAGGGCTCCGTATGGGCACTGCTCAGCCGAATGTATCTAAATGCTGAGGTCTACACCGGAACCGCGAGATGGCAGGAGGCCAAGGATGCCGCGAAAAAAGTAATTGAGATGGGCTATTCAATCCACACTCCGTACTCTGATTTGTTCCGTCAGGACAACACGGAAACCGGCGCGGCTGCAGAGGAGTTCATATTTGCCGTCGCATACGACAGAGTCTCTACGCAGAGCTGGGGCGGAACTACCACTTTCACTTCCGCATCCCTCAATGAGGCTGCGAATATTAAGCTCGGAGCGGAATTCGGTCTTGCGAAGATAAACGGGGAGAACTGGGCCGGCTACCATGTGCCGGATGATTATGTCGCGCGTTTCCAGCTCAATGGTGTCGTTTGGGAAAATCCGGACAATGCTTTCGGATATGATAGGGCAACCAGCGACAAGCGCGCATTCTTCACGAATTATGGCTCAAAGAAGGACTTCAGCGAAAGTGATATGGCGACAGGTTGGATGTGCTGGAAATTCTGCGGCCTTGATTCCAAGGATAAGCTTGCGCAGTATGACGGTGTCGCGGGACAATGGAAAATCTCTTCAGCGGACATGCCTATATTCCGCCTTGCCGAGATGTATCTCAACTATGCGGAGGCGGATGCCCGTCTTAACGGAGGGGTCGTGACGGAAACTGCTGCGAAGGAGTATGTCAAGGAACTCCGTGATCGTGCGGGTGTCTCAATGCCGTCTGAGATTGATCTTGAATGGCTGCTGGACGAAAGGGCTCGTGAATTTATGTGGGAGGGACACCGTCGCGTGGACCTTATCCGCTTCGGAAAGTTCACGGATGTAAACTACCCATGGACTCTCAAGGGCGGCCTCATGAGCGGAAGAATTGCTATTCCGGCATACAAGACAATATTCCCGATCATCCAGAGTGATCTCAGCTCAAACAGCAACCTCAGGCAGAATGACGGTTATTAGCAGATTGAAAACAGTTTAAATCAGAAAGTATGAAATCGTTGAAATATATGGCAGCAGCTGCCGTTGCGGCTGTTCTGGCGGCTTCTTGTACGCTGGATTTGCCCAGGACGCAGATCCTTCCGGAAGGGGATATGACGGCACCGGTTCTCAATCCGGTTCCGAATGTCATCTCTGATGCCAACACCACCAAAGTCGAGCAGGTGGACTTCACCTGGTCAGCGGCAGATTTCGGGGCAAGCACGGAAATTCTCTATTCCGTGTATGTTCAGCTCGGAGAGAAGACCGCCCTTGTCGGACAAAATTACAAGAATTCCCTCAGCTGTCTCAAGGGTGATCTCGTGGGACTGATATGCAGCTCACTCTTGGGGGAAAAGAATACGACTCTGACGGTTGAAGCCTATGTGAAGGCGGAACTCAACGGGGTTATAGGAATGCCGGAGCTGGTTTCGGACAAGGTCTCGTTTTCTGTATACACCTATCTTCCTCCGAAGAACACCATCTGGCTTCCTGGAAAATATCAGGGCTGGAGCCAATTTGGAACAGAAATCATAGAGAAGGAGGCAGGTACGGGCATTTACCGGATTCTTGTCGACGTGTCGAATACGGAAGAGACTCCATACTACTTCAAGATTGTTGACGAGGGCAAGAACTGGGTCGGCATGAATGACGGCTACAAACCATCCGGATGGGACATCGCCAATCCTGCGGACAAGGACGGGAACTTCTCCGTTGATGAGTCCAGCCCGATTGTTTGGCTGACAATCAACACCAAGAAGAAGACCGTCGAGAAGGAGACAGTTTCTAAGGTTGCGCTTATCGGCGACTTCAATGAATGGAAAGAGGATGCTGAACCTGAGTTCAAGTATAATGCGGCGAAAAATGTGTGGGAGTCGCCGGTCATCAGCTTCACGGAAGGCAAGGAATGGCTTGTGAGGTTGAACGGCAGCTGGGACCACAAGTATGGAAGTGCCGTTGCGACAACCGACGTGGAAGGCGGCTATGAAATAACCAAAGGCGGTGACAACATTCCGGCTCCTGGAACCGGCAATTACATTGTCCGTCTCCATGCGAACAGGACTCCTATTGTCGTGACGTATGAAAAACAATAAAAAGTTTGACTTATGAGATTCATTAAAAAAATAATGGCAGTTTCCGCCGCGGTCATTGCGGCGGTTGCCTGCTCCATCGTCAGCGAAGACACGTTCTCGAAGAGTCCTGTCGCTCCTGTGCTGGATGCGCATTCCGACATCCTCATAACTGACGGAACCAAAGCAGAGACGGTGACATTCACCTGGACGGCGGCCCGTTTCATAGAGGCGGAAGAATATCTGTATAATCTGTATGTCCGGAGCGGAGAAAAGGATGCCCTTCTTGCAGAAGGCATCGGTGCAACCTGGTGGTCAGTCTCCAAAGAGGAACTCAGGGCATTCCTCAAGGATGGCTTTGAACTGGAAAAGAACACGACGCATGCGCTGTCGTTCTATCTGACCATTGCTGATAGTGACGGAAATGTATACACTTCCGAGCCTCTTGCCGTCAAGGTCTATTTCTACGATGATGCCGTGCCTTCCGTTGCGAAGGCGGCTACAGAAGATGTCGTTCTTGACAAAGAAAACCCTGGAGGAGAACTTGCACTATTGTCTTGGACTGCCGCAAGGCTTGTCTATGGAGAAAAGGTTACTTACAAGGTGACCGTGGCCTACGGGGACAAGGCCGAGACTGTCTTGGCAGAGGGCATAGACGGCACTTCTTACACGACTACGGTTGACGCATTCAACGAGGCCGTAATCGCGGCCGGAGCTCCGGAAGGAGTGGAGTCCGAACTGAAGATGAAAGTCTATGCCTGCTGTGAAAGCATTCCTGACGGAGTCGCGTCAAATGAGCTGAAAATAAATGTTACCACCTACATTGCCACATTCCCTGAAAAGATGTGGGTTCCGGGAAGCCACCAAGGATGGGATCCTGCAACGGCTCCGACCCTTTCTGTCTCAAAGAACGTGAAGGGCTTGTATCAGGGCTTTGTGGATCTTACCACAGCAGATGCCGCAGATGTCTCGTTCAAGTTCAGTCCTGCTCCGAAATGGGAAGGCGATTTTTACTTCGAGGATGTGCTCGTAAAGACTGTCGGTGAAACTCTGACATTTGCCTATGCCGAATCGAGCAAGATTGCAGCAGGCCAGGATAACATTACGGTTCCTTCCGGACTCTACTACATAAAACTTGACAAGAAGTTCGGAACGCTTAACATGGTTCAGGTCAAGAACCTTGAACTTATCGGCGATTTCGCGGCTTCAGGCTGGAATACCGGCATTAAAATGACGAGGGACGGCGCGAATTGGGTCGCTCCGCAGGAACTTGAACTCAAGAATGGGGAAGAGTTGAAGATCCGCTTCAATTCTGACTGGACCTACTCGTTCGGAGGTAAGCTTGGCAATGTTGCATTTAGGGGCGATAACATTGTGTTCGACAAGCCTGACGGAACTTACAGGCTGACTTTCAACGCATCGACGTCGGACTTTACCATCGATGTCATGGATGTGAACATGCCTGACTATCTCGTGATTGCCGGTGATTATTCCGGTCATGACTGGAAGCCGGCTGAAGATATGAGGATATGGCTTAAAGACTCATCGACAGGTCTATATAAGGGCTACGCAACGATGTATGGAGCCACCTATGGGTTCAAGTTCGTGAAGACGGATGTCTGGTATGGTCATACGGCAGTGGACGGAGGTATCTATTCCCTCATTGAAGGCGATGAAGGCAAGAATCTCACCATTGAGGACGGCTCCTACTATTGGGAAGTCAGCCTTAGTGAGATGACTGCAAAGTCCGTCAAGATTGAGACCGCCGGCATCATCGGCTCATTTGAGGCTTCTAAATGGGGCGCGGACATCCCGATGGCTTTCGATGAGACTACCCTGACATGGTCGGCAGAGGTCGGGCTTAAGACCGGAGACGAGTTCAAGTTCCGTTTCAATGGGAATTGGGACTACAATCTCGGCCTGACAGACGGGAATCTTGTCCACGATGGAGGCAACATCTCTGTGGGAGCAGACGGGACATACAAGATTACTCTTGACATGGCTCATGGAGACAACCCGTCATACACGATTGTCGCCCAATAGCAATTCTCAAGATTTTCATTTAGGGTAGGCCTCTCTGGCCTGCCCTTTGGCGCTTAAGTAAGCGTTAAAAATAAGTTGAACTAAAGATGAAGCGAGCAACGAGATATTTAGTTCTGTTCTTTTTGTGCCTGACTGTATTCGTTTTCTGCAGCAGGGAAGAACAATTGCAGCAGGGGAAAAAATTGCTGGTGACTCCGGATGCCCTGCATTTCACGAAGGAGGCATCGTCGCAGACGCTGACGATAAGCACAAACGCGCCTGAATGGAGGGCAAGCGTCTCGGAGAATGACTGGCTGACGCTTGACAGAGAGTCGGGAAACGGCTCCTGTGATGTCGTTGCCAGCGTGTCTGCGAACAGTGGGGAGAAGAGGACTGCAACAATTTCTTTCTCAGCGACTGGCTTCAAGACAGCGGTCGTGCAGGTGACCCAGCATCCTCTTGACGAGCTTATAAATCCTTCCGCCATCGGGCTGTTTTCAGTCCCTGAGAATCCGGATGCCGATTCCCCGTGCACGCTCTACTATCGTGCGGACAGCAATTCCCCGTTCTTTGATTTCAATGAGGATCTGTACGCCCACATCGGCATCGTTGAGGCTGAGTGGATGTTCGTACAGGCCGGGTGGGACGAAAACACGGACAAGTGCAGGTGGCAGGCATGTCCGGAGAAGAATCTCTGGAAGCTGAACCTTGAACCATCTGTCAGAGAGTGGTTCGGGTCCGAGGATACGCCGGTGAACAGGATAGGCGTCGTTGTGAGAAATTCATCGGGAACAAAACAGACAGAAGACCTCTTTGTTGACGTTCGGGACGACAAATATGTGTTTGAACCGTCCCCTGTCGTTAGGGAAACTATGCCGGCGGGACTTCACTACGGCATAAACTACAATGCTGACGGCAGTGTCACATTAGTTCTGCGCGACCTTGACAACAAGGGGGAGAGCCATGCCTGGTGCTATGTGACTGGGGACTTTTCCTCATGGAGGCGTTCCGATGAGTATTCGATGAAACGGGATGATGCTGCCGGCTGCTGGTGGTATACATTCACTGGAGTCGATCCGGACAAGGAGTATATGTTCCAATATTATGTCGTGAATGAGGATGGTTCCGCTTTCCGTATCCATGATCCATATACCGAAATCGTGTATGACGGGGCAAATGACAGATACATATCGTCTTCAACATATCCCAGTCTTCCGGAATATCCGAAAGGCACGAGCGGGCTTGTTTCCGCATTCAAGATCGCCCGTGACGGCTATGCGTGGCGAAATCCAGGATATAGAATATCGGACTCGGACGACCTCGTGATTTATGAACTGCATTTCCGCGACTTCACGGAGACCGGTGACATCCCCGGCGCTCTTGGCAAATTGGACTATTTGGCATCCCTGGGAGTCAATGCGGTGGAGCTGATGCCATTCCAGGAGTTTGACGGCAATGACAGCTGGGGATATAATCCCTGTTCCTATTTTGCCCTCGACAAGGCGTACGGAACACGCACCATGTACAAGAACTTTATTGACGAGTGTCATTCTCGCGGGTTGGCTGTCATTGCGGACGTCGTCTATAATCAGGCGACAGGGGCGCATCCGTATGCCAAGCTGTATTGGGATTCGTCAACGAACAAAACTGCCGTCAATAACCCGTGGTTCAATGTAGATGCTCCGCATCCGTACAGCGTGTTCCACGACTGGAACCATGAAAACCTCCTTTTCCGTGAGCATGTGAAGGAAAGTCTGAAATACTTGCTTGAAGAGTATCGTGTAGACGGGTTCAGGTTTGATCTCACCAAGGGATTTACCAACCGGAAATGCACCGAAAGCGATGCGTCAAATTATGATCAGAGTCGGATAGACATACTCTCGGATTACATCGCAGCGGTGAAGGCTGCCAATCCGGATGCAGTTGTCATTCTTGAACATTTCTGCGAAACACGTGAGGAAAAGGCTCTCGCGGAGGTCGGCGCCAAGGTCTGGAGAAATCTTAACAATGCCTATTGCCAGTCGGCTATGGGCATGTCGGCAGAAAGCGGCTTTGACGGGCTTTGGACAGGCTCCGCAATGCCCTTCGGGTCATACGTCGGTTACATGGAAAGCCATGACGAGGAACGGACCGCATATAAGTCAGAGGCGTATGGGGCGGCTGGCATTAAGGGCAGCCTCTCAGAGAGGATGCGGCGCGAGGCTTTGAATGCGGCATTCTTCCTTACCGTTCCTGGGCCGAAGATGCTCTGGCAGTTTGAGGAACTCGGCTACGACATTTCCATCGAGGAGAACGGCCGGACCGGCAGAAAACCGGTGCGCTGGGACTATTATGACGTTGCTGACCGCAGAACCTTGCATGACGTGTATGCAGCCCTGCTTAAGTTCCGCAATGAGAATCCGCAATTCTTCGCTTCCGATGCGGATTTTCAGTGGTATGCGTCTGCCGGGTATTGGGACAGCGGTCGCTTCATATACTGCGTCGCTGACGGAAAGGCGTTTGCTGTGATTGGCAATTTCTCTTTGACGGCAAAGGATATAACGGCATGGCTGCCGATGCCGGGGACGTGGACGGATTATCCGTCTTTCGGCTCGGAGACATATAGCGTGCGTGCAGATGCGTATGGACATAACTCGCTTACAGTCAGGCTTAAACCGGGAGAATTC
>DJSA01000064.1:18220-23443 GCA_002438905.1 Bacteroidales bacterium UBA6346
TTTTTCAAGCATTTTCTTGTTATAGACGTAATGGTAATTATGAAACATTTTATTAGAAATATTGTGACGTTTGCGGTGGTATGTCTGCTGATTTCATGTGGCAGAAAAGACTCTGTTTCCGGTGGAAGCGGCACGGGGGCTATTTTTGCAAAGGGTGCCGATATCGGCTGGTATACGGAAATGGAACAGAATGGTTATAAGTTCTATACAACGTCAGGAACAGAAATGGATTGCCCGGCACTCATGAAGTCGCTTGGCTTCAACTCTCTGCGTTTCCGAGTCTGGGTTAATCCGAAAGACGGTTGGAACGGGAAGGGCGACCTGCTGAAGAAGTGTCTGCGGGCAAAAGAATTGGGAATGAAGATAATGATAGATTTTCATTATTCGGATACATGGGCCGATCCTGGGAAACAGTATATTCCAGCGGCCTGGGCATCATATGACCTTGAGACCCTTTCAAAGGCTGTGGCGGATCATACGTATGATGTGCTGAACACATTGAAGGCCAATGGTGTGGAAGTAACTTGGGTTCAGGTTGGCAATGAAGTTACCAACGGAATGCTGTGGGAACTCGGGCGAGTGCAGGGGAAAAGCGCCTCCGGATTCGCGAAACTGTTCAAGGCCGGAGCTGATCAGGTGAAGAAGGTTTATCCTGCTGCTATTGTCATCTTGCACATAGACAATGCCTGGAACATGCCGACGCTTTCATGGTTCTTTACGCTGATGGCCGACACCGGTGTCAAATATGACATGATCGGTCTGTCGCTGTATCCTTCTTGGTGGGATGAAAGCACCGGAGCATTCTCTCCTTGGGAGGAGAAGGTCGGTCAGGCAACAGCCAATATTCCACAACTGATAAGGACATATAACAAAGACGTGATGCTAGTTGAGTTCGGTATGCCTGCATCGGAGCCGCAGAAAGCAAAGGAAGCATTGGAGGCGCTCTGGAACGGCCTTAAGGGGGAGAAACGTTTCAAGGGCATCTTCTATTGGGAACCGGAATCGGAGCCTGCCCGCAACGGCTACGCTTTAGGGGCATTTGACGGAGGAAAGCCGACTGTGGCTCTGGCTCCTTTTTCAAAGATGTAGACATATAACTAAATACAACACAATGAAAAGGGCACTTACACTGCTTCTGACAGCCATTTCCCTCGTCTCCTGCGCGGAGAAGACTCCGCACGCACGGTGGACCTACGACACCGTCGTCTATGAGATGAATGTCCGTCAATACACCCCGGAGGGAACATTCGCGGCCGCGCAGGCTCAGCTCCCGCGCCTTGAACGGCTCGGGGTTGACATCATCTGGCTAATGCCGATTTACCCCATAGGCGAGAAGGAGCGCAAGGGAACTCTCGGCTCCTACTATGCCGTGCGGGACTACTGCGCGGTGAATCCGGAGTTCGGGACTATGGAGGACTTCGAGTCTTTCCTTGCCGCTGCCAAGGCACGCGGCTTCAGGGTCATTCTAGACTGGGTGGCCAACCACACCTCCCCAGATGCCGTGTGGATAGACAGCGAGCCTGCGGACTGGTACGAGAGGGATTCGCTCGGCAACACCGTCGTGCAGTATGACTGGACCGACATAGCCGCGCTTAACTATGGCAACCCAGCCGTGTGGGACGCGCAGGAAAAGGCGATGCGGTTCTGGATGGAGAAGGGGGTGGACGGCTTCCGCTGCGACATGGCCTGCGAGGTGCCTTTTGAGTTCTGGACCAAGACGATTTCGTCCCTCCGCGCCGACTGGCCCCAGATGTATATGCTCGCCGAGGGGGAAGCCCCGCAGCTTCACCGCTCCGGATTCGACGCCTCTTATGCTTGGGAACTTCATCATCTTCTGAACGACATCGCTCAAGGGCGCAAGAACATCCCCGAACTGCTCGACTACATTGAGCGCGACGCGAAGAACTATCCTCCGGAGGCTTTCCGCCTGATGTTCACTTCCAACCATGACGAGAACTCATGGGCGGGCACGGAGTTCGAGCGCATGGGCGACGCTGCGCAGGTGATGGCCGTGCTGACCTTCACGCTCCCGAACGGGCAGCCGCTGATTTACACAGGTCAGGAGATGGGCTGGAACCACAGGTTTCAGTTCTTTGAGAAGGATCCGATTCCGATGTGGGAGGAAAATGACTACACTGCTTTCTATCGGAACCTTATACGCTTTCGCCACGATCATCCGGCCCTTCGCGCAGGGGAGAAGGGAGGACGCTTTGAGGTCGTCTCCGCTGAGGACAGCACGCTGGTTTTCAGGCGTGTTCTGCCGAATGATGTTGTCACTGTAACCGCACAGTTGAAGTCTCCTTGGAGCTGGAGTGTTGATGCCCAATAAAAGTTGATGTACAATAAAAAGCGGATTGCTGCGTTACGCTCCTTGTCAAAATCCTCACAACCATAAGGTTGCTGCGGTTTTGTCTTCATCGCAAGCCTTGCACTCCATCTTTTTATTTGACATCAACCTCAGAGTTTTTTTGAAAATTTCTCAATGATTGTTTTAATTTTGCAAAAAAATGAAAAGAATATTTTGGATTATGACGGCGATTATGCTGGGTTCGTGTGCGGGAAACGGAAAGTTTGTGCCGGAGTCGGTGGCGGACGCTTCCGATGCGCAGGTGAGCAGGGTCGAGCCGCTTTCGTGGTGGGTGGGGATGAACACTCCGCTGCAGTTGATGGTGCATGGAGACGGGATTTCGGAATATGACGTTGCGCTCGAAGGCGGGGATGGGGTTGAGGTGCGCGGAGTTCATAAGGCCGACAGCCCGAACTATCTTTTCATCGACATCGCCATATCCCCGAATGCGAAGGCGGGCACATATTACCTCGTTTTCTCTAAGGACGGCGAAAGTTTCAAACGCGCCTACGAAATAGGGGAGAGGAGGGAAGGCTCCGCACAGCGCGGGAGTTTTTCGAGCGCGGACATGATATATCTCATTATGCCAGATCGTTTTGCGAACGGTGACCCGTCGAACGACTCCACTCCGGACACCACGGAAAAGTCTGACCGCAGCGAACTTTTCGGACGGCACGGCGGCGACATTCAGGGCATCATCGACCATCTTGACTACATCAGCGAACTCGGAGCGACGGCAATCTGGCCCACCCCGCTTCTGGAAGACAACGCTCCGGAGGAGTCCTACCACGGCTATGCCGCCTCGGACTACTACCGCATAGACCCGCGCTTCGGAAGCAACGAACTCTACCGCGAATTTGTCTCCAAGGCGCACGCCAAAGGGCTTAAAGTGCTCATGGACATCGTGACGAACCACTGCGGAACGTCTCACTGGTGGATGGCCGACCTGCCTTTTGAGGACTGGATTCATCAGTTCCCGGAATACACCGGAACCAATGTCTGCTTCTCCACGAACATGGATCCGAACGCGTCCAAAAAAGACCTCGAAATTCAAGAGAGCGGGTGGTTTGTGCCGTCGATGCCGGACATGAACCTTGACAACCCGTTTGTGCTCAACTACTTCAAACAGTGGGCGGTATGGTGGGCGGAATATTCCGGACTTGACGGCTTCCGCGTGGATACCTACCCCTACAACGAGAAAGAGCCGATGTCTCGCTGGTGCAAGGCGATCACGGACGAATACCCTCATTTCAACATAGTCGGCGAGTGCTGGACTTCCTCAATCCCACAGCTGGCATATTGGCAGAAGGACGCGCCGAACCGCGATGGGTTCGCTGACGCGCCACTTTTCTCGTCTCGGCATAGCACAAGCGAGCTAGGCTCTGCTCGCGACTCATCGAAAAGTTTTAATTCAAACCTGCCTTCGGTGATGGACTTCCCTCTGTACGATGCCCTGCGTATGGGACTGAGCGAGGGCGTGGGCTGGGGTTGCGGAATGACGCGCGTCTACGATGTCCTCTCGCACGATTTCCTCTACGCCAACGTGAACAACCTGCTGATTTTCGCTGGAAACCACGACACGGACCGCATCGGAGACGTTGTCGGGAAGAATCCCAAGAAGCTTAAACTGGCCATGACGCTTATGGCGACCATGCGCGGCATCCCGCAGATTTTTGCCGGCGATGAACTGATGTTCGTGTCCGCCGACCGCTCGCAGGGACACGGTGGACTCAGGGTCGATTTTCCGGGCGGCTGGCCGGGAGATAAGGTGAACTTGTTTACTCAGGAGGGCAGGGAGGCGCAGCGACTGAACACCGACGGGAAGCCTGTCTATCCAGGGCAGGCCGCCGAACTGTTCGACTACGTGAGCCGCCTGTTCAATTGGAGAAAGACCTCCGAGGTCATCCACACTGGCCGCACTCTCCACTTCCTCACCCGCGACAACACCTACGCCTTCTTCCGCTACAACGCCGACAAGGCCGTGTTCGTCTTTATCAACAATTCCGACACCGCGAAGACAGTTCCGTGGAGCTATTATTCTGAAATTTCCGAAGGACTCCACAACGGCATCGATGTCCTCACCGGCAATCCTGTCACAATCTCCGACACCACCTCCGTCGCCCCGGAAACCGCCCTTGTCGTTGAATTTGACAGATAGGCAGGAACAATTTATAATGAAGGTCTCCCGCCTTCGGCTTCTTCAAGCCCGTAAGTTCTGTCTTGAACTTGCTGGCTTGTGGTGGTATAGCTGCCTATTGGCCTCTCATTTCTCGGATCTCATCCACGCTCAGTCCCGTGCAGAATGCAACAGTCTCCGCAGGGACTCCAGCCGCAAGAAATTTTTGTGCCGCCTCCAATGCCTTTTCTCTCATTCCTTCAGCTCTCCCTTCAGCTCTCCCTTCAGCTCTCCCCTCAGCAAATCCGTCCTTGTAGTAAGCCTTGGTCTCGGCCTTGTAGTCCATCTCCGTAAACATGTTCCTGACAAATTTTAGTTTTACATCCGGCGGGAAGTTTTCCACCGCGCAGGCCCGCGTGAGCTGCTGCGTGAACCTGTCTTCAAGAATCTTCTCCGGAACAGAGTCCTCGTTCCACTTCTCGGAGTTCTTGAACACGTAGCAGGTCCTTTCCAAAGTGCTTTCAAGCAGAGCCACATCCTTCCTGAATCTTCCCAGCTCAACAAAAATACAAAAAATTGCGTCAGGAGCAAACTCACCGGTTCTTTTTTCCGTCATTTGATAGCAGGAGATGAAGTTGTCCGTGTCCCAGCACCGTTCATCCTCATGGGGCAGTTCCTCCTCAAGGAATGCGATTACATAGACCGGCTTAAGATCAGTGTATTCGGATCCTGGAGTAATGTCTTTCCCGTATGCCTTGGC
>DJSA01000119.1:0-14826 GCA_002438905.1 Bacteroidales bacterium UBA6346
CAACATCGCGGGGTAGAGCAGTTGGTAGCTCGTCGGGCTCATAACCCGGAGGCCGGAGGTTCGAGTCCTTCCCCCGCTACCAAGCCAAGGCATCGAGGTTTTCACTTCGGTGTCTTTTTTTGTTTCTTTTATTTTTTTCATATTTCTATAATGCTTAATTTTGCAGGTTATGAAAATTAGGGGGCATTGTGCGCTTCCGTGAACCCCACGACTGCCATTATGGATATTGACCTTCTTTCAAAAATGGTGTATGACCTGATTCTCGACAACGACAGAGTCGCGTTGCCCGGGGTGGGATGCTTTGTGGCCGAGTTTGTGCCGGCGAGCTTCTCCGACAGGGGATACACGATAAATCCTCCGTATAGGAAACTCTATTTCAGAAGCCATCCGGACGATGGCGAGCTGCTCGTACGACTCTACGCGAAGTCGAACGGTGTGTCTGAGGGGGATGCGCGGAGGATTCTGACGGATTTTCTTGCCGAGATGAAAGAGCTGCTCTTTGCTCGAAAGAGCATTGTTTTTCCTGGACTTGGGCGTCTTCGTGCCACAAAGGAGAACAATCTTTTCTTTGTCGCGGACGAGGCTCTTGACATATATCCTGAAGGCTTCGGTCTTGAACCGCTTTCCCTGAAGACCCATAAGGAAACCGAGAAGGAACTTTCCGCGACTATGGCTGAGTTGGGCGGCATCCTTGGTTCCGAGGAAGCTGCTGAGGCGGAAACGGAGTCGGTTGCTGGGTCGGCCTCTGGGGCGGGCTCTGAGCCGATTGCAGAGTCAGTTGCTGAGTCAACTGCAGAGTCAGTTGCTGAGTCAACTGCAGAGCCGGTTGCTGGGTCAACTGCAGAGCCTGCTGCCGAGTCAACTACAGAGCCTGCTGCTGAGTCAACTGCAGAGCCGGTTGCTGAGCCTATTGCCGAGTCAGTTGCTGGGTCAACTGCAGAGCCGGCCGCCAAACAGGAAACGGGGCCTGCGAGAAAAACAATGTCCCCGGGGAAAATAGTCATTATAACCATAGCTTCACTTCTTGGCCTAGCGGCAGTTCTGTTCATCGTTTTCGTGCTGCTGGTCAACTGCTTCCCGGACTTCCTCGACTCGCTGCTCTACACGCAGGAGGAACTTGACATAATCAATTACAAGTTATAGACCTCCTCAAAAAGCAGAGAACAGATGTTTGAACTGATTTATCCGGTGGATCCGGCTCCTATATTGCCTGCCCTGACGGCCGGTTCTCCGCGCGATGGGCGTCTTGATGGTGAGATCTTTCCCGTCGTTGAAGAGAGCGGGCTTGTGGTGGGCCGTGCCTCGCGCTCATATTGTCACGGAGGCTCACGTCTTCTGCACCCCGTCGTACATCTTCACATAATAGACCGTGAGGAGAGAATTTATCTTCAGAAGCGTTCGATGAAAAAGGACATCCAGCCCGGTAAATGGGACACTGCGGTTGGCGGGCATGTCGGCTACGGGGAGAGCCTTGTCGAGGCGCTGCTGCGGGAGTCGATGGAAGAGCTGCACCTGACGCGCTTCAATCCCGTGTACATCGGGACGTATCCGTATGATTCCGACAGGGAACGAGAACTCGTCAACATCTTCGCCGCAGTGGGTTCGTTTGACATAAGGCCGGATCTTGACGAGGTCACGGACGGACGTTTCTGGACCATAGCCGAAATCGATGCCGCCATGGGAAAAAACATCCTGACCCCCAATTTCGAGATGGAATTCGGCAGAATCCGAAATAAACTGCTTGCCTTGCTGTAAACCCTTTTGAGAATTGGAATGGACAGAATATCAGTAATATACACGAACAATTCGGGGCATTCGGAAGAATTGGTACGTATAGACTCAGCGGTGGAAACGGAATATATTCTTCTTTGCAACGAAAAATACCGCATCACCCTGGTGCAGCATGCGCTTGAACGCTTCATCTGGGTCGCGGACGCCACGGGAGCTGACATGCTCTACTCCGACTGCATCGAGAACGGTGAACGACATCCCCTGATTGACTGTCAGATGGGTTCGCTGCGAAATGATTTCGATTTCGGCCCTGCGCTTCTTTTCCGTACTTCCTCGTTCAGAGCTGCCGTGAAGTCTCAGCGGAAAGAGGCAAATTACAGATATGCCGCGCTTTATGACCTTCGCCTTCGTATGCAGAGTATCTTTCATATAAGGGAATATCTTTATGAATATGCGGAAGATGACATTCGCCTGAGCGGTGAAAAGCAGTTTGACTATGTCGCCCCTTCCAACAGGGACGTTCAGATAGAGATGGAAAAGGCCTGCACTATCCGCCTCAAACACATAGGGGCGTGGCTTGACGGTCCGCGTCCGGTCGCTCCGGAGCCGGACGTGACCGAGCCGACCCGAGGCGAGGCAGGCAGAGCAAAATCTCCGGACGGCATTGCTGAACAGGCCGGCTTCCCTGTAACTGCATCTGTAATAATTCCGGTCTTCAACAGGGTCAAGACCATCGGCGATGCTGTCAGGAGCGCCCTCTCGCAGCAGTGTGACTTCAATTTCAATGTAATGATCATCGACAACCACTCCACCGACGGCACAACGCAGCTCCTTCGCCGGCTCTCCGAAAATGACCCGCGCCTCATCCATATAATCCCGGAAGAGAAGAACCTCGGAATTGGAGGTTGCTGGAATCTCGCGATAGACAGTCCTCATTGCGGACTCTATGCCGTCCAGCTCGACAGTGACGACATCTATTCCGGCTCGGACACACTCTCAAAAATAGTGGATGGCTTCCTTTCTCAAAATTGTGCGATGCTCGTCGGCTCCTACACGCTAACGGACTTCGATCTCCGTCCCATTCC
Organism: Bacteroidales bacterium UBA6346; assembly: GCA_002438905.1. Classification (GTDB taxonomy): domain Bacteria; phylum Bacteroidota; class Bacteroidia; order Bacteroidales; family UBA932; genus Cryptobacteroides. Next base: position 2,817 of record DJSA01000119.1, read on the forward strand.
TCCAGGCCTTATTGACCATCGCGAATGGACAGACGAAAACGGGCATAACAATGCATTGAGAATCAACGGACTCGGAGCTCCGCGCGCATTTCGCACAGACATCCTTCGCAGAATCCATTTCCCAAATACAAGTTATGGTGAAGACTATGCCATGGGTCTTAAACTCTCCGGAATGTATCGTCTGGGACGGATTTACGAGAACCTATATTATTGCCGCCGTTGGACTGGGAACTCGGATGCCGCCCTGAGCATTGAGCGGCAAAATGCCAACAACCTCTACAAGGACAGCCTGCGTACAGTGGAACTGCTCTCTCGGATTGCTGGAAACGATGCTAACTGAGGACACGGATACCATCAGGGCTGCATTGATTACAGACATCGCAATGGCGCAAAAAATTGAAAACGAAATGAAGGAAAACAACGAGATACAGAAATTTGTCAATGACCAGCTCTCCTGTTGGCCGCTTGCCTGTGCAAACTTCAGGGCACTCAAAAGCGTGAAGACCAAGACACTCAATATCCGTGGACTGGATGTCATCGTGCAGCACAACCCTGCGAGGATGATTTCTTCTGCTGCAAAGCTCGACAAGGCCTCGGTTGCGAAGCGCCCCTGCTTCTTCTGTAACCGCTTTCCGGAACAGACCTTCATCCGTTTCGAGGGACGCAAGGGCAAGAAGTACGATATACTGCTCAATCCATATCCGATTTTTCCGGACCATCTCGTGATTGCAAGCACAAGGCACTGCGATCAGTCCATCTGGAAACGCTATATAGACATACTCGATCTTTCCCGGAAATATCAGGACTATACCTTTTTCTACAATGGTCCCCATTCCGGAGCCTCGGCACCTGACCATCACCATTTTCAGGCTGCTCCCAACGGGCTTATGCCTTTGGAGAACGATGTACGAAGGATGCTTGCGCAGGTGCCGTCATCTCCCGCGAAGACTGAGGCATCGTCATCTCCCGTTCCGGAACTGACCTACCTCACATCCGTTCAGGACGCGCAACTCTTCCACTACAACAAATTCGTGAACGGTGTCTTTGTTCTCCGTGCAACGACTTCAAAATCAGCCGCGAAGCTTTTCTACAGGCTTCTGGACTGCGCGGACACTCCGCAGGGAGAGAGCGAACCGCTGTTCAATCTCATATCGTGGTACTCCGGCGGAGAATATTGCTCAATCATCGTGTTCCGCACTGCCCATCGCTCGCACCACTATTTCTCCGATGGATCGGATCATCTGACAATGAGTCCGGGCTGTGCCGACATGGGGGGCTGTTTCGTTGCCCCCGTGCCCGAGGATTTCGATAAACTTGACGCGAAGCTTCTCACGGAAGTCCTGGACGAAGTGACCCTGAGCAAGGAGTCGCAGCGCAAGATAGTCCGTCGCCTCACGCGTACGCAGCCTCATATAAGCGTCGGCATAATGTCGGCTGAACGAATTGAGTTCCAGATGTATCCTGACGGAGGAGGCACGCGTGTGGCAACCTACCGCGAGGGAAAGATTGACTATGACGGCGCGCTCTATGACGAACTTTTCTTCGAGGAACAGACTCCGTCGACTTTCTTTGCCGAGCCTACATTCGAGCTTCACAATGTCACGATAGGCAAGGGTTTCCACTGGGAACGCTTTGAGACGCAGAAATTTGCCGGCGCGCTGAAAATCATCGTTGAGAACAACCGCCTCACTGCAATCAACGTAATAGGTGTCGAGGACTACCTTCTCAGCGTCATATCTTCGGAAATGAACCAGAACTCGCCGGATGAATTTCTGAAGGCCCACGCCGTGATATCCCGCTCCTGGGTCATGGCTCAGCTCTCCCATAACAGGAAAATCAACTGCGATGCTGCGGAAAGAGAGAATTTCCTGAAATGCGGAAGTCTTGAAGATGTCGTCACATGGCTTTCCGAACACGGTAATTTGGGGGTTAACGGGTCTGCTGAAACCTCCGCAGTGTCCGGAGACAGGGAATATATACGTTGGTACGATCGCAGTGACCACCGGAATTTTGATGTCTGTGCCGATGACCACTGCCAACGCTACCAGGGACTTACCAGAGCTACTGAACCGTCTGTCCAGAAGGCCATTGATGCAACATGGGCTCAGGTTCTGACCTTTGCCGGAGAACTATGTGACACCCGTTTCTCGAAATGCTGCGGCGGGACGACTGAACTCTTCTCGACCTGTTGGGCGGATGAAGACAAGGACTACCTGAAAGCCTTGCCTGACACTCCCGGGCACCTTCCTGACGGAAGCCGCAACGCCGACGGGACAGCCATTGCCCCATTCTGCTCGCTTGCGGACAGCCGGCTTCTTGCACGGGTCTTCAATGGTTACGACCGCGAGACCGCCGATTTCTATCGCTGGACCGAGGTGTATGATCTCAAGGTTCTCTCTGACATCGTCCGCGCGAAAAGCGGCATCGACATAGGAGAACTCACGGCACTTGATCCTTTGGCAAAGGGACCTTCCGGAAGGATATACAGGCTTCGCGTGGCTGGGACAAAGGACAGTTTCATCGTCGGAAAGGAACTGGAAATAAGGCGAATACTCTCTCCGTCTCATCTCCGGAGCTCGGCCTTTGAAACCGAGTTCACCGCCGATGGCAAGGTAATCCTCCGTGGGCATGGTTGGGGACACGGTGTCGGGCTGTGCCAGGTAGGCGCGGCAGTCATGGCGGACAGGGGATATGGCTACAAGACCATTCTTGAACACTATTATCCCGGTACTCACATTTCCGAATCACTCTCCAAATGACGACAAACCACAAGAACATATCCCCGTGGCTATGGGTTCCCACGCTCTATTTTGCGGAGGGCATACCATATTTTGTCGTGAACAGCATATCAGTCACGATGTTCACCCGAATGGGAGTCAGCAACGGCGCGATGGCTCTCTTCACGAGCCTGCTCTATCTCCCGTGGGTGATAAAGCCGCTTTGGAGCCCGTTCGTCGACATCATCCGCACCAAACGCTGGTGGGTCATGACGATGCAGGTCGTGATGTCGGCATGTTTCATTGCTCTTGCCCTCTCACTGCCATCCGATGCGGGGACGCTCGTCGAACACCGCACGCACGACGGCTCGTCCTCAATCTCACTTTTCACGGTCACTCTTATAATATTCTGGATAATGGCATTCGCAAGCGCGACCCACGACATCGCCGCCGACGGATTCTACATGCTCGCCCTGACTCCCGGTGAACAGTCTCTGTTTGTCGGTATCCGCAGCACATTCTACCGCCTGGCATCGGTATTCGGACAGGGTGTCCTCGTCGTGATTGCCGGAGTTCTCGAGACACGGCTCGGCGACATACCTAAAGCATGGTTCTGGACCATACTCATAACCGCCGTGCTCTTCGCGGCCGTCACGCTTTGGCATAGTCTTGCACTTCCGCGCCCATTGACTGACAGATCCGCAGCGGAAAAATTTCCAAACTCCTCAACTGAGCGTTCCCATAATACGGGAAATAATGGCACTCGTTTGATATTCAGAGATTTCGGCAGAACATTCGCGACATTCTTCCGTAAGCCCGGCGTTCTTCTCGCCCTTACGTTCCTGCTGCTCTACCGCCTTCCAGAGGCTTTCTTGGTAAAGATGATGAATCCTTTCCTTCTTGCTCCGACATCAGAGGGCGGGCTTGGACTGACGACCACTCAGGTTGGGGCAGTCTATGGCACCGCTGGAGTCATAGCCCTCACGCTCGGTGGCATACTCGGCGGAATGGCTGTCGCAAAATGGGGACTCAGGCGCTGCCTTTGGCCGATGGCTCTTTCCCTTGCGCTTCCGTGTCTCGCCTTTATATGGCTCAGCATCGCGCAGCCGTCATCCATGTGGACTGTAGGCGCCTTCGTATGTCTTGACCAGTTCGGCTACGGATTCGGATTCACGGCATATATGCTCTATATGATATATTTCTCGCAAGGAGAATACAAGACTTCGCACTACTCCCTCTGTACAGCTTTTATGGCACTGAGCATGATGCTGCCCGGAATGGTTGCAGGCTACCTTCAGGAGTCTCTCGGCTACACGGGATTCTTTTGGGTGGTGGGCGCGTGCTGTCTTGTAACTGTTTTTGTGACAATGCTTCTGAAAATAGAACCCGAATATGGCAAAAAATAAAATAATATATCTTCTTGTCGTCGCGACGTTTGCGGCGCTTTCGCCCTTGAGCCTTGAGGGATTGGAATTTCAAGACTCTGTGGCTGCTTCTCAGTCAGATTCTTTGGAGACAATGCCACTGAATCCGGACACGGTCTATGTGAATACCCATGCTCCAGTGGTCAAGACCGGCATAGAGGTGCTGCGCGATCGTGGATTTGACGTTTTGCTGGGAAAGCGCATCGGGCTCGTGACAAATCCGAGCGGTGTTGACAGCCGGCTCAATTCCACGATAGATATACTCTACAATGCCGAGGGCGTGGAATTGGTCGCTCTCTACGGCCCGGAGCATGGCGTGCGTGGAGACAAGTATGCCGGGGATAAGGTCGGAAATGAGACAGACCTAACCACTGGGCTCCCTGTATACTCCCTCTACGGTGCCACGCGCAAGCCGACAAAAGAAATGCTGAAGGGACTGGATGCCATAGTCTACGATATTCAGGATATCGGGGTACGCTCCTACACCTTCATCAGCACGCTTGGCCTTGTCATGGAAGCCTGCGGCGAGCTCGGCATTGAAGTCATAGTGCTTGACCGTCCCAACCCCCTTGGCGGGCTCAAGGTGGAGGGCCCGCTCGTGCGTGACGGCTATCATTCGTTCATCAGCCAGTATAAGATACCTTATATATATGGGCTCACCGTCGGTGAACTCGCCCTTATGCTAAACAGCGAGGGACTCAATCGCGGACAGCGCGGCATCCAGGAGCCGGCCAGTTGCAGACTCACCGTCATTCCGATGGAAGGCTGGACCCGCGAGATGCTCTACAGCGAGACGCGCCTCCCGTGGGTGCTTCCGTCCCCGAACATCCCGTTCTGTGACACGCCTCAGTACTATGCTGCCGCCGGAATCGCCGGTGAGCTGTCGAATTTCCTTCAGATAGGCATAGGCTACACTCTCCCGTTTCAGGTATTCGCCGCGCAATGGATTGATCCTGTTGCGCTCAAGGCGGAACTTGACAGCTATGAACTGCCTGGGGTCGCGTTCCGTGCGATTGTCTACAAGCCGTTTTCCGGTTCACAGGCCGGGAAGATTCTGAAGGGAGTCCAATACTTCTTCACTGACTATGAAAAGGCTGCCGTCACCGAGGTCCAGTTCAGTGTCCTTCAAGCGATTGCAAAACTCTATCCGGCCCATCGTGCATTCGAGGCGGCAACTTCCGTGGGTGCCTTCGACAAGGTATGTGGCACAAATTATGTCAGAGATGCTTTCGGCCGCCGCTACGAATTCGATGACATTTCACAGTATTGGCGTTCTGATGCTGAAGGGTTCAGGGAAATGTCAATGAAATATTGGCTGTATCGGTAGACGGCCGCACACTATTGTATAACCACTAAACGCGTGCTTGACCTGGCCCTATGCACCGTTTTCCTGAAAACTTGTAATTATGAGAACATATCGCGCAGCAATGGCGGCGATGCTCATCGCGCTGGCGGCATTCCATACCGATGGATATGCCCAGAGCCGCCGTACAACAACGTCTTCATCGACAAGACAGTCCTCGTCCGAAAGGCAGACGTCTTCATCAACAAGACAGTCTTCTTCATCTGTAAGACAGTCTTCTTCATCAGCAAAACAGTCATCATCCGAGAGACGCTCTTCGTCTTCTGTAAGACAGTCTTCATCCTCGGCAAGACGTAGTTCGGCCGTAAGCTCTTCGACTTCGCGGAGCACCTCATCATCCGACAGCCGGTCAACTGCGAGACAGACTTCAGTTTCAAGACCATCGTCTTCGGTGACAAATAGAAACAGCTCCGCATCTCAGGACAAGCGGGCCGGAGCGACTTCAACAAGGCAGCGCTCGTCTTCATCGACTCGGCAGACTACCCCTACGGCGGACAGGACAACCTCCATCGGGCGCCAGACCACGACTCGCCGGCCTGCCTCCTCATCTGTCAGAAGGGTGACATCCCTGGACGGGAACAACGGAAGCTCCTCCGTCCGCAATACGCCTGCATCGGGAAACTCCTCTTCCGTGAGGAACCAGCCTCCGACAAGCGCGGCAGTCAGGGCCGAGAATAACCGTCCGGACGATAACCGCCAGGACAGCAGCCGTCCCGGAAGCGGAGTCGGCAACAATCCGCGTCCCGACGACCACCACGGCAAGCCACAGCCTCCTCGCGACGACTTCCGCCCTCAGCATCCGCGTGACCGAGACTACATTGACTTCGACCGCCGGCCGCCTCACCGCTTCTATGACCCGCATCACGACCACTGCTTCGGCTACAGGGTTCACGCCCTTCCGGCAGGCTACTGGTACCGCGACTGGCATGGTGTCCGCTACTACTGCTACAATGATGTCTACTACCGCTACCTCGACGGATGCTACGTTGTCTGCCGTCCGCCTTTCGGAACATCGCTCGCCGCCGCAATCGTGGCCGACGCGACATGGACCGCAGTCCGTGTTAGCTACTACAACACGCTGAACAACACTTACGACAAGATTAACGCGAACAATGCCTATATTGCCGAGCAGAATGCCCAGATCGCACGCAACAACGCGCTTCTCGCACAGCAGAACTCGGCTCTCGCGGCTCAGGAGCAGTACATGGCAACACGTTCGACTGAAGCCTATCAGCTCGCGCTCGCAATGGGGCTCGTCCAGAGCTACGCGGCCGCCGGCACCGACTACTTCTATCAGGACGGAGTCTTTTACCAGAACATGAACGGCCAGTACTGCGTCATAGTTCCTCCTGCCGGTGCCCTCGTGGATGCCCTCCCTGAAGACTACGACATGTTCACCTTCAACGGCCGCGAATACTATCAGGTCGAGAACACCGTCTACCGTGTCACCGTTGTTTCCGGTAAGGCCTATTTCGAGGTCCTCGGTCAGAAATATTGATGCCGCCTTTAGGCGCCCCGCCCCTATTCTCCTCCGACTGTGAGGGACTTGATGAGCACGGTCGGAATACCGACAGAGACCGGCACCGACTGCTCTTTTCCGCAGGTCCAGGTGCCGTTGCTGATTTTAAGGTCATTGCCGACCATGGTTATGTCGGCGAGCGCCTGAGGCCCGTTGCCGATGATATTGATGTCCTTGACCGGTGCAGTCAGGCGTCCGTCTTCGATGAGGAATCCGCTGTTCACAAAGAAGGTGAAGTCGCCCTCGCCTATTTGCACCTGACCATTCGAAAACTCGTCGACATATATTCCCTTTTTTACGGAGGCCACAATGTCCGCAGCATTGCAGTCTCCGTTTTCCATATATGTCGCCCTCATTCTCGGAATCGGATTGAATCGGAAATTCTCCCTGCGACCATTCCCGGTAGGGGAGACTCCGTACCACGCGGCGCTGATGCGGTCGTGAAGGTAATTGGTCAGCACGCCGTCCTCGACCATATATGTCTTCTGCCCCGGGATGCCCTCGTCGTCGAAGGCGCATGCCCCGCGGTTGCCTGGGATTGTCCCGTCATCCACAATGCTGATTCCACGGGCGCAGATTCTCTGCCCCATCCTGTCCGAAAAGATTGACTGCCCCTTGCGGTTGAAGTCGGCCTCAAATGCATGTCCCATGGCCTCGTGCAGAAGGATTCCAGATGCTCCCGCTCCCATCACCACCGGCATCTTTCCGCCTTTCGGACGCACAGATTCGAAGCGCGCGTCAAGATTGCGCAGCACGCCGTCCGTAAGCTCATTCACCAAACTGTCAGACAGCATTTCTGCTCCCATCCTGAAGCTGCAGGACTCCGACTTGGTGATGTTTGTGGGCTTGCCGTCAAGCCCGTGTCCCGAGAACACGGCAGACACCGAAACGCTGCCCATCGGACGGGTCTCGAACGTCAGTTCACCGAGCGAATTAAACATCATCACACGGCTGACGCTGTTGGAAATCTGCGCGATGACCTTCACCACCCTCGATTCCCTCCTGCGCAGTTCATCCTCGATTTTCTTGAGCGTATCTGCCATTTTTCGCCGGCTGCATTCCTCCCAACTCTTTCTCATCCCGTAGAGCACGTCGTGAACCTTCTTGCCGGCTGCGGCCTTTTCCAGCGCGTTCCCGTATATGTTAGCACAAACGCGGCGACCGCCCTGACGTTCAGCGCAGACTGCCCTGGCACCGCTTCCGGAGTTGCAAATCGCGGACGCAGCCCGTACGGCCGCCTCCATGTCCCGCTTCTCTGTTGTCTCGCAGTAAGCATATCCGGTCCTTTCACCGCAGAGCACACGGAATCCGGCTCCGAAGTCCTCGTGGTAGCCTCCAGAAGTCACCTGCGAATCCTTCAGAAGCAGGTTGGTGTATTCTGTGCATTCAAAATAGATGTCGGCGAAATTCGGACCTGCGGATAAAGCCACCGCCATCAGTCTTTCAAGTTCAGCCCGGCTTACCTTAAAGAACTCAAGGTATCGATTCTCTTCATTCTCCATAAATTCATGTTCTTCAATCAATCGCATCCCGGCTTTCTAGCTCTTCGCTCCCATCCGTAGACAGCCTCTTCCGTCCCTCCTCGCACACTGACTTTATCCTGTCGAATGTAGCGGCATCTCTCACAATCACCTCGCCTGTTTCCCTGAATCCCTCTGCGATGACCTTGAATGGTGGTTGTGAATTGTCGGCAAGAATCCAACGGTCACAAATTTTCATATAGTCATTGAACAAATAGTCCAATCCGACATAGTAACGCCTGAAAATGGTCTCTGTCGGGATGTTGTGCCCGCCCTTCTCGACTCTTGCCTTCACACGCTCCATAGCCCTTGCCGGTGAATCGAGCCAGAAATAGATGACCGTCACGAAATAGCCCTCCGCCTGTGCCTTCCTCACCATTTTCAGCAGCGTTCTTGTTGCCAGCGTTGTTTCGATTCCGAAGTCTTTTCTCTTGCGGAACAGATACTGAATCTTCATAAGCATATAACGGCTGGCTTGGAGTGGAACTTTCTCAGGTCCGTACGGAGATAGCCCTTTCGCAAATTCGTCAGAATTTACGAATTGGGCGCATTCAAGCATTTCTGGCAACAGTGTGTACGAAGCCGTCGTTTTTCCCGAGCCGTTGCAGCCCGACACGATGTAGAGTTTTGGCATGGACATCCGGTTAATCCTCCAGTAGATGCGTTTCTTCCTATAAATGTCTCAATGAGTTACGCCATATCCGAAAAGCGCAAAGTCGCCAAGGCAAGGGTCGTCCGGAAATATTTCGCGGAAGCAGTCCGTAATCTCAGTGGCTGTCGTGATGTCCTTCTGGCGTCTCTCCGTCAACCCGAGTGATTTGGCCTCGTCATAGACATGTACGTCTAGGGGAATGATCAATCTTCTCTTGTCCGTATGTTTCCACACTCCGAGATCCACTTTTCCATCATCGCGCACAAGCCACCTCCGCATCATGTTTATCTTCTTGTCAGGTGCCTTCCTGTCGGGTTTCTGGCCATATACCCGCACTCGGAAACCTTCGTCGTCCAGCCCCTCAAGGCTCGGCACGGCAGCCTCTCCGCATTCGGAGTATAATTCGCGCAGTCGGGCACATATCCCCGCAAATTCACTCCACTTAACTGTTCTGTGCAGACTTGCATCGTCGTTGCGGTATACTCCGTTCATTACGTAATCATATGGTTTCCAATTCATTTCATCGAAAGCACGCCCACAGTCACGTACAATCATTGCCCTTCGTCCCCAAGCGAGGTGCGCTGCGATTACGGCCGCAATCTCCACGTCCGCCAGCGAACATGTTCCGGAGACATAGTTTTCCGCAAAATGTCGCGGAAAAACTATGGGGTCTTCGGTGAAATATTTCCTGTCATTATAGGTCTCCGCCCATTCGATGAGCATTTCCCTTGTTCTTTCGTCCATTATCCGCGCATTCGTTTTGGAGCGCAAATTTATTAAAAGGCGACCAAACTTGCCATCGGTTTTGCGGAATTATGCAAGTTTTTTGATATATTTGCAGGATATGAAGAAATTGAAGCTGACATTATTGACCGGTGCAGTGCGTTTTCTCGCGATATTTCCGCTGAAAGTGCACTACTTCTGGGCCGATGTCATCGCATGGGTTCTCCGCAGCGTCATTGGCTACAGAAGGGAGGTCGTTGCCATAAACATGGGACGTGCGTTTCCGGCTTCGGTTTGCAATTACGATACTATAGAGCGTTTTTCGCGGGAATACTACCGGCACATGGGGGAAATCATCGTCGAGGCGATATGGTTCTCAGGCGCGACACCGGAGAAGATGCGCAAATCCGGACTCGTGAGGATCGTAAATTCGAGACTTTTGGAGGAGGCGTGGAATTCAGCCCCATCTGTCATAGTCCTTTATTCCCATTGCGGCAACTGGGAACTGACGGGCGGTGCTCCGTATGCCGAATGCAGTGACCTTGAGCGTTTTCCTGTTCCTGTGGTAAATCTTCGATGCGTATACAAACAGCTGCATGACGGAGTCTGGGATGAATTCTTCCGGAAAAACAGGACATCGGTAAATCGTAATGAGGGACTATTGCTGGAATCGCGGCGGCTGCTTCGCTACATGCTGACACATCGTGAGGAGCATCTTGTCTATTTGCTTAACNNACCGCAATGACCGTCTGACATATTTCCTTAACATAGACCAGTCTCCGGAGATTTCGGCAGTAAGTATAGGAACGTTCATGAACCAGCCGACGAAGGCCTTTCTCGGACCAGCGGAAGTCGCCCACAAACTCGGTTCCGCTGTCCTCTACATGAACTTTGATCGTACGGAGCGAGGGCATTACGATATCTCGTTCAGCCCGATTTGCATGAATGCTTCCGAAATGGCGCCTAAGGACATAATCCTAAAGTATTACGATCTTCTCGAAGCCGAGATACACCGCTGTCCGGCCAACTGGCTGTGGTCTCACAAGAGATGGAAAGACTGAAATTATTTTTGATATGAAACGTATATTACTGATTTTTATTGCAGGCGTTCTCGGAGTTTCAGCCCATGCGCAGGAACCGGTTGCCTTGAAAGTTGGTGTCACTGCCGTACGGGAGAGATTTTATTCCGGTCCGTATGCGAAATACTCCGTTAAATATCTTGGCGTGGAAGCAGAGCAGTCATCCTCGGTGGCGACAACGTTGACGTCAGTGAAAGTTGTTCCGAGGCCTGTCTCTGCGGATGAACTCAGTTTTGCATTCGGTAAACAGCAGCGTAAAAAGGCCGACTTTTCCTATGTACCTCTTTTGAAGTCCAGTGTCGGACAGCGTAGCATTGAACTCTCCGCAGCCAAGGCTGCTGACCAAATCATTGACATTCGGCAAAAGCGCTACCAGATACTTACCGGTGACACGGACATGTCTCTTTCCGCCGAGAGTTTGAGCCTTACGCTCAATGAGTTTGCACGTCAGGAGGCCGAACTTATGAAACTTTTCTTCGGCTACACTATCACCGAGGAACTGGAGGGTGAGTTTATGGTGCTTCCGAAGGCAGGAGAAGATAGCCATCTCTACGTGGCTTTCCGCATTTCCGAAAATGGGCTTCTACCGGCAGAGCATCTTGAAGGACGCATGGTTACCATTGAACTGATCCCAGACAATGTCCCGGAAACGGTTGAGACGTCGGTTGCTTCGAAGAAGAAAAAAAAGAAGGCTCCGAAAGGTTTCCGCTGGGAGGCAAAGTCTGAATTTGTACCGGCGGAGTGTGTTCTGAAGATGCGTGATGGGGCGAATGTGATTCTTCAGGGACGTGTGGTCATTCCGCAGCTTGGTCATGAGCGTGTCTTCGATGAACTTGTCCCTGTGGAGAAGAAATAGTTTTGAGGGAAATGTTAAAATATGACTAATATGACAATTAGGGATTTGAATCCACAGATAGTGTGGAAGAATTTTTACGCGCTTACGCGTATTCCTCGGCCGTCAAAGCATGAGGAAAAAATTGCTAAGTATCTGTATGACTGGGGAGTGAGCCATG
>DJSA01000119.1:14937-15526 GCA_002438905.1 Bacteroidales bacterium UBA6346
ATGGATATGGTCCCACAGAAGAATGCCGACACAGTGCATGACTTTGGGAAAGACCCGATTGAAACATACATCGATGGTGACTGGGTTCGCGCCAAGGGCACCACTCTCGGAGCGGACAACGGGCTTGGAGTTGCAATGGCGCTTTCTGTGCTCGAATCCGACGACATCAAGCACGGGCCTCTCGAAGTTCTCGTGACATTTGACGAGGAGACCGGGATGACAGGTGCGCAGGCTCTTAAGCCGGGCGTGCTGAAGGGCGATATCCTCATCAACCTTGATTCCGAGACCGAAGGCGAGCTTTATGTCGGCTGTGCCGGAGGACTTGATGCTTCAGCATTCACGAAATATGTTCCCGAGGAGCCGGCAAAGGACTGGGAGTGCTGGTCACTTACAGTTAAGGGCTTCAAGGGAGGACATTCTGGGATGGATATTGTCCTTTATCGCGCCAATGCCAACAAGGTTATTGCGCGTGTTCTCTATGCTCTCATTACCAAGGCTGATGTGAAACTTCTTGATCTTGAGGGAGGTACGCTTCGTAATGCTATCCCTCGTGAGGCGTTCGCGACTGTCTATGTCCCTGCGGCAAAGG
>DJSA01000119.1:15565-16332 GCA_002438905.1 Bacteroidales bacterium UBA6346
TGGCTGAGGCAAAGCGGGTCGCAGAGGAGACTTTCGCGGCAATCAAAGCCGAGTATGCAACGACCGATCCTGACGCGCAAATGGTCTTTGAACCATACAGATGTGCGGAAGGGGAGTGCTGTGACCACAGCGAGTGCCTCTATGTTCCCGAGGAGGATGCCCTGCGCTTTGTTCGTGCGCTCCTTGCCTGCCCTGACGGCGTGGAGAGGATGAGCAGCGACATCCCTGGGCTTGTGGAGACTTCCAACAACCTTGCTGTCGTGAAGATAGAGAAGGGCGATTTCTCGCTCAAGACCCTGATGAGAAGTTCTGTCGATTCCGCGAAGGAGGCTCTTGCGGAGAAGTTCGATGCTGTGTTCAAACTCGCGGGTATCTCGACCGAGTTCACGGGCGGCTATTCCGGCTGGGCTCCGAACCCATCTTCACCGATTCTTGCGACCATGAAGAAAGTATATCACGATCTTTATGGCAAGGAACCGGCCGTCATGGCTATCCATGCCGGACTCGAATGTGGCATTCTCAGCGGTGCCTATCCGCATTGGGACATGGTCTCATTCGGACCGACCCTCCTCAGCCCGCACTCTCCCGACGAGCGCGCTAACATCCCGTCTGTTGCCAAGGCCTGGGATTTCCTCAAGGCTGTCCTCGCCGCGATACCGGAGAAATAAGCGGGAGTTCCTCACCTTGTCGTTCAAGAGCGGGTAGGGAGGAGTATTAGTGTTGAATCATAACTAAAAGAAAGACAATATGTTTAAAGGACAACCAAA
>DJSA01000119.1:16377-17895 GCA_002438905.1 Bacteroidales bacterium UBA6346
TCGGCTACTACACCATGCTGGCGATTCTCACCCTGCTGATGCAGGCCCGCTTCGGATGGAGCGAGGCTGCTGCCGGGCAGGTTTATGCAATCTTCCTCGCGGGAGTGTACTTCATGCCTCTTGTGGGTGGTATACTTGCCGACAAGATCGGTTACGGAAAATGCGTGACAATCGGTATATCCGTGATGTTCCTCGGCTATCTCTCCCTATCTCTTCCAGTCGGCAATGGGCTGGCGGCCAAATTGGTGATGTTTGGCGGTCTTGCGCTTGTCGCTGTCGGAACGGGTCTGTTCAAGGGGAACCTTCAGGTTCTTGTCGGTAACCTTTACGATGATCCGAAATACGCCTCGAAGCGTGACGCTGCGTTCAGCCTTTTCTATATGGCGATCAACATCGGTGCGATGTTCGCCCCGTCAATGGCAAGAAAAATCACTGAGGTGGTGCTCGCAAGGCATGGATTCGTCTACGATGCGGCCTGCCAGGATCCGGTATATCTGTCGGCTCTTTCAGACGCATATGGACTTAGCTTTGGCGTGGCCTGTGTCTCTCTTATTCTCTCTGTAGCGATTTATTACTCATGCCGCAGCTGGTTCAAACACGCCGATGTTACGGCAAAGCAGAGCAAGGCTACTTCCGCACCTGTTGAGGAACTCACACCAAAGCAGACGAAAGACCGCCTTGTGGCTCTGTTCCTTGTGTTCGCTGTCGTGATTTTCTTCTGGATGGCATTCCATCAGAACGGTTCGGCGCTCACGTTCTTTGCGAAAAAGTATACTGATCTCACCGTCACGGGGCCTATGAGGCTGTGGTTCAACATTTGGATTCTTGCCCTCATCGCAGTTTCCGTATACACGGCATTCGGCATCTTCCAGTCAGAGACAAAGAAGGGAAAAGTCATTTCCGGTGTCTCAACACTCGTCTTATGGGTCGGCGCCATACTCCTCTATTTCTATAACACTCCGAACCCGCTTTATGCGCAGCCTTCCGACTTCCAGCAGTTCAACCCGTTCTTCGTTGTTGCCCTGACTCCTGTCTCAATGGCAATCTTCGGTGCGCTTGCCGCAAGGGGCAAGGAACCTTCCGCGCCGAAGAAAATCGCCTTCGGAATGCTTGTGGCCGCTCTAGGCTTCGTCATCATCACGCTTGCTTCGTTCGGGCTCACGTCTCCTATGGATCTTGGGGAAGGCGAAACCCAGAGCATTCTGAGTCCAAGCTGGCTCATTTCGACTTACCTCACCCTCACATTCGCTGAACTTCTTCTGTCCCCTATGGGAATTTCGTTCGTGTCGAAGGTCGCCCCTCCTAAATATAAGGGTGCTATGATGGGCTGCTGGTTCGCCGCTACAGCAATAGGAAACTACCTAAGCTCCATTCCTTCAATGCTTTGGAACAAGATTCCTCTGATGTACAACTGGGGCATACTCATCGCCCTCTGTCTCATCGCGGCTCTGATTATGTTCGCGCTGATGAAGAAGATTGAGGCAGCGACAAAATAGGACGGGGCGCCTAAAAGGCGGT
>DJSA01000052.1:0-424 GCA_002438905.1 Bacteroidales bacterium UBA6346
TGTTGTACATCTTCGGGTCGGTCTTGAGCGCTCTCCGGCTGAAGCAGTACCCGTCATACCAAGGCTTCATCTGGGCAACTAGCGCGTCCTCGTCGGCATGCAGCGCTCCTACGCTCTGATAATACCGAATCATATCCCTCACCTCCGTCTCGCTGAAGCCGAGCATCATGTTGAAGTCGGGGTCGAGGGTGAGCGATGTGGCGATGTTGTAGCCGCTGGTGACGTCGTCCATGGTGACGGGGCTCACGCCCATCATGAGAATCCTGTCGAACATCCCCTTGTACTGCTTGAAGACGCTCCTATAGAATCCCTCGGCGTGTGTCATGGCATGATAGACCTGCTCGCCCTTGACATTCAGCACGACATTCGTGAAGTTGTCGTATTCATCGACGATGAGGTAGAGCTTCCTCTTCATCCTCTTGGC
>DJSA01000052.1:547-5717 GCA_002438905.1 Bacteroidales bacterium UBA6346
CGTACCTCCTTGCGAAGTCCTCAGACACGGCGCTGCAATAGACATCGAAACTCTGAGACAGCGTGTCGATGTCTCCTCCTACCCTCGAAAAGTCCAAGTACAGCACCTGGAACTCTCCAATAAGCGGAGTCGGATTCTTCTCAATCCAGAGTCCGGAAAACAGACTGCTGAAATTGTCCTTTTCCAGAATGTCGTAGTAATACCTCATCATGGACAGGAACAGGCTCTTTCCGAACCGACGCGGTCTGATGAGGAACAGAAAATTCCCAGCAGCCTCCATTTTGGAAAGATACATTGTCTTGTCCACATAATACTTGTCCTCTTCACGCACCTGCGCGAAATCGGAAATCCCGTAAGGTATGAGCTTGTATGATGCCATAGCCGTTTAATAAGTCACACAACCTGCAAATATACAAAAAATCGGTCACCTGCCGCTATTTTTCCGGGGAGCATCTTAAAACCATTTTTTCATAAATGCCTTGTTTTTTCCGAATGGGGGGGGGATATTTGCCGCCGAAATCGTTGTCATACTTAAACTATGGAAAAGGAGAACTTGAAAAACTATGATGCGCCGCAGACACGATGGAAGGGGACATATGGTCTTGGTATGCTTCGTGGGCTTACTATTTCGACAATCCAGTGAAGCAACAATATTCGATAAGTGAGAGCAGAGCCACGCTTGCTTGAGCTATGCCGAACGCAGAAAAGTGGCGATTAAAAATCGAACAAAAATTCAAACATCTTTTAAGATGAAAAGACAGTTTTCAATTCTGATGATTGTTGGGCTGGCTCTTGTCCAGTCCTGCGGTCTTGACGAGTCTGGTGCTCGAAGGCGGGTTGGAAGAAGCAGGAGTACTACAACAACGCCGGCACGATGATGGACCGCAATCTCGGTGCGACAAGCGCAGCCCTAGGCGATGTCGGAGCGCTCGGTCTCCTCTACCAGTGGGGCAGGAAGGACCCGTTCCTCGGCTCGTCGTCGATCACTGAATCTGAGGTCGCTGCTTCTACCGGCACTCAGCTTTGGATTTACAGACACATATCGCCTCAGCCATGCCGATTAATCATTCGTAACGCCTAAAATGTGTAAATTTTGCATATCTTTGTATTTCAATGCGATTGAACGATGTGTGTACACAAGCAGAATATGACCCCATCGAAAGAGGGGAGTGTTTCGCGTGCGGCTGTGGAATCGGCCTACTGCATATTTCATCAGAAATTGCGGGTCTATCAGTATTCGAGCTCCCCGTCACAACGCGATGACATCGAATATGCAGTTGCCTCGTATGCGATGGAAATGTCTCCGGAACTTTATCGCATCCTCGCGGACGGGCGGGACGGATATCTGTTGGATCACACGACGTTTCTTCCGGACTTGAAGGACGTCGTCGCGAAACTTGAGAAAATGATGAGTTAGGTTCCACAACAAAAAATGAATTGAAAAAATGGACCATCTGCCAAAGAATGACATGCCGATGCTGGTGTCGGCCATAAATTTTCTCCTCCGTGACGGGGAGTTCGACAACCTTGACCAGATATGCTGGTATTTCCACGAGGACCGGGCAGCTCTGGAAGCTAAGCTCCTGAAGGCCGGCTACCGCTATTCGGAGGAGCATCGGCGGTTCATATAGTTCCGGATTCAGATATTAACTGAGAGCAGGCATTACGACAGATGAAAAAGGTAGCCTTCATAGACCTTGAGGTCGGAGGACGGGGGAAGATTCTTGACCTTGGCGCAATTAAGGGCGAGGAGTCGTTTCATTCTGCTAAAGTCGCTGATTTTGCGGATTTTATCGGCGACTGTGAATATCTGTGCGGTCATAACATCATCGAACATGACCTGAAATATCTGCGTCCGTTCCTCAAGAAAAACTATAAGGTCATAGACACTCTTTATCTTTCGCCTCTCCTTTTTCCCATGCGGCCCTATCACAGGCTTCTCAAGGATGACAAGATTGATTCCGAGGAACTTAACAATCCTCTGAATGACGCGAGGAAGGCCAAGATTCTCTATGAAGACGAGGTGGAGGCATTCGGACGCCTTCCGGAATCATTGCAGTCGCTTTACTATGACCTCACATCAGGTGACGAGCATTTCAGCGGATTCTTCAAGTCTGTCGATTATTCAACCGGGTGGAGGCTCTCCTTTCTGAGAAAGCCGCTGTCTGGCAGCATTCGGGCCGCTCTGACGGGTCTTGTCTGTGAAAATGCTGACATTGAACAGTTTGCGCGGGAAAATGGGGTTGAATGCGCCTACGCTACAGCCGTAATCCTGACCCGTGACCGCAATTCCATAACCCCGGCATGGGTTCTGAAAAATTATCCTGCGGTAGAAAAAATCATATATGCTCTGAGAAACAAAAATTGCGGGACTCCGTCATGTGAATACTGTTCCGCTGCCTTCAATCCGGAAAGGGCACTGAAGAAATGGTTCGGATATGAGCATTTCAGAAAGTTCAATGACGAGCCTCTGCAGGAGAACGCAGTGCGTGCGGCAATCGGGGGAGAATCGCTGCTCGCGATATTCCCCACCGGAGGGGGCAAGTCTCTGACGTTCCAGTTGCCTGCACTCGTTGCCGGAGAGACCGTGCGTGGGCTTACGATAGTGATTTCTCCTCTCCAGTCTCTGATGAAGGACCAGGTCGAGAACCTTGAGAAGAAGGGAATATCCGATGCCGTCTATATAAACGGGCTGCTCTCGCCCGTTGAGAGGCGTGATGCCCTTGAACGCGTGCGCAGCGGTGAGGCTTCGATGCTTTACATCGCTCCGGAACAGCTGCGTTCGAAGACCATAGAGAAGATTCTAATGTCCCGCACGGTGTCGCGCTTTGTCATTGACGAGGCTCACTGTTTTTCGGCTTGGGGACAGGACTTCCGGATAGAATATCTCCATATAGCCGATTTCATAAAGTCGCTTCAGGAAGCAAAGGGACTTGAACAGCCCATTCCCGTGTCATGTTTCACGGCAACGGCCAAGCCCAAGGTGATCAGCGATATAACGGATTATTTTCAGGAAAGGCTCGGTCTTCGACTCAGGCGTTTTACTACGGATGCTACGCGGACTAATCTGCACTACACGGTTCTCTAAGAACGGCTCAACCACGACAACCGCAGCCGCTATCGAAAGGAAGACTACCTGAATCTTGACGCATTCTACCGGCAGCGCATACGGCAAATTCATATTGTCGGGAAATATGCAAATATGATGGTTTCTGACGAAAAGGCCGCGCTGGGGTTTGTACACGACTATTTTATGATGGATTTCAAAGCGTTTGTCAAGAAGTATTTTGATGACAGGGAGCAGAAGGAAATAGACCGGAATGTCAGTCCTCAGAAATATCGGGAAATATTCGGAAGTCTGACGCCTTCGCAGTCCGCGATAATAAATGACAGGGACTCTCGGTTTATCGTTGTCCCGGCTGGCCCGGGCAGCGGGAAGACCTATGTCCTCGTGCGGAAGCTCGCCTCGCTGATACTCATGGAAGACGTCAAGTCCGAGCAGCTTCTGATGCTGACATTCTCCCGTGCCGCGGCGACGGAGTTTCACAAGAGGCTTCGCGAACTGATAGGCAATGCGGCCGAGTATGTTGAGATAAGGACTTTCCATTCCTATTGCTTTGATTTGCTCGGCAAGGTCGGTTCAATCGACGATTCGGAGAATGTTGTAGATAAGGCTGTCAATGCCGTCATGGACAGTCAGGTGGAACGTAGCCGGATTACGAAGTCGATACTTGTCATTGACGAGGCGCAGGACATGAGTGAGGACGAATTTGCCCTCGTTCGTGAACTTGTACGCAACAATGACGACATGAGGGTGATTGCCGTCGGGGATGACGACCAGAACATATATGAGTTCCGAGGTTCGGACTCAAGGTATATGGGACTATTGATAAGCGAGTTCAATGCGAAGGTCTATAATATGCTGGAGAATTTCAGGAGCTGTCAGCCGGTAATCGCCCTTGCCAATTCGTTTGCGCGTACAATCGGCAACAGGCTGAAGTCCGAACCCATCAGATGTGTGGTCGGCGGATGCGGTCGTGTCCGCCTTGTACGACATCCTGCAGGGCATTACGGGCAGGCTGTCGTTGATGAGATTCTTGCGGCGCACGCTTCCGGAAGTTCGGCTGTCCTGACAATGACGAATGACGATGCCCTGGTGGTTTCGGCCATGCTTAACCGCAGGGGAGTGAAGGCTCGTCTGATTCAGTCGAATGACAGCTTCAGCCTCCATGACCTTGCCGAACTTCACCTCTTTTACTCAGACATCCGTGCAAACTGTTCCACGATAATTCCTGACAATGTGTGGACGCACGCCATGGAACTGACGACACGCGAATTTGCCGGGAGTTCAAGCCTTGAAACGGCGTTGTCATGCATAGGCGCGTTTGAGAAGGAATATCCGTCCAAACGTTATGTCTCGGACCTTTTCAATTTCTTCGGAGAGTCCGAACTCAGCGACTTCTGCAAGGCTGCCAAAAATGAGGTTGTCGTCTCGACTGTTCACAAGTCGAAAGGGCGTGAGTTTGACAATGTGTATCTTCTCCTTCGCGGCATGACACAGATTACCGACTGGGAACGACGTGTCATGTACGTCGGAATGACAAGGGCGAAGACAAACTTGTCGGTTCATTTTGACGGAGACATATTCCACGGCATTCCGGGACTCGCCGTTGGAGGCGGTTCATGCGCCGTACTTTCCATTGAAAATGACTCGACGTCATATGCCGAACCGGACGAACTCATGCTTCAGCTCTCGCACAGGGACTTGCATCTGGACTGTTTCAAGGGGAAGTCGGACATAATCTCAAAACTTCGTTCCGGAGATGCGCTGAATGTAATAGATGACCGGCTCTACACCACGGTTAACGGATATTCACAGCAAGTCGGCCGATTCTCCGAAGCCTTCCGCACAAAGCTGTCAAAACTTCAGCAAAAGGGCTATGTGCCAATCTCTTCAAGAGTCAGGTTCCTCCTGTTCTGGCACCACGAGAATCCTGACAAGACAAACGGCGCCCCAAAATATCTTGAAACTCCGATAGTCCTGCCCGAAATACGGCTGCTCAAAAACAACGTATAGGATTTTAAGAAACCTTGCCCAACCTTGCTTGGGCTATGCCGAACGCAGAAAGGGCGATGAAATCGAAATACAGACCGAAAAGGATGAGAAAGA
>DJSA01000127.1 GCA_002438905.1 Bacteroidales bacterium UBA6346
TGTTATCTGGGAACAAGCCTACAAGGTAGTATATTAGCTTTGGTGGCTTCGGATTATTAAAACCATTCGCACCAATGATTGAAAACAAATCTGTCTTCCCCGTCCTAGTTCTTCCGAAACGCTCGTCTATCAATAGATTCCGAGGGATTATCTCATCTTTGCGGTAGTTCTTTGTATAAACATGGCCGTTCTCAAAGACGAGTTCATCGTACCTCTCCTCCACAGTATCTTTCCCCCAACGCCAAGATGCGTTCGGCCTTGCAGGGTCTTTATGCTGCGGACGATATATTGTTCCATCTGGGCCAACTATTTCATAGTCACATGACGACGAATATCTGATGCTTTGCTTATCCAATCTATCTAAAGAATAATCACCTTTCTCATCCTGTCTGTTATATTGTGTTGTAACAGAGCCTCCTTTATCCTTTCCCAATTCAAAGTGTGTCTCAGACTTGCAGTAAACAAAAATATACTCAGAATCCGATGCGATATATTTTGAATCATTCGCTCCCCCACTCTTACTTTTCCATATCAAAGTCGATATATGGTTGGAATCCCCGAAAATCTCATCGCACAGCAGTTTCAATTGCGCCTGCTCATTGTCATCTATTGATATGAATATTACGCCTTTGTCCGAAAGGAGACGCTTCGCTATTTTTAGCCTGCGGGACATGAACGAGAGCCACAAACTGTGCCGGTAGGGACTTTCCTTATCGACAAAGCAATCGTTGTAGATAAAATCCTTATTTCCAGTATTATACGGCGGATCGATGTAGATTACATCTATCTTGCCCTCGTGGGTGTAGGTCAGGGCGACGAGCGCGTCGAGGTTGTCGCCCTCGATGAGAATATGGTTCGGAGCATCCGCCGCATCACTGACAATCGCCCGTTCCTTGACCTCCGTCAGAACAGGAATCCGGTCCCGCTGCCTTTCCTCAACTTCCTCCCGCTTCTCCTCCCAAACAAGACCATACCGTTTAGTCTTCCGCAGAGATTCTATCAACTGCGATTTCTCCTCCCGGCTCAGATACGGGTCTTTCCGGATGCGGGCTATCAGTTCCTGTGGGTCTTTTTTCATCTGGGCGGTCTCCTGAATTATGAGCCGCCGTTGCCCTTTTTAAGCAAAAGAAAAGGCGTAAACCATTCTTGCTTAGACCCGTCAGGCTCTGGTAAGACCTCAAGAAGATAAGCACGAACAGTTACGCCTAAGCGTGAACCTTCGCATCTTATTCCCTCTTCTTATTGAAATTTACCAGATTTCGACGATCAGGAACAAGAGCTAAGCTCTATATTACAAAATATGTTTCAAATTTATCCCGGCGGCACTTGCCTCGCCGCCGAAACAGTCTGCAAAGATGCAAAAATATTTTTACTTTTTTTTAAATTGTTTTATTCATATGGATAAGTTATCGGATTTCAAACGCTCAAAATCTCTGATTTATCGGAATTAGAACAATGCAATTCTCGGAGTTATAGAAATTTAACTATATTTGTGGACAAATATAAAGTTCAACTTTAAATTTGGCTACACAATGAGTATTCCATTGATAAACAGGACTATGGCCTCATCCATTGAGAGCCTCTTCAAATATTTGCCAGTAATTACATTGACCGGTCCCCGGCAGTCTGGCAAGACCACACTATGCAGAACTGTTTTCTCCAATCTTCCTTACACCAATCTTGAGGATGCGTCCACACTTGCGGAGGTACGCATGGATCCCAAGGCGTTTCTTGCAAAATATCCCGAAGGAGTAATCATCGACGAGGCACAGAATTTCACCGAGATTTTCTCATATCTGCAAGTGACTGTGGATGAAGACCGTATAAACGGAAACGAGCGGAAGTTTATTGTCACAGGCAGTAACAATTTCTCACTGATGCAACACACCACTCAGTCAATGGCAGGACGTACGGCAGTAATGTCTCTGCTTCCGCTTTCTACGGAGGAAATCCTGTCAGCCCGTCCTGATGTCGGGACTTCGGAAATGTTGCTGCGCGGCGGATACCCCGCAATCTGGTCCGTAGGATTGGAGGGGCGTCAAATATTGTTGAGCAACTACTACACGACATACATCGAGAGAGATGTGCGGTCACTCGTGAACCTGAAAGACCTGCAGGCGTTCCAGATGTTCATTCGCCTTGCCGCAGGACGAATCGGTCAGGAATTCAATGCATCAGCGCTGTCAGTAGAAGTGGGCGTGAGCGTGCCGACCATTAAAAATTGGCTGAGTGTGCTCTCCACCTCATATATGGTTTATCTGCTTCAGCCCTACCATGCAAATCTCGGCAAACGGCTCACAAAGACTCCAAAGCTATATTTTTATGACACCGGTCTGGCGAGTTATCTGCTCGGAATCAACACGGTGGAACAACTTGATGTGCATCCGCAGCGCGGGAGCCTGTTTGAGAATATGGTCGTGAACGACATTCTCAAACATGGAGCAAACCTCGGGTATCAGGAAAGTCTCTTTTTCTACCGAGACAAATCGCAGCGCGAGGTAGATGTACTGAGGCTGTTGCAGGAAGGCTCCCTCGAAGCCTACGAGATAAAGGCGGGTATGACATTCAACACCGACTATTTCAAGCATTTACACTATCTGCAATCTCTTTTGGGAAATCAGCTCAAACGAACATCGGTAATTTATGATGGAGAACAGGAAAGCCAACAGCCCATTGACGGGTACTGCAATTTCCGTCATCTGCAACTGGAGCAATAGCCATTGGACTCTTTGACCGAGTTCCGGAAAGCCGCGTCGCTATAAAAATAATTTTTGCCGCTTTCGGGTTTTGTGAGTAACTTCTCATCTTTGACACTTTTT
>DJSA01000085.1:0-4871 GCA_002438905.1 Bacteroidales bacterium UBA6346
ACTGCTCTACCCCGCGATGTTGCTCCTGAAGCAGGACTTGAACCTGCGACCCTCTGATTAACAGTCAGATGCTCTAACCAACTGAGCTATTCAGGAATTTTGTCTTTGCCCACTCCGGAAGTGACGTCAAACGTGCTTTTCCCGAATGGGATTGCAAAGGTACAATAATTTTTTGACGCTGCAAACTTTTGTTAAACTTTTTGCAACATTTTCTCTGATTTGCCTCCAGGATGCAAACAGGTAGGCTCGGTGCCGGGCCGAAAGTGCCTTACAACCCGAGGAACGCCATCATCCCAACAATGTCAGCCTTGCCGAAAGCCTGCTGCTCCCCCGTCGCCAAATTTTTGAAATTCACCTGCCCCGCCGCAGCCTCGTCTCCTCCGCAGATGGAGATGAACGGAATGTGCCGACGATCAGCATAGTCAAACTGCTTCTTGAGCTTGCCGGACTCTAGGAAAATCTCACACGCCACGCCCGACTCACGGAGAGCCTTCACAATCGGGATGAGATATTTCACCTCGTCCTTCCCCATATTGGCAAAAAGAACCTTTGCGCTGTCAGTCACGTCCTTCGGGAATTTATCCAGGCCTTTGAGCACGTCGTAGATGCGGTCGGCACCGAAGGATATTCCCACTCCGGACATGCCCGGAAGACCGAATATTCCGGTAAGATTATCATATCGTCCACCGCCGCAGATGCTTCCTATGGCAAAGTCAAGCGCCTTCACCTCGAAGATGGCCCCAGTGTAATAGTTAAGTCCACGGGCAAGCGAAAGGTCTATCTCCACCTGCTGTGAAATCCCGGCCGCGTCAATGTAGTCAAAAAGTTCTTCAAGTTCGTCAATGCCCTTGAGCCCAGTTTCTGAAACAAGTCCGGACGCTGAGCCTCCATTAAACAGGGAGCGCATGAGGGCAATCTTCTCCGCAGTTGTGCCGCTCATCTGAAGCACTGGTTCGATGACCTTCACAGCCGTCCCAGTAAGCCCCTTCTCCAGCATCTCGGCCTCAACCGCCTCAAGTCCAATCTTGTCAATCTTGTCGATGGCAACCGTGATGTCCACGACCTTGTCCGGGAAACCGCAGATTTCGGCAAGGCCCGTAAGCACCTTGCGGTTGTTAATCTTTATGCACACGCGCACGTCGAAAAGACCGAATACCCTGTCCACAATCTGCACAAGTTCCAGTTCATTAAGCTGTGAAGTCGAGCCTATCACATCCGCGTCACACTGATAAAACTCGCGATAGCGGCCTTTTTGAGGGCGGTCGGCGCGCCATACCGGCTGAATCTGAAACCTCTTGAACGGGAACGAGAGCTCGTTCTGGTGCTGGACTACAAAACGCGCGAAAGGCACCGTCAGGTCATAGCGCAAACCCTTCTCGCACACACGGTTAGTAAGTGCACGGCAGTTGTAGAAAGGTCCTTTCTCCGGATTGTCGGACTCCGACGGCTCAACTTCATATTCCGTAAAATCGATTCCGTTGAATGCCTCTCCAGAGTTCAGAATGCGAAAGAGCAGCTTGTCGCCCTCCTCCCCATATTTTCCCATCAGCGTGGAAAGGTTCTCCATAGACGGAGTCTCAATCGGAGCATATCCGTAAGTTCTGAATACAGAGCGTATTGTGTCGAAGATATAGTTACGTCCGGCCATTTCTGCCGGGCCGAAGTCTCTTGTTCCCTTGGGAATCGAAGGTTTTTGTGCCATTGGTATATTATTAAATTTCAGCCTGCAAAGATATTAATAAACGCTAAGAAACTGTTTAGTTTTTTGTTCAGTTGTTTTGAGCTATGAGAAAAGTTCATATATGTCAAAGCCATGCATCATGCCCGTCCGCTTCACCGGGTTCTTCAGTCGGCTCGGCAGAGGAAAGTTGCGGCAGCGGATTTCTCGTGCTCTGACGCGCACCGAGTCTCTCGAGCTTCGCGCATGTCTGGAGTATGCTCTGCCCAGAAGGTTCGAGCTTCTTCCCTCCCTCTTCGTAGAGTTTCTGGGCCTTGGACAGAGCGTCACCGACGTCCCGGTATTTTTTCATGAACTGCCCGACACGATCCATCATCTCGTCTGCCAGCGCAAAGACCTTCTGGTAGCTTTCAACCTGCTTTATCTGCGTCCATGTCATATCTATTATCCGCAGCGCGGCATAAAGAGTCTGCTCGTCTGCGATGAACACATTCTTTTCCATAGCCTGCCTCCACAGGTCCGGCTGGGCGTTCAGCGCAGTCCACAAGGCACCGGTATTCGGGACGAACATAATCACATAGTTCATGCAGACTTTCGGAGCCTTGACATACGAAGAGTAGTCCTTTGCCGAAAGTTCCTTGACGTGCGAGTTCAGGCTGGCGAGGTGAGCTGCAAGAGCCCTGCTCCGTTCCTGTTCATCGGAGGCGTTCACATAGTCCATGAACGCCGAAAGGGAAACTTTGGAGTCTATGATGACATCGCGGTTCTGATCCAAGTGCAGAATGACATCCGGACGGAGCGTCCCGCCGCTTTCAGAACGCACGGTCTTGCCATCGGCATCCCGTATAACTGCCTGAACGTCATAATGAACACCTCTCGTAAGTCCCTGAGACTGCAACAGTTCATCAAGAACAGCCTCGCCCCAGTCGCCCTGCACCTTATTGCCATGACGGAATGCTCGGGCGAGTTCATCGGCGGACTTACGCGCTGCCTCGCTCATCTTCATCATGTTTTCGATGCCGGCCTTCATCTCCCCGCTCATGGCAGTCTGCTTCAGGGTGCTGTCGTTCATGGCCTGCTTCATTCTGTCGATGGTGTCCTTAAGAGGCCCGACTATCTGCCCTATGTTCTCCGCACTCGACTGGGAAAATTCCTTCTGCCGCTGCTTCAGCATGTCCTCGGTCGCGGTCTTGAGCTCGGCCGTCACGCGTGCAAGTGTCTGGGCAAAGCGAGCCTCCTGAGCCTCAAGGCTTTCCTTATGATGACGTTCGTCATCTTCCCGCGCCGTCTTCAGCATTTCATTCTGCGCGGAAAGCACGTCAATCCGGGACTTGGCTTCGGAGAGCCTGCCATGAAACACCGCCCAAGAGATGGCTCCGCCAGCCCCCAAAGAGAGCAATATGGCCAATATCAGTATCCCTGTTTCCATGCCTGGCCGTCAATAATATCTGTAAAACAGCGCAATAGAGCGTACGCCTGCAAAGAATTGAGAGAGGAGATAGGACTCGTTTGGTGAGTGGATGGTGTCGCGTTCGAGACCGAAGCCCATCAGAAGCGGGTCTATGCCGAGGATGTGCTGGAGGTCGGCGAGAATCGGGATGCTGCCGCCGCCACGTGAAGGCACCGGTTCAACGCCATAGACCTCGGACATGGCACGGGACGCGGCCTGATAGGCATGCGAGGAAATCGGGATGAGGAATCCATTGCCTCCGTGGCAAGTCTTTACCTCCACCTTCACATAAGGCGGTGCAATGGAAAGAAAATGTTCCGTAAAAAGCCTGCTGATTGTCGCGCTGTCCTGATTCGGGACCAGGCGCATGGAGATTTTCGCGTGAGCCTCGGACGGAAGAACAGTTTTGGAACCTTCGCCTGTGAAACCGCCCCAGATGCCGCAGACATCAAGACATGGGCGGATGCCGGTGCGTTCAAGAGTGGTGTAGCCTTTCTCGCCCTTCACCTCTTTGATTCCGAGGAAGTTCTTGTATTCTTCTAAGTCGAACGGAGCCCTGGCGAGCTGCGCGCGGTCGGAGGTGGAAAGTTCCACAACATCGTCATAGAATCCCTTAATGGTGATGCGCCCGTCCTTGTCGATGAGGGATGAAATCATGTCACAGAGGACATTTATCGGGTTGGCTACCGCGCCTCCGTAGTGGCCGGAATGCAAGTCCTTGTTCGGCCCGGTGACCTTCACCTCAAGGTAGGCAAGACCGCGCATGCCGCAGTTGATGGACGGAACCTTGTCCGATATCATAGTCGTGTCGGAAACGAGTATGACAGATGCAGCTAGCCTTTCCTTGTTGGCTTCCGCCCACTTTGCAAGCGACGGACTGCCGATTTCCTCCTCACCCTCAAATATAAACTTGACGTTATGATGGAGCTGCCCGGTGCGGACAAGATATTCAAATGCCTTGATGTGCATGAACAACTGTCCCTTGTCGTCGTTCGCTCCCCTGCCCCAGATTGCCCCGTCATGAATTTCCGGCGCAAAGGGATCGGAATGCCAGAGTTCGAGCGGATCCACCGGCTGGACATCATAATGGCCATACACAAGGACAGTCGGGAGTTCCGGCGAAACCGTTTTCTGCCCGAACACCACTGGATGCCCGTCCGTAGGATAAACCGCAGACTCATCAGCCCCCGCTTCTTTCAGCAGTTCGGCCAGCCTTTCGGCGCAGCGCAGCATATCTCCCCTATGATTCGGATCCGAACTTATCGAAGGAATCCGCAGCAGCGAAAAAAGTTCCTCGAACCACCGCTGCTCATTGTCCTTGACGTATTTTTCCATAATTGTAATAAAAAATTGTATTAGGATTGAATAAAGAGATGGAGTGCAAGGCTTGCGAAATCTTTTCAACCGGAGCAACCTTGTGGTTGTGAGGATTTAAAAGTTGAGCGTAACGAAGCAATCCGCTTTTTATTCCGTCCGTAGTTTTGATTTTGCGTATTCAAGAGTAAGCTTGAAAGTCTTGCTCTTAGACGACGGGGCGTCATACATCGCGTCGGTCATTATCCGTTCGCAGATAGCACGCAGTCCCCTCGCCCCGAGTTTCTCGCTAATTGCCGTATCCACAATGAGTTCAAGCACTGCAGGCTCAATCTCAAGCTTTATTCCGTCAAGCTCGAACATCTTCTCATACTGGCGGATGATGGCGTTCTTAGGCTCGGTGAGTATGCGGAGCAGCGCCGGCTTGTC
>DJSA01000085.1:4960-5193 GCA_002438905.1 Bacteroidales bacterium UBA6346
TCGGCAGGCTCGACATAGCGGAGCAGATTATCCTTATCGACCTTGGGCTTGGAAGAGACCCCGTAGCCGATTATCTGAGTGTTCATCCTCTGGGCTATATGGCGCTCTATGCCCTCGAACGCGCCGCCGCAGATGAAGAGGATGTTGTGCGTATCGATCTGAATGAACTCCTGATGCGGGTGCTTGCGGCCGCCCTGCGGCGGGACGTTGGCGACCGTGCCCTCGACGATCTT
>DJSA01000036.1:0-10512 GCA_002438905.1 Bacteroidales bacterium UBA6346
ACGGCTACTGCGACTTTTTCCTAATGCCGGACTTTCACCGCTGTGCCACAACGGCCCATGCCTACATCGTCGAGCTGAAGTACCTCAAGCCCGATGCAACCGAGGAGACGGCAGCGAAGCAGTGGGACGAGGCTGTGGAGCAGATACGGGGCTACGGCGAGGGCAAGGCGGTCAGGGCTCTTGCAGGGAAGACAGCGCTGCACCTGATTGTAGTGCAGATTAAGGGGCACAGCCTCTACCGGATGGATGAGGTCAGGTAGATTGGGATATTTCTAAGCAGTTGACAGGATTCGAGTCGCCGATGACTGTTCAATAGACCTCCTGCCCAAAAGGAAAAACCCATAAGTTCGTAAGCCAATGCGCGGTTTTACGAAAAATTTGTTATATTCGCGGCGGGTTATATAACAATTGGTAATCATGATTAATTATCACATCGATGAAATAGATCAGAAAATACTCTCATTTCTCATCAAGAATGCGAGGACTCCCTTTCTTGAAATCGCACGTGAGTGCGGAGTTTCAGGAGCAGCAATCCACCAGAGAGTCAAGAGGTTGGAGAACAACGGAATCATTACGGGCTCAAGAATCCTCGTGAAACCTCAGGCCATAGGACTGAACATCTGCGCGTTCGTGAGCATATCAATTTCCGAGGGTAACAAGTACCCGGAGGTTGTCGATGCGCTCGAAAAGGTTCAGGAAGTGGTTGAATGTCACTTTGTTACT
Source organism: Bacteroidales bacterium UBA6346 (assembly GCA_002438905.1). Lineage (GTDB taxonomy): Bacteria > Bacteroidota > Bacteroidia > Bacteroidales > UBA932 > Cryptobacteroides. The sequence goes on from DJSA01000036.1 coordinate 724, forward strand.
GGTCGATACGCACTGCTCGTCAAGCTATACTGCTTCGACCATGATCACCTTATGCAGGTGCTTGTGAACACGATTCAGAAACTGCCTTACGTGCAGTCGACAGATACTATGATTTCGTTAGATGAGCCTATCGAGAGACAGGTCTGCGTCGACGAGTACAAGAACACCATTTTCACCTCCCGCAAAAAGTGACGGGGCCCCTCTCTCCAAGTTGTATTCTGCAAAACACAATTCGCAAAATTTCTCCCTAGGTCTTCGGCTGTCCATTTAAAATGTACCGCCGGTCATATTGAGGATGGCGTCGGCGAGGAGGAGGTCTTCGCGGGTCGTGAGCTTGATGTTCAGGCGTTCACCCTTTATGAAAGAGAGAGGGACGCCGCTGCGCTCGATGACTGAGGCGTCATCGGTGAAGGAGGTGTCGTATGGCTGGAAATATGCGGTCTTAAGAACATCGGAATGGAAAATCTGAGGAGTCTGGACGGAATAGAGAACTGAGCGATCCACCTTAATGTCAAGAGCTTCGAGGACTTCATTGCCCGAGGCGTCCCTTTTCGCCGCGAGAGTTCGCATAGTGTCCGTGCAGGGAAGGACCGGAATGAGTGCGGGGACATTCTCGGCAGCAACGAACATTCTGCGTATCAACGACTCGGAAACGAACGGGCGCACGCCATCGTGAACCGCAACAACGGCTCCGCTAGGCACTTTCTCAAGGGCATTTCTCACCGAATGGAAACGGGTCATGCCACCGCGCACAATGATCTGGGGCACGACCATTCCTGAACTTAGACAATAGTTTTTCCAGAAATCGATGTAATCAGGGTTCATCACCGTCACGACACGGAGGTCCGGACAAGCAGAGACGAAACGCTCAATTGTCCTATGAAGCACGGCGCGCCCGCCTATTTTCAGAAACTGTTTGGGAAGTTCACCGCCCATACGGAGACCGCGCCCTCCTGCGACGACTATAAGATACTTATCCATGTCTGTATTTTCGGTCTATTGAGAAAATATATTCGCAAATATGAGTTTTTTTGCCTAATTTTACAAGATTTTTGGCGGGCACCGAAATGGAGGGAAATGTAGGGGCGGGAGATTGTCCGCAAAATGTAAAAAATTGGAAGTTGAATTTTTTAGCAGGATATTGAGAATATGGCATTTTCATTCTTGACGCAGGAGCTCGCGATTGACCTCGGAACGGCGAACACCGTCATATTCCAGAACGACAAAATTGTGCTGGACGAACCGAGCATCGTCGCAATCGACATCGTGACCGGAAAACCAATCGCGCTGGGACAGAAGGCAAAGACGATGCAGGGAAAGGAAAACCCGAAAATCAAGACAGTCAGGCCGCTCAAGGACGGGGTGATTGCGGACTTCGATGCGGCGGAGATGATGATCAGAGGGTTCATCAAGCAGATTAACAGCACGCGCAAGTCGCTCTTCCAGCCGAACATAAAGATGGTCGTCGGCATCCCTTCGGGCAGTACGGAGGTTGAAAAACGTGCGGTGCGCGACTCTTCGGAACATGCCGGAGGAAGGGATCTCTACCTGATCTACGAGCCTATGGCAGCGGCTGTTGGAATCGGCCTTGACGTGCAGGCGGCACGGGGAAACATGATTGTGGACATCGGAGGCGGCACGACCGAAATTGCGGTGATTTCGCTAGGCGGCATCGTGGTGCAGGACAGCATCAAGGTGGCTGGAGACGTGCTCACCGGTGATATCATGCAGTTCATGCGCCAGCAGCACAATATACGTGTGGGCGAAGCTACCGCGGAGCAGATCAAGATCCGCGTTGGTTCGGTGCTTACGAAGCTTGAAGAGGAACCGGAGCCGATGAAGGTGAACGGGCCGAACCTGATGACGGCACATCCTGTCGAGGCGACGGTGACCTATCAGGAAATTGCGACTTGTCTCGACAAGTCCATCGCGAGGATAGAGGCCGGAGTGCTGCACGTCCTTGAGCAGACCCCTCCGGAACTATACTCGGACATTGTCGAGGGCGGCATCTATCTCTCCGGCGGCGGAGCTCTCCTGCGCGGGTTGGCAAAGCGCTTGTCCGACAAGGTGAATATCCAGTTCCACGTGGCGGAGGACCCTTTGAGGGCCGTGGCGCGGGGCACATGTACGGCTTTGAAGCACACGGACGACTTCGCGTTCCTAATGAGGTAGCACGGCCGGATGCAGAAGCGAAATCCCATATCAGTAGTAGTGACCGCAGTCGTTTTCCTCGTCTTGGAAGCGGCTGCGATTGCCGTTCTGCATTATGGGAACGAACTCCAGAGAAACTGGATTTCGGGAGTCGGGCACAGTGCCATGGCAGTGCTCTGGGGCGGAGGAGAGAAGGTGCGCGGCTACTTCGGGCTCGCAGCGCAAAACGACTCGCTCGCTGCGGAAAACGCGAGACTCGCTGAACGGGTGCGGGAACTGGAAGGCAAAATTGAAGCCGCAGAACTCGCTGTCTCATGGAAGGACAGCTACGGGGGAGGAAGGTTCGTATTCACGCCTGCGACAATCATCAAGGCAAGCAACAACCGCCAGCACAATTACATCATACTTGACAAGGGCACTGCAGACGGGGTTCAGGCAGGAGCCGGCATAATTACAGGAAAGGGCGTGGTCGGAATTGTTGAGAACGCCATCGAGCACTATTGCTATGGCATCAGTTTCCGCAACTACAACATGAACGTCAGCGCGCGACTCGGCCGGGAAGGCCCGGTGGGTCCGCTGAGTTGGGATGGATACAGGCACGCGACACTTGAAGAGATACCTCACCATCTCGTGACGGAATTGGGGGACACGGTCTATACCAGCGGATTTTCCGCAATATTCCCCAAGGACATACCGCTCGGAGTCACGGTGGGCTCACGCCTAAAGGACGGGGCCACCTATAATCTTGAAGTAGAACTTTTCGAGGACTTCAGAAGCCTGAAATATGTGACCATAGTCAGTAATGCCGACCGCGGGGAAATGGAAAAGTTGGAAAAGGAGGGCAGATGAAATGGTAAGAACTGACACTAAATTCGTTGCGACGTGGATTCTCTTGGTCCTCGCACAGACCATCATCTGCGACTGCATGTTTCTCGGTCCGCTAGTGACAGTGACGCTGCTTCCGGTTCTGGTTGTCTTTCTCCCCCTGCATGCGAGGACAGAAATGACCATGTTGATTGCCTTCGCTGCTGGCTTTGCGGTTGACTGGCTCTCGGACGGGGTTCTTGGTCTGAACATGGCCTCGCTCGTACCGGTGGCGCTCCTCCAGAAGCCACTCGTCAGACTTTTTGTCGGCGAGGACACTGTGGTCAGGACGGAGGCTCTGTCGGTGAAGAAAAACGGATGGGGACGACTCTTGGCCCTGTCAACAATGGCCACGATAGTTTTCCTGCTGCTCTATGTCACACTCGATGGCGCCGGAGAAAGGACATTAGGCTTCAGTGCCCTGCGCCTCGTATGCTCGTTGGCTGCCAGCCTGCCTGTCGAGTCCATAGTCATACACATATTTTCGACCGGAAATACAAGGGATTAGACAAATGATTCTGGACAGGAAAAACAAACTGCTGATTGGCCTGGGAGCGGCTGCGGTCGTTCTCATAGTCAGGCTTTTCATCATCCAGATCATCGATGACCGCTACAAGATTGACTCGTCGAACAATTCGATGGTATATTCCACCATCTACCCGACCCGGGGCATCATCCACGACCGCAATGATCGGATTCTTGTCGGCAACAAGGTTGTCTACGACCTTCTCGTAACCCCCCGCGAGGTCACGGAATTCGACACTCTCGCGTTCTGCAGGATATTGGACATAGACACGCTGTTTGTACGGGAGAAAATGGCTGAATACAAACGATTCCGCACGCGCATAGGCTGGCAGACGCTTACTTTCCTCAAACAGTTACCGCCGGAGAGATATATGAAATTCGCTGAGGTGGAATTCAAGTTTCCCGGGTTCAGAGGGCAGGCCAGAAGTGTCAGGGAATACCCCTACAACGCTGGAGGAAATCTTTTGGGCTATGTATCCGAAGTCGATGCTGACTTTCTGAAGAAACATCAGGGCGAATACCGCAGCGGCGATTATGCCGGAAAGACGGGCATTGAGGCAGCGATGGAGAGCGAACTGAAGGGAGAGAAGGGCTACAACATCTATCTAAGAAACTCCAGCAACCGCATCGAGTCACGCTTCAGAGACGGAGAAATGGACCGCGAGGCTGTACCGGGCAAGGACATCACGACCACAATCGATGCAGAACTCCAGCACTACGGACAGATGCTGATGGACAAGAAGGTAGGTTCGCTGGTTGCGATAGAACCGTCAACAGGAGAGATTCTTACAATGGTATCAAGCCCTGGAATCGACGTGGACATGCTTGCGGACATCGGAAACCACTATTCCGACATTCTGGGCAATCCCTACAAGCCCATGTTCAACCGCGCGGTGCAGGCACCGTATCCGCCCGGCTCCGTGTTCAAGCTGGTGAACGCGCTGATCGGTCTGCAGGAGGGGGTGGTCGCTCCGGGTACGCTGCACCCATGCAACAAGGGCTATCACTTCGGCAGAAGCAAGCTCGGCTGCCATGTCCACAAGTCACCGCTAAACCTCGAAGAGTCGATAATGATGTCCTGCAACGCCTATTATTGCTATGTCCTGAGGGATATTCTCGACAACAGGAAATATGCCAGCGTTGCGGAAGGACTTGACGCATGGAACAGTTACGTCAAGAGCTTCGGATTCGGTCTGAAACTGGGCAGCGATTTCCCGTCCGAACTCGGAGGTTTCGTGCCGGATTCGAAATATTACAACCGGCACTACGGGAAAGGTGGTTGGAAATCCCTGACAGTCATATCATTGTCCATCGGGCAGGGAGAGCTCGGATGCACTCCGCTACACTTGGCGAACCTCTGCGCGACAGTTGCGAACAGGGGCTATTACTACATTCCGCACATCATCAAAGACTCGGAAAACTACAAGATTGACAACAAATACCGTGAGCGTCACTACACCAAGGTCGACACCATACACTTTCCGAAGGTAATCAACGGAATGTATCGAGCGGTGAATAGCGGATATGGTTCAGGCGGAACAGCGAGCGTGGCGGCGGTGCCGGGTCTGGAGATTTGCGGAAAGACGGGAACTGCGCAGAATCCGCGTGGAGACGACAATTCGGTGTTCATCTGCTTCGCGCCGAGAGAAAACCCTAAGATTGCTGTGGCCGCCTATGTGGAGAACGGCGGATTTGGGGCGGCATGGGCGGCTCCGATAGCATCGCTTCTGGTGGAGAGATACCTCAACGGAGAGATCTCGGACGCGCGAAAACCACTTGAGCAAAGGGTACTCTCGGGAGACTTGATGCACAAAGTAAAGAAGGATAGATAGTTATGGGACTATACGACAAAAGAACAAATAGACGCAGTTTCGCAAAAACCATTGATTGGTGGTTGATGGGCTGCTACCTCGTGCTCGTCGTAATAGGTATCCTGAACATATACGCGTCCGTGCATTCAGTTGACGGCGGCAACATCCTTGACCCAGCGCTTCGCAGCGGCAAACAAGTCATCTGGCTATTAATTTCGCTCGGAGTCGGAGCCATGGTGCTGTTCGTGATACCACCGAGGATTTATGAAGGGTTCTCGCTGCCGCTCTACCTCGTGATGATGGTGCTGCTTGTGGCCGTGATATTCCTTAGCCGAGACGTGAAGGGATCGCACTCTTGGTTCACGCTCGGACCTGTAAGTTTCCAGCCTGCGGAACTCTCGAAGACGACAACATCGCTTATGCTCGCGACTCTTATGAGCCAAGTAGACTACCGCATAAACAAGACCAAGGATTTTCTTCTGACCGCGGCAACCATACTCATCCCTATGCTGATAATAGTGGCACAGAAGGAGACGGGTTCGGCACTTGTGTACTGCGGTTTCATATTCATGCTCTACCGCGAGGGGCTGTCCGGATGGTTCATAGTCACGGCGGGAATGGCCATTCTGGTATTCATCCTCACGCTCACCGTTAGCCCTTACACGGCGATTCTTGTCCTGATGGCGGTGGTGACGACCTACTTGGGGATCAAGACCGGCAAAACAAAATTGTTGCTATTAATCGGTCTGCCGATGACTATCCTTCTGGCGTTCGTTCCGAAGATTTTAACCAAGATCAGCGAAGCCATAAATGATCCCGACTCGCTTCTCCTTAAGGTCAGACCGGTGTATATACTCTTCCTTATAATCACCGCTGCACTCCCCTTCGTGCTTAGAGGCGCCTACCGAAATAGGCACTTCTACACCTACATTGCAGCGGGGGCTCTCCTTGCCGGTGTTGCCTTCACCTACTCCGTAGACTTCATATTCAATGACATCCTCCAAGACCACCAGCGCAGCCGAATCGAAGTGCTGCTCGGCCTAAAGGATGACCCTGCCGGTGTGGGTTACAACGTTAACCAATCAATGATAGCGATCGGCTCAGGAGGCTTTGCTGGAAAAGGCTATCTTCAGGGCACCCAGACAACATTCGGATTCGTCCCGGAGCAGAGCACTGACTTCATTTTCTGCACAATCGGTGAGGAATGGGGATTCCTCGGCTCTGCGGCGGTGATCCTGATCTATGTCTTCATGATATGCCGCATCATCATCGACTCCGAGCACAGCCGCGAGGCATTCACACGAATATACGGATATTGCTTTGCCGGCTGCATATTCATGCACCTATTCATCAACATTGGCATGACAATCGGCCTGATGCCAGTCATAGGGATCCCCCTCCCGTTCATAAGCTACGGAGGCTCGTCTCTACTGTCCTTTTCGCTTATGTTCTTCATTTTCATGGCATTGGACAAGAATGAAAGAAAATATTTTTAACTTCGTGACTATGAAAAAACTGATTGCCCTGGCCATGTTTCTCCTCATAGTGGTGAGCAGAATATCCGTGTCGGCCCAGACAGCCAAACTGAGAATAGACTGGGACAACGACATCCGTGCGATAAGTCTGAACGACATTCCATCGTTCAAATGCGACTATGACGACTACCTTAGGTTTTCACCTGCCGCAGCGATGATTATGATGCGTGCCTGCGGTGTGGAGGGACGAAGCAAAGTTGGGGCAGAATGGCTCAGCGCAGAAGTTTTCTCCGCAGGAATCATGGTAGCAGCCGTCAATGGACTCAAGTACAGCGTGCGCAGGATGCGGCCTGATGGAAGCACACGCAATTCCTTCCCATCCGGACACACGGCAACCGCGTTCATGGGCGCGACAATGCTCCACAAGGAATATGGCTGGAGGTCGCCGTGGATAAGTTTTGCAGGCTATGCGGCCGCAACCATAACCGGAGCGTCCAGGATAATGAACAATCAGCATTGGCATACGGATATTCTGGGCGGCGCAATCATAGGAGTCGGGGCAGTCGAGCTGGGCTATCTCATCAACGATGCCATATTTAAGAAGAAAAACATCTCGGACGGATGGGAGCCTATTGTTTTTGACGAGGATAAATCATTGACTTACTATTCTTTGGAGGTACTGTGCGGTCACCGCTACGGGATAGGTGCCAGAGGCCGTCTCTCCGGCGGTCTTGCGGCAATCCAGGCGGACATTCCAGTCCACCCGAGAATATCCGCACGCATCCGACTCGGAATAAACTCCCTGCGTGACCGCGACACGGACTCCCGCACTGCCTCAGAACTCGGCCTCACAAGCAATTTCTATGACTACCTTGCCGGTGCAGTCTTCAACTGGCCGTTCGCAAAGGTTCTCTATGCGGAAGCAAATGCCATGATAGGAGGCGGATACCGCAGTCCGCGCTGCCCAGAGGCAATGAAGCCGATAGTCAGCAGAGGCTACGGAGAGTTTCTCTGCGGTGGTTCCTTAGGCATTCGGCTCGGCACGAATTTCAGAGTGAAACTTCTCGCCGAATACGACCTCTTGCTTCCCATCAACCACTCCATTCTCCTCGCCTTAGGCACAAGTTTCTTTTGGTAGGCCCCAAGCTCCGTTAACGTTAGTTGGCGGAGCGAGGCTGGCAAAATGCGTCAGACAAGGCCGAGCGTCGCAATGCTGATGCGGACTGAAGATCCGAAGAAATCGTGCAACGGCCGCCAGCAGTTGTAGAGTGTTGAACCTGTGGTGAAAACATCGTCAACGAGGAGTATATGTCTGATGGTCAAGGAATTTCGTTCTCCGGAAATCTTGTCTATTGATAACGCGCCGTCAAGAGTTTCTGTTTTATTGAAGCGTCTGCGAAACCTCTTGCCCACCGCAAACGCACCGCTGACATTGCGTGCCTTCTCCTCGATGCCGAGCTTTGTCTGGGTCGAAGTGCATCGCCGCCGCTCAAGAATGTCCGTCCTAAGACTTGCACCGAGTGATTTTGTCAGCTCCGAGGCAATTACCTCCGCCTGATTGTACCCTCTCCGAAGCCGTCTCGTCCAGTGAAGCGGTACCGGAATCACAGTGTCAACGTCCGAAAGCCACTCCACCGCAGCAGCCCGTTCGCCGAGCATCGCCGCGAAAAAACGCCCCTCGCGGATGTCTCGTGAATATTTCAGGCGATATGTTATATTCCTGTATCCTCCGGAATTCTCGACTTCTCCGTTTTTCAGAAAATCAAAAAGAGCAACGGCATGAACATATTTTGAGAAACACCCATCAGCCAGCTTGTCAGATCCCGAGGATATTGTTTCCGCATCCTCCGCTTTCGGGGACATTATCTCCGCATCCTCCGTTCCCGTGAATATGAGTTCGTCCGCCCCATCCGGCAGGCTCTCTTCCATCTCAAAAATCTCATGTCTTTCGACAAGCGCGTTGAACCGCTCCGCCATCGGATTCCGGCGAACAAGCCAATTGTGAGTCAATGGCATATCCGCCAAACAGTTAAGGCAAATGTACCGCTCGTTGCGTCCCAGTTCCTCACCGCAAACGCAGCAAAGCCTCGGCAGGAACAGATCCGCCAAGGCCGTCAGTACATTTTTCGCCACCAAACTCATAAGCTACAAAGTGTTAGCCCAATAATCGTTTCGCATATAGCGACATTCTTACTCCGGGGGGGGTGATATGGATTTTGGAGGCAGATTTTCTTGTTTTTGTGATGAGTTTAGTGGAGCTAAATGACGAACAAAACAAGGAAATATGACCCAAAAGACGCTCAAACCATTAGCAATGCATTGCGCCGCAGACATCAATAACCTGCCCGCTCACATACGAGGAAAGATCACTCGCTAGGAACAGCGCCACCTTGGCAACCTCCTCAGGAGTGCCTCCGCGACGCAGCGGGATAGTCTTCTCCCAGGCCTTGCGAACGTCCTCCGGCATAGCGGCCGTCATGTCGGAGATGATGAATCCCGGTGCTATGCAGTTAGCACGAATACCTCTCGGTCCCATCTCCTTAGCAATCGACTTGGCAAGCCCTATCATGCCCGCCTTCGACGCGGAGTAGTTGCACTGCCCAGCATTTCCCGCCTCGCCTACCACCGAGGACATATTTATTATGCTTCCCCCGCGCTGAGCCATCATCACAGGGGTGCAGGCATGTATGTAGTTAAATGCAGACTTAAGGTTTACCGTCAGCACCGCATCCCACTGCGCCTCCGTCATCCGGAGCATGAGCCCGTCCTTCGTAATGCCGGCGTTGTTTACGAGGATGTCTATGCGCCCGAAATCCGCATGAACCTGCTTCACAACCTCGTGCGCCTGCTCAAAGTCGGCCGCATTCGAAGCGTAGGCCTTCACCTTCACACCGAATGCCTCAAGTTCAGCGACAGTCTGCTGCGCCGTCTCATTTATTATAAGGTCCGTGAACGCGATGTCA
>DJSA01000036.1:10593-10844 GCA_002438905.1 Bacteroidales bacterium UBA6346
CGCCCGTAATCAGCGCGACCTTGCCTGTCAAAAGTCCCATAGTATATCTTTTTTTATTGCTAATTCATTGCATACGTAACCGTATGGCCGCAACTTACGCCCGGCCCATTCTTCAGAAAAAGCCAAACTCCGCTAATTTAGGACCTCTTTCCCGTTTTTACAAATATATTTACTACCTTTGCAATTCCGCAGGCTTCTATGTGGGGCAAAATCCTCTATGAAACTTGACGGAGGCAGCTTTGGTGGTGGAA
>DJSA01000036.1:10959-11564 GCA_002438905.1 Bacteroidales bacterium UBA6346
AATGAATGACTTTATCGCATCCCTAATGCTCCTCGGGGCAATTTCTTCATCAAACGGCTACCTGCCATATTGGATGACCACCAACCAATACGGATTGATGCCAGAAAGAAATGGAGCTCTGGCTCTGTTCCAGGCAAGTACACAATTTGATGAGTCCAAGACTTTTCAGTATAGGTTCGGAACTTCCTTGGCAGCGAACGCCTATAATAATCCTCTTGACGTTTCATCTAGAACCGTCAATCTGATGGTTGATGAACTCTACGGATCGCTTAAGTGGAGGCACCTTACCTTGGATATCGGGATCAAACATCGCGAAAATGACTTCATCGGGGCATCGAAGTTATTAGGATCCTTGTCGGTGACCGGTGGCCATCTTGTCGAAACCGGAAATGCCCGTTCATTGCCCGGCTATCTTATAAGTTTGGATCCGGTGGCTGTGCCGTGGACGAAGAAGCATTTGTGGTTATACGGGGCATACGGAGATTTCGCAACCACGGATGACCGTTATGTCAAGAATGCGCTTGTGCACAGAACAAGAGTAGGATTGCGTATCTTTCTGACTCAAAGGCTGTCACTGGATGCGGTGCTTGATCATTATGCCATGT
>DJSA01000123.1 GCA_002438905.1 Bacteroidales bacterium UBA6346
CGCTGAAGAGGTCTTCCACGGCAATATGGATGGCATTGTCAATGGCGTCAACGCTGCCCAGACCTACATTTTTCTGTCCCTTTAGACCGAGCCTATAATCAATGGAGACGATTCGCAGCCCTTCTCGGAGCATCGCGTTGAACATAGGCATATAGTCTTCGTCATTCCGGCTGCCTCCCACGAATCCTCCTCCGAACATGAAGATGACGGTTGGCTTTTCGCGTCCCGTCACGAATTTTGTCGTCTCTTCTTTCGGCTCATAGATATCCATATAGAGCTTGCATGTATCCCTCTCCGCAAACATGTAGGTCCCGTCGGGAACAGGGACATCCGGCTTTTTCGCCCGGGCTTCGGCGTCCGGACAGCACAGCGCTGCGGCAACGCAAATGAGCAATTGGATCAAAGGCTTTTTCATTTTGTCTGAATTTTGTGGCCGGCATGATACACGCGGCCCGATTTGTACGGTTGGCGTGAGTGCATGATCTGTGCCTTATTTCATTGTTTTTCGGGCAGTTGTCCCTTATTTCTTCGTACGCACTTCACTTACAGTTACAGTTGTCCCACTCTTGTCAGGGGCGAGGCCGATGCGAAGGTGTACTGTCTCCCTGCGGTTTCTCCGACTCCTGTCGCTGATTATGAATTCTGACACCGGGTCTTCTACGAATCTCTGGATGACCCTGCGAAGCGGACGGGCACCATAGCTCGGATCAAATCCTGCCTCAGCGATGAATTTCTTTACGGCGGGAGCGATGTCGAGTCTGTAGCCGGCCTCGAGAATCCTGCTCCTCAGGGCTTTCAGTTCGATATCCACAATCTTGATGATGCTTTCCGGCGTGAGGCTGTTGAAGAAGATGACATCGTCGATGCGGTTGATGAACTCCGGAGGGAATGTTCGCTTCAGCGCCTTGTTCAGCACTGTTCTGCGGTTGTCGCTGACATTTCGGCCTGCTGTTGCGAATCCGACACCGCTGCCGTATTCGTCGAGTTCGCGTGAACCCACGTTAGAGGTCATGATCAGTATTGTGTTGCGGAAATCAACCGTGTTGCCGTTACTATCGGTCAGGCGTCCGTCATCAAGTACTTGAAGCAAGAGGCTGTATACATCGGGATGCGCCTTTTCAATTTCGTCTAGGAGCACCACACAGTAGGGCTTTCTGCGCACTTTCTCGCTCAGTTGCCCGCCCTCGTCATATCCGACATAGCCCGGAGGCGCTCCGATGAGGCGCGAGACGTTGAACTTTTCCGAGTATTCGCTCATGTCGATGCGCACCATATTCTCCTCGCTGTCAAACAGATACTCTGCTATGGACTTTGCAAGCTGGGTCTTGCCGACTCCTGTAGGGCCGACAAAGAGGAAGGTGCCGATCGGGCGGGCGGGATCCTTGATCCCGGCGCGATTCCTCCGAATCGCGCGGACGACGCCGGCTACGGCCTCGTCCTGCCCGACTATCCGCCGCTCCAGCCTGCCTTCCATCCGCATGAGCCTCAGGCTTTCCGACTGCGCAACGCTGCTCACCGGGATGCCTGTCATCTTGGACACCACCTCGGCGATATTTTCCCGCCTGACAGCATTCCCTCCTCGCAGCCGCACCATTGAACCGGCCTCGTCCATAATGTCCAGCGCCTTGTCCGGCAGGCATCTATCCGTCACATATCGCGAGGACATGGACACACACGCCTCAAGGGCATCCTCATCATAGCTTACCCCATGGTACTGCTCATATCTTGGGCACATCCGCTCCAAAATCGAAAGCGTCTGGGCCGCCGAAGTCGGCTCTACGATGATCTTCTGAAAACGCCTGTCCAGCGCTCCGTCCTTCTCCACAATCTTGCGAAATTCGTCCAATGTGGTTGCCCCTATGCACTGGATTTCCCCTCGTGCCAGCGCCGGTTTGAGTATATTAGCCGCATCGAGGCTTCCTGAGCCGCCGCCGGCTCCGACCATAGTGTGGAACTCGTCTATGAACAGAATCACGTCCGGGTGTGTTGCAATCTCGTTCATGATGCCCTTGAGCCTCTTCTCGAAATCGCCCCTATAGCGCGTTCCGGCCACGACTGACGCGATGTCAAGCGAGACCAGTTTCTTTCCTCTCAAAGTAGGCGGAATGTCACCGGTGGCAATCCGTATGGCTATTCCCTCAACAATCGCCGACTTGCCCACGCCCGGATCTCCTATCAGCATCGCATTGTTCTTCTTTCTCCTCCCCAGAATCTGAATCACCCTCATTATCTCGTCCTCGCGCCCCACCACTGGGTCAAGCCTATGCTCCCGTGCCGCTGCGGTGAGGTCATATCCGAACTCGTCCAGCAGGCTCTGCTCTTCGCCGCGCATCCCGGCACGACCTGCTCCGGAGCCCGTCCCCATACCAGCCTCAGTATCAGCGTCAGAGCCAACCCCGACTCCACTGCCGGCATGCAGGCTCGCACCCTTTCCGTTTCCGGTTTCAGCACCGGTTTCAGCACCGGTTTCAGTACCCTCCTCGGCGCCGCGCCCTCCGGCCGCGGCATCGCCTGCCTCAGGCGCATATCCGCTGTCCAGCAGCCCCAGCTTTGAGAACTCGTCCAGAAGCAGATTGTAAGTCAGCCCATGCTCCTGCAGGTACTCCGCCCCATAACTCGCCCCCGACTTGCACAGCGCAAGCAGCAGGTGCTGCGGCCCCACGATGTTTCCTCCGGCCTTGGTGGTCTCGAAGACTGCTGTGTTGATGGTGTTGACCGAACTCCTAGCAAGGGTGATGCTCTCAATGTCAGAATATGGGATGTGCCTCCCCTCCGAAACTTTTCCGTCAATAAAGTCCTTGAAGTCAGCCAGATCCACCCCTAGAAACTTCAGGTGCAGCGCTGCGAGATTGTCCTCGTGCCGCACCATTCCGAGGAAAAGATGGTCAGGTCCTATCATGTAACTTCCCGTCCGCATCGCCTCCTCTCTGGCGTAGTTCACGATTGCGTTGAGTGTGTCCGATATTGATATCTTCATTTTAAATAGCCACGTCTTTAGGGCGCATTTTGCACCCCGTTTTTGCAAAATTACGCAAATCTCCGTATATTTGCAAGCTATGCCACGACGTCTTGTCGGCGTCATTGGCGCATGTTAGTGGGAATTTGATAAGATATGGAAAACAACAACGAAGAAAAGATTACGACCGGCAGGATTGAACAGGTTGATATTGACCAGCAGATGAGGAGCGCATACATCGACTATTCGATGTCTGTGATTGTCTCCCGTGCGCTGCCTGATGTCAGGGATGGTCTCAAGCCTGTTCACAGAAGGGTGCTATTCGGAATGGAGGGGCTGGGTCTTTCCTACTCCGGGCAGACTAAGAAATCCGCCAGAATTGTCGGAGAGGTGCTCGGTAAATACCATCCGCATGGAGACTCCAGCGTATATGACGCGATGGCCCGTCTCGCGCAGTGGTGGAGCGTCCGTTATCCGCTCGTCTATGGGCAGGGAAACTTCGGTTCCATGGACGGCGACCCCGTGGCGGCGATGCGTTACACCGAGGCCAAGCTCGAAAAGATTTCCGAAGACATACTCGGCGACCTTGAGAAGGACACCGTTGATATGCAGAACAACTTCGATGACTCCCTTCAGGAGCCGACCGTGCTGCCGACCAAGCTGCCTTTGCTTCTTCTGAATGGATCTTCCGGAATCGCTGTCGGAATGGCCACGAACATGGCACCGCACAACCTTTCGGAGTGCTGTGACGGCATCTGTGCCTACATCGACAACCCGGACATCACCATTGACGAGCTCATGCATTTCATCAAGGGTCCGGATTTCCCGACCGGAGGCATCATCATGGGCCGTCATGGCATAAAGGATGCGTTTGAGACGGGTCAGGGAAGGATTGTAATCCGTTCTAAGACAGAAATCGAGGTAAGCGAAAGCGGCCGTGAGACCATCGTTGTTACCGAAATTCCATATATGGTCAACAAACGTGAGATGATTGAAAAAATCGCTGAACTCGTTGAGACTAAGAAGATTGACGGAATTTCATACGTCAACGACGAAACCACCCGTCAGGGCGTGCGCGTAATTATCCGCCTCAAGCAGGGAGCAAATTCTAGCGTTGTTCTGAATAACTTGTTCAAGTACTCTCCGCTTCAGTCCAGCTTCAGCGTGAACAACGTCGCGCTCGTGAACGGACGGCCTTACACTCTGAACCTCAAGGATCTCATCCGCAATTTCGTGGAGCACCGCCATCAGGTCATCGTCCGCAGGACCAAATTCGACCTCAAGAAGGCCCAGGCCCGTGCCCACATACTCGAAGGCCTTCTCAAGGCTCTCGACGTGATTGACGAAATCATCAACATAATCCGCGCATCGAAGAATGTCGATGAAGCCAAGTCCCAACTCATCGAAAGGTTCGAGTTTACCGACATCCAAGCGTCCGCAATCGTGGAGATGCGTCTGCGTCAGCTCACCGGACTCGAAAGGGAGAAACTCCAGAGCGAATATGACGAACTCATGAAATTCATCAAATACTGCATCGACGTTCTCGGAAGTTACGACATGCAGATGGCGATAGTCAAGGACGAGACCATGCTGATGAAGGAGAAATATGGTGATGCAAGAAGAACCGAAATCACTCTGTCCGCAGAGGAATTCAACCCTGAGGACTTCTATCCTGACGAGGATGTCGTGGTGACGATTTCACATCTCGGATATATAAAGAGGACTCCGCTCACCGAGTACCGCACCCAGGCACGTGGTGGCGTGGGTATGAAGGGTGCCGCCAAGAGGGACGCCGACTTCATCGAGCACATCTACGTCGCCAACATGCACAGCACGCTGCTTCTCTTCACGGAGAGCGCCAAGTGCTTCTGGCTCAAAGTGTATGAGATTCCGGAAGGCTCACGCTCATCGAAAGGACGTGCCATCCAGAACGTTCTGAACCTTTCCGCCGAAGACAGAATCAAGGCATATCTTAACGTCCGAAACCTCAAGGACGAGGACTACATCAACAATAACTATGTGGTTCTCTGCACTAAGAACGGCATCATTAAGAAGACCACTCTCGAAGCCTATTCAAGGCCTCGTGCGAATGGTGTCATAGCCCTCACAATCCGCGAGGGAGATGAACTTCTCGATGTCGCGCTCACAAGCGGCAGCAGCCAGATTTTCATAGCCGGCAAGGAAGGTCGCTGCGTGAGGTTCGACGAGTCTGATGTAAGGCCTATGGGACGTACTGCCGCCGGTGTTAAGGGCATCAACCTTGACAGCGACAGCAACGAGGTCATCGGGCTGCTCAGCTACGAGCCTCAGGCCGAGGATGCCGCTGACCACTCCATTCTAGTTGTCAGCGATCATGGCTACGGCAAGCGCTCCGACTTCGAGGAATACCGCAAGACCAGCCGAGGCAGCAAGGGAGTGAAGACTCTGAATATTACGGACAAGACAGGAGAACTCATTGCCATAAAGAATGTTACGGACAATGATGACTTGATGATCATCACCCGTTCCGGACTCACCATCCGCATGGCAGTCTCCGACATCCGCATTGCCGGACGTGCAACCCAGGGCGTGCGCCTGATCAACATAAAGGACGGTGACTCAATCGCTGCCGTTTCAGTGGTTGCAAAGAGCGATGATGAGGAAGAGGTAACCGAGACCCCTTTGGAACAGCCTTCTGAAGGTGATGCCATGCCCGATGATCAGGCTCTTTCAGAAAGCTCTGAGAGCCAAGGAGATGAACAGAATCTTTAAAAAGAGACTTATTTTATTGTAAAATCGCAAATGGTTCGGACGGGACTAAGGCAGACCCGGCTGAAACGATATTAAAACATTAAAATTCTGATGCATTATGAAAAAGACATTAATCGCATTGACAGTTTTGCTTTCTTCTGCTCTTCTGGCAACAGCCCAGCAGAAATCTCCGGAAGCGTTGCGGTCTGCCGTTGAAAAGGCTGAAGCCGCTGCTGTGAATCCAAAAAAGGCCTCAAAACCGGACACTTGGATTAAAATCGGTAAGGCATATATTGACGCCTACAATGGACCTGCGGGCCAGCTCTGGATCGGTGCGACCCAGACCGAACTTCAACTCGTGACGGGCAATGCCCAACCGCTTTCCACCGAGACTGTGGACCTCGGAGGCACGCCTTGCCAGAAGCAGGTGTTTGCAGATAAGGATCTCTATTTCAACCAGCAGGGACAGCTTGTCCTCATCAATGTCACAAAACCGGTGTATGAGGATGCGCTCGCGGGTGCGCTTTCCGCATATGCAAAGGCCGGTGAACTTGATGTTGATGGGAAGAAAACCAAGCCTATCGTCGCTGCTCTTGACGATATCGCGGCCAAGTACCTCAACGATGGAATGAACGCCTACACTCTCGGTGAGCTCAAACTCTCCAGTGAAAAGTTCGAGAACGCTGCAAGGGCTGCCGCTACCGCTCCTTCAAACAAGATTGACACAACCGCGCTCTACAATGCTGGATTCACTTCTTGGGCATACGCTAACCAACTAGCTGCAACGGACTCTCTTGCTGCAGTTCAGGAGTATAGGCGCGCAAAGGGCTTCTTCGAGTCCTGCCTCGCTGCCAAGTACTATTACGAGGGAGGCGAGGTGTTCGCGAAGCTCCACGACATCTATAACAAGCTCGGAGAGAAGGATGCCGCAAGACAGATCCTTGAGGCCGGTTTCCAGCAGTATCCAGACAGCCAGAGCATTCTCATCTCTCTTATCAACTTCTACATCGAGAACAAGGAGGATCCGAATAAGCTCTTCACTCTGATAGATGCCGCAATCGCGAATGAGCCTGACAATGCATCTCTCTACTATGTGAAGGGCAACATTTACAACGAGCTCGGCGACAAGGAGGCGGCTAGGGAGTCCTACTACAAGTGTGCCGAGATCAACCCTGACTATGAGTATGGCTACATCGGTGCAGGGATAATGTACTACAACGATGCTGTTGCCATTTCAGAACAGGCTTCCAACGAGATGGACGACAAGAAGTACGAGGAACTCGTTGCGCAGTTCGAGCAGTGCCTCAAGGAAGCGATTGAGCCGTTTGAGAAGGCATACGCTATTTCAAAGGACGAGAGCATAAAGGCCAACGTTGCACTCTATCTCAAGAACATCTACTATCGTTTCGTCTCCCAGGGTCCTGAATACGAGGCTGCCTACAAGAAGTATGACGAAATCGTGAAGAATAGTCAAAACTAAAAGTTTGAACCTGATAAAAAGCCGTCACGATGTGGCGGCTTTTTTATGGTTCTGTGATTTTATCAAATGCCCGTACTATTTTGCTGACCAGCGGATGCCGCACAATGTCGGCATTGGTGAAGGTGATGCAGGCGATGCCCTTGATTCCCTCCACGAGTTTCATTCCGCGGAGCAGACCGCTGTCGGACTTGTTCGGCAGGTCTACCTGCGAGGCATCGCCGGTGACGATGAACTTGGCGTCGCGTCCCATTCGGGTGAGAAACATCTTCAGTTGTCCGAGATTGGTGTTCTGCGCCTCGTCAAGAATTACGCAGGCGCGGTCGAGTGTGCGTCCGCGCATATAGGCGAGCGGCGCAATCTGAATCGTTCCATCGGTGATGAACTCTTGTAGCTTCTTCGGCGGGATCATGTCCCCGAGAGCATCATAGAGCGGCTGGAGATATGGGTCGAGTTTGTCCTTGAGGTCTCCAGGCAGGAATCCGAGTCTCTCTCCGGCCTCTACAGCCGGCCTCGTGAGAATGATCCTCTTCACCTCTCGGTTCTTTAAAGCCCTCACTGCCAATGCGATGGCAACGTATGTCTTTCCCGTTCCGGCAGGTCCAACGGCAAAGATGAGGTCATTCTCGAAATATGCCTTCACCATTTTTTCCTGCCTCGCGTTCCGCGCCTTTATCGGCTTCCCATCGTTCCCAAACACAATCGGCGCGTCCGAGTGCATCTCGAACTCCGCGGCTGCATTTTCGCCCTCGAAAAGTTCCTCCACATCGTAGGTGGAAAGCGACCTCTTGTGCATCCTCTTTTCAATCAGACGGCTGATTTTCTCGTTGAATCCAATTATGTCGTCCTGTGTCCCATCCAGCAGTAGCTCATTTCCACGGGCCACCACCTTCAGCTTTGGAAAATAAGCGCACAGTGCCTCCAGAAGCCTGTTCGCTGGCCCGTAAATCTCAATCGGGTCTATCGCCTCAAGTGTAATTGTCTTTTTCATATATTATTTGCTGGATCTCCTCGCGCTTCTTGTGGCGCGGGCTGCCGCTGGAGCGTCCTCGATGAACTCGATATGATCATTGTTGAGCCTGATGCCCAGCCACTTGGTGAACTTTTCCTTCTCAACGGACGTCATGGCCTTGTTAGTTTTCGCCACAACGATGATCCGTCTGTCAACCTTCAGGCTATCCGCAGTCACACCAGCTCCGTCACCGATATTCAGTTCCGTGATTTCAGGCCATGAGTTGATGGCCTCGCGCGTAACTTGGGCGTATGGAATCTCGTTCTTCTTGATCAGTTCAATTTCCGCTTCAAGACGCTTTATTTCATCGTCCCTGCGGTTGATTTCGCTGTCTGTCCGTGCATATATTCCCTGAATAAGTTCTTTCTCAACCTTGCTCTGTCCGTTGGTGTGCTCGTTGATGACAACCTGCTCCTGCTTGAGTCCGGCAGCCTTGGCAAGTTCGTAGAGGTTGTTCCTGTCAATTGCGGAGAGTTCCTCGCCTGTTATGAACAACTCGATCTTTCCGCCGTTCTCGTGGCTTATCTTATAATCGTAGATAATGGAATTGCCTATTGACTTGTTCTGCTGCACGAAGCCTATCGCCTTGTCTTCAAAGTTGTTGTTTTTAATCAGCACCACCGCAGACCAGATGCTCGGCACGATGAATATCAGCATCACGATGCTGACGATCCACTTTGTCCGTCTCTCAACTTTGGCATCGCTGAAGTTTACAGCATGGAAACCGAGGAACTTTGCCGCGAGGTAGGTCGCGAGGGCGATGAATACGCAGTTGATGAAGAACAGGTAGAGTGCACCGAAGAAATAGCTCATGTTCCCGTTCGCCAGTCCGTATCCTGCGGTACACATAGGCGGCATGAGGGCCGTTGCAATGGCTACTCCGGAGAAGACTGTTCCCTTTTCCTTACGGCACTGCTCGAAGATTCCTGCGCTTCCGCCAAACAGGGCGATCAGCACATCGTAGATGGTCGGGTTGGTCCTCGCCAGGAGTTCCGTCGGATTGCTGAGGTTCAGCGGGGTTATGAGGAAGTAGAGGCACGAGGCCAAGAGCGCGATCCCCATCATCGTAAGCAGGTTCTTGCCGGCATCCTTGAAAAGTTGTATGTCATTTATTCCAAGAGAAAGTCCTATGCCGAAGATAGGCCCCATAAGCGGGGATATGAGCATTGCGCCGATGATAACGGGGATCGAATTTGTGTTGAGGCCGATGGACGCTATGATTATCGAGAACGCGAGAATCCAAGCGTTGGGGCCCTTGAAATATATGTTGGACCTGATTGACTGTTCTGCTGCGGTCGTGTCCATGTGCCCTGACAAATCCACGATATCCTTGAAGAAATGCCCGATTTTACCTAAAAAGTTCATATACTATTTTGTGTTTTCCCCAAAAAATGAAATTGTATTTTCTGAACAAACTGCAAATATATGATTTTTATTCTAAATTTGCAGATTGCTTCCGATGCTCCGGTGAATAACGGTCCAAGAGTGCCGGAGAAATGTTTGAGTGTGTGAGCGGATGCATCTGAAAAATAAAGTGTTATGGGAAGAAACGCTGTGATTGCTATGGTCTTCGTCACTACGATTGTCTGTGGCTGCGACTTTTTCCGCGGGCTTGCTGGAAGGCCAACGAGTGCGGAAATAAATGAAAAGCGTGCCGCCATCGAAGCCGCAAGGGTCGAGGAGGCCGCGCGAGAGCAGGCTCGCCGGGACTCTGTCCGGTTGGCAGAAAAGGCTGTTGCCGATTCAGTCGCTGCCCTGGAACGTCTAACTGCTCTCGGGATCAAGATGCTTCCTCTGTCTGAACTCGGGGTAGTTTACGGCGGTCTGGAGCCGGGGTACAGCATAGTGGTCGGCTCATTCAAGTCGCTGAAGAATGCAGAGCGCATGGCCGCTGAGGTTGCCGATGCTGGATATGTCCCGTCGGTGCTGAAGTTCAGCAACGGGATGTCGGCTGTGGCGGTCGAGTCGAAGACGAGGATTGCCGAAGCTTTGGCGTCATATGAGAAAGTCAAATCTGAAAAATTCTGTCCGGAAGATGCCTGGATACTCTGCAATAACTGAGATGATGCACCGCGGTTTGGGACATCGCCTTGCTGTAGGTGCCGTAATGGTCATGCTGATGCTCACCTGCGGTTCAGTGGCTTCTGCCCAATACCGCACTGATGGTGGCTCTTATGAGGAACTCTACGATGGGGAGACAATAGCGGCGCTGCGCCATCACATCCGTAGCCTAGCATCTGCTGACAGCGAAGGACGGGCCGCCGGTTCGGCTGGTGAGAGTGCCGCAGCGGAATATGTCGCGAAAATCCTCACGTCGAAGGGGGTTGATCTGCTTGACTTCGGAAATGGAAACAGTTTCGGAATCATGACAGAAGGAGGCGACACCATCACATCACGCAATGTCATAGGCTTCATCCAGGGCAGCGATCCCAAGTTGCGTGACCGCTATCTGGTTATAGGCGCGAGGCTTGACAACCTCGGGGCCGACAGCTACACCGTTGACGGCAATCCTGTGGAGAGAATTTACTATGGGGCCAACGGAAATGCTTCGGGATTGGCGATGATGCTCGAACTTGCCGGCATTCTTTCATCGAATTCGCTCTCTCTGAAACGTTCCGTACTTTTCGTGGCCTTCGGGGCATCATCGAAGACATACGCCGGAGCATGGTATTTTCTGAATCGGGCATTTACGGAAACCGACAGTATAGACGCGATGATAAACCTCGACTGCATAGGTTGTGGAAACAACGGATTCTATGCATACACGGCATCAAATGCCGATTTGAACACTATTCTGCGCAGCCTTGAGGGTGATCTTCTTCCGATAAGGCCGGAAATGACTGCCATCGAGACCTATCCTTCGGATCACAGGGCGTTCTATGCCAAGGAAATACCCTCCGTATGTTTCACCACTGGGAAATATCCTGAGCATGACACGGAACGCGATACAGAAGCCATAATCGACTATTCTTCAATGGAGAGAATACTCGAATATCTCTATGATTTTTCGATGACTCTCGCCAACACCGGGATACGCCCGTCATTCTATGAAAAGGTGATGGCACCTAAAAGGGGAGATGCTGATTATGATGGAGTCCTTCCTTATTATGAGTGTGATCAGCGCCCTACTTTTCTTGGCAGCCCGGATCCCCGCCAGTTCTTGGCGAAATGGGTGTATCAGTATCTGAAGTATCCTTCGGCCTCTGTTCGAAACGGTGTCCAGGGTACAGTCATGGTTGATTTCGTTATAGACAAGGACGGGAAGGTGACTGATGTGAGAGTTTCCCGCTCCGTCAGCGAGGAACTAGATGCCGAGGCTGTCAAGGTCATATCCGCGTCTCCGAAGTGGAAGCCGGGGCGTGTAGGGGGAAACAAAGTGCGCTGTTCAATGACCCTGCCGGTTGAGTTCCGCCTGGAGAGGAACAACAATGGCGGGTTCGGCGTGAACAACATAAGGGTGAAATGATGAATCGCTGCACTGCGATTATTGAGTGAATATCAATAAGTTATTAAATATATGACAGACTACAATTTCAGAGAGATTGAGACACGTTGGCAGGCCTATTGGGCCGAGAACCACACGTTTGAGACTCAGGCTGATCCGGCAAGACCAAAATACTACGTTCTTGACATGTTCCCATATCCTTCTGGGGCTGGGCTGCATGTCGGACATCCGCTCGGCTACATCGCGAGCGATATCTACAGCCGCTACAAGCGCCTGCGCGGGTTCAATGTCCTCCACCCTATGGGCTACGATGCATTCGGGCTTCCTGCGGAGCAATATGCGATTCAGACGGGACAGCATCCGGCGAAAACCACGGAGATCAATATCCAGCGCTACCGCGAGCAACTTGACCGGATAGGGTTTTCCTATGACTGGTCCCGTGAGATCCGCACCTGCGACCCTTCCTACTACAAATGGACTCAGTGGGCGTTTCTGAAGATGTTCGGCAGCTGGTACGACAACAACGTTCAGAAGGCTCGCCCGATAGAGGAACTTGAGGCCGCGTTCGTTGCCGGTGGAAGTGAATCTGTCAACGCAGCATGCTCAGCGCATGAGCCCTTCACGGCGGAACAGTGGAATGCTTTCGATGAAAGGCAAAAGGCCGCGGCTCTTATGAACTACCGCATTGCATATCAGGGAGAGACCTCCGTCAACTGGTGTCCGAAACTCGGGACCGTACTCGCTAATGACGAGGTTAAGGACGGCTACTCCGTGCGCGGCGGCTATCCTGTGGAGCAGAAGAAGATGACCCAGTGGCAGCTTCGCGTGTCTGCATATGCTGGCAGGCTTCTCGATGACCTTGAGGAACTTGACTGGACTGACTCTCTGAAAGATATGCAGCGTAACTGGATTGGCCGGAGCCAAGGCTGCGAGATGGTCTTCAAGACTTACAATGGGGAGAAGGAGTATGATGTTACAATCTTTACGACACGTGCCGACACGGTGTTCGGCGTGACATTCCTCGTGCTTGCCCCAGAGAGCGACTGGGTGGAGAAACTTACCTCCGCTGATCGCAAGGCTGAGGTTGATGCCTACCTCGCGCAGGCGCGCAAGAAAACCGAGCGTGAGCGCATATCCCAGACAAAGACGGTTGCCGGCGTATTTTCAGGCTCTTATGCCGTGAATCCGCTCACGGGCGAGAAGGTTCCGGTGTGGATTTCCGAATATGTGCTTGCCGGTTATGGTACGGGAGCAATCATGGCGGTGCCGGCGCATGACAGCCGTGACTATGACTTCGCGAAGGCATACGATCTTCCGATAATTCCTCTAATCGAGGGCTGTGACGTCAGCCAGGGCAGTTTCGACGCGAAGGAGGGAATAATGTGTAACTCGGGTTTCCTGAACGGGAAGACCGTCAAGGAGGCCATTCCGGCTGCAATTGACTATGTGGAGAGCCACGGACTCGGGCATAGAAAGATAAACTACCGTCTGCGCGATGCCATTTTCTCACGCCAGCGCTATTGGGGCGAGCCGTTCCCGATTTGCTACAAGGACGGCATCGCGACTCCGATTCCTGAGAGTGCCCTTCCGCTGGAGTTACCGGAAATTGACAAATATCTTCCTACGGAGACCGGCGAGCCGCCACTTGCACGGGCAAAGGACTGGAATTACGAGGGCAATCCGCTTGAAACCAGCACAATGCCAGGATTTGCGGGTAGCAGCGCCTACTATCTGCGCTACATGGATCCGCACAACTCGGGCGCGCTCGTGGGGCGCGAAGCTGATGAGTATTGGCGCAATGTGGATCTCTACATTGGAGGTGCTGAACACGCTACGGGTCACCTCATCTATTCGCGCTTCTGGAACAAGTTCCTCTACGACCTTGGTTATGTCTGCGAGAAGGAACCATTCCGCAAGCTCATTAACCAGGGAATGATTCAGGGACGCTCGAACTTCGTGTACAGAATCATAGGTACAAATACGTTCGTATCTTACGGACTGAAAGATAAATACGAAACGACGGAGATTCATGTTGACGTCAATATTGTCAACAATGACCGTCTTGACATCGAGGCTTTCAGACGCTGGATGCCGGATTTCGCGAACGCTGAATTTATTCTGGAGAATGGCGAGTACATCTGCGGCTGGGCTATTGAGAAAATGAGCAAGTCAATGTTTAACGTCGTCAATCCTGACATGGTCTGTGACACCTATGGTGCCGACACTCTGCGCCTCTACGAGATGTTCCTCGGACCTCTTGAGCAGAGCAAGCCGTGGGATACTAAGGGAATTGACGGTGTCCACCGCTTCCTCAAGAAGGTATGGAGACTATTCTATGATCGCGAGGGTCTCATTCTGACAGATGAGAAGGCCACTCCGGCAGAACTCAAGACCCTCCACAAGCTCATCGGCAAGGTGACTTCCGACATCGAGACATTCTCCTACAACACGGCAATATCAGCATTCATGATTGCCGTTAATGAACTCATCGACCTCGGCTGCAGAAAGCGTGAGGTTCTTGAACCGCTCGTGATTCTCCTCAGCCCGTTCGCTCCTCACATTGCTGAGGAACTTTGGAGGGCATCAGGACACATCGACACCATCACATGGGCTTCGTGGCCGAAGTATGATGAGTCGCTCACTCTCGAGAGCAACTGCACATACGCCATCTCCTTCAATGGAAAGACCCGCTTCACGCTTGACCTACCCAAGGCTATGCCTAAGGAGGAGGTTGAGGCGACTGTTCGCGCCAATGACTTGACGGCCAAATATGTCGGCGACGGGAGTATTGTCAAGATGATTGTCGTTCCGGGCAAGATTGTGAATGTCGTTGTAAAATAAATCTTCCCTGAAATGGTGAGAAAGAAGGTATTAAGCGTCCTTTGGGACTATATTGTGTTGAGTTTCGGCACCCTAGTCTACTGCCTTGCATGGACTTCAGTCCTTTTGCCGAACACGATAGCAAGCGGCGGCCTGACCGGTGCCTGCGCGATTCTCCAGTACGGCACAGGCATCCCTATGTCCTACTCGTTCTTTGCAATAAATACGGCGCTGATAATTGCCGGTTCCATAATTATGGGCAAAGGTTTCGGTTTCAGGACGATATATGCCTATCTCCTGTCGTCTCTGTTCCTCTATCTGATTCCCAAATATATGCCGTGGTTCATCGTCACCCTTGACGAGAAGATGTTCGCGGCGCTTCTGGGCGGATTTATAGAGGCTTTTGGCATCAGTTTCGTCCTCAATAGGGGCGGCAGCACGGGCGGAACGGATATCATTGCCGTGTGTGTCAACAAGTTCTGGCCGATTTCTCTTGGGCGTGTCTACCTATTCTCTGATTTGCTGATTATCTTCACGGTGGTTTTCCTTCCAGACATGGGCATCACGGACGTGCTCTACGGCTATCTCGCGATGATTGCCTTCTCTTTTGGCGTGGACTATTTCACCCTCGGCCCGAAGTCGACTGTGCAGGTGCTTATATTCTCCAAGAAATACAAGGAAATAGCTGACAGACTGATAGCTATGGACAGGGGAGTGACCGCGCTCAATTCTGTGGGCTGGTATTCCGGCGAGGAAAGCAAGGTTCTCTTGGTGATTGTGCGCAAGAGCAACTATCAAGCAGTTGTGAATCTCGTCAAGGAATTTGATGACAAGGCTTTTGTGTCGGTGTCGAACGCGGCGAGCGTGTTCGGTGAGGGATTCGAGGAAATCAAGTCGGGTGTGCCGAGAAAAAGTAAGGGCTCGTCTTCTGAAAATGGGAATTTGACGATAAATGCGGAATGACTATGACAACGAGTAATATTCTTAAAAGCAATGTGTGGACGACGCTCAAGGAATATGGGATCATGTCCCTTGGGCTTTTGGTATATGCTGTCGGATGGACAATGTTTCTCCTTCCCAATAACCTCGTCGGTGGGGGCGTGTCCGGAATTTCCGCGATAATACAATATGCGACGGGCGGGCATATTCCCATGGGATGGAGTTATTTCGTCATAAACGTCGTGCTCCTCATCTTCGGAATCGCTATACTCGGCAAGGGGTTCGGGTGGAAGACGGTATACGCCATAGCCTATACCTCGCTGCTGCTCAACGTCTTACCGCAGCTTTTTCCTGCGGAGTTCTTGTCAGAACTTTCCGGAGCCATAGGGCCACTTCTGTGTACGGTGCTCGGTGGTGTTTTCTCGGGAATCGGCATCGGCTCCAGCATATCCCAGGGCGGCTCCAGCGGTGGTACGGACATCATCGCACTGATTGTCTGCAAGTACCGCAACACTTCTCCAGGAAAACTAATTCTCGCGATGGATATAGTGATTATCTCCGCGTCTCTCTTCTGTCCGTCTTACAAGCCTGACGGTACCGAGGTCGAACTTGTCTACAAGATTGCAAACGCGGCGTATGGTCTGATACTCATCACCGTGAACAGCTACACCATTGACCTGTTTCTGTCGGGAATGAAGCAGTCGGTGCAGGTGTTCATATTCTCCAAGAAATATGACGAGATCGCAGATGCCATCGCATATGACCTGCGCAGGGGAGTGACGCTCTTCCATTCAATGGGCTGGTACAGCAAGCAGGAGAGCAACGTCCTGATGGTCGTGGCGAGAAAGGCGGACCTGAGCATGCTTCTGCGCTATGTCAAGGCCATCGATCCCGATGCCTTTCTCTCCGTCTCCACCGTAATGGGCGTATTCGGCCTCGGCTTTGACCAACTGAAAGGTAAGTCTAATAATAAAAAAATCGAGAAATAAAAACGCTATTTGTTGCAAAAACGCAACAGTTGAGAACATTTTTTAGGGGGCGGTTACGCCTATCTTTGCACCCGCGGTCCGAAACAGTTCCGAACCGCGGGTAAATTTTTTAAAAGAATCGGGAATCATGTTCTCTACACTAATCTCATCAACAGCGCTTGCCATATCGGCATTGGCATTTGCCATCGTGGTACTGCGCCCGAAGTTTATTACAAAACGCGTTAGACTAAACTTTTTTTTCAGGAATGAACCTGAACTGCTTGCCGTCATGGCCGGTGGACTTCTGCTTTCCCTGCTTGACATCTGTGCAAGGCAACATGCCATGCTTGCCGCGGACATGGCACTTTCCGCATTGCCGGTCAGCGTGCTTCCGCAGACAGCTGGGGCAAAGGAACGCCACGTCTTCAGTCATGTGATTTTGACTATTGAGGCGGTCGCGGCAGTTGTATCACTGCTATGCTCTTTTGGCCTATGCCCTCATGCTTTACTTGCCATTCGTCCGCTTGTTGTTCTTCTCTCCGCATCCTATTTTTTCGCGGGATTCTTCAGACGCCCTCACTTCATTGGGGAGCGTAGGGCAGACGCTGTGTCTCCATTTTCCGTGTCATCGCTCTTTTCTGACATTTTCAGTTTATTCGTTCTCGGATTCTCGCTCATCATGTCGGCGATGTTCTGCTTTATTCCCTCCGATTATCCCATCCCGATTGAGCCAGCGGCTGACATCATTTCATTCATGGTGGCATCTGCGGTCTTCACCGGTTCTCTTCTCCGCAGAGCCGGCAGCAGACATTTTCTCTTCTTTGAGAAGTACGAAAGGATGATGTCGGAGGCCGTGAGGGACAGCGTGAGCAGCCGGATGATACGTGCTGACAGGAAGGAGGATCTCTATCGTGGGATCTTCATGCGCATTGAGGAATATTTCCGCAGCGAAAGCCCATATCTTGACACAGAGTTGAATATAGCCGGTGTCTCCGAACGAATTTTTACCAATAAAGTTTATGTCTCCCGGGCCATAAGCGAATGTGCCGACACTAATTTCTGTCAATATGTCAACCGCTATCGTGTGGGCTATGCCATGGACTGTTTCCGCAAAAATACATCACTCCGAGTCTCAGATCTTGCATACATGTCCGGATTTCGCACGGTTGCCTCCTACAACACGGCATTCAGACGCGTGGTCGGAGAGATACCGTCAGACTGGATGAGACGCACTGCCGCTGTCATTCGGAGGAGCACCGCGGGACCTGTAATGGACGTTGTGGGTGCCCTTGCGGTTTAGAAGTCTAAAAAAAAATAACCTGCCGCGTCTTAGTCCGTGCGCTGTGTAACGGAGATTTTTGCAGGTTTCACCGATAAGCCGTATCTTTGCAGCGGTTCGGAGGCGGCCGCTTCCGGCGTTTCACCGCTAAAACATATTTCTTCAGATGGCTGACGAAAAGATCATTTTCTCAATGAACGGCGTGGGCAAGGTGCTCCCGCAGAACAACAGGGTAATACTCAAGGACATATATCTCTCATTCTTTTATGGAGCGAAAATCGGAATCATCGGTCTCAACGGATCTGGAAAATCGACGCTGATGAAAATCATCGCCGGCATAGATAAGCAGTATCAGGGCGAGGTCGTGTGGGCACCGAGCTATTCCGTGGGTTATCTTGAGCAGGAACCGCAGATGGATCCGAACAAGACCGTGCTTGAGGTTGTTCAGGAGGGCGTGCAGGAGGTCATGGATGTGCTGAAGGAGTACGAGCAGGTGAACATGAAGTTCTGCGAGCCTATGTCGGATGAGCAGATGAACGCCCTCATCGAGCGGCAGGGGGAACTCACCGAGAAAATAGAGCATCTCGGCGGCTGGGAGATTGACGCGAAGCTCGAAAGGGCAATGGACGCGCTGCAGTGTCCGCCTTCGGATGCGCTCGTGGCCAATCTTTCAGGTGGGGAGCGCCGTCGTGTGGCTCTGTGCCGGCTGCTCCTTCAGCAGCCTGACGTGCTGCTTCTCGATGAGCCGACCAACCACCTCGACACGGAATCGATCCAGTGGCTAGAGGAGCACCTGCGTCAGTATAAGGGCACAGTCATAGCCGTGACACATGACCGCTATTTCCTCGACAACGTGGCAGGATGGATTCTTGAACTTGACAGGGGAGAGGGCATTCCGTGGAAGGGAAACTATTCCTCATGGCTTGACCAGAAAAGCAAGCGTCTCGCGATGGAGGAAAAGCAGGAGAGCAAGCGCCGCAAGACTCTTGAACGCGAGCTCGAATGGGTGAGGATGGCTCCGAAGGCCCGCCACGCCAAGTCAAAGGCTCGTCTGGGTGCTTACGAGAAGCTTTCCGCCGAGGACGGACGCGAGAAGGAGGCAAATCTTGAAATCTACATACCGAACGGGCCGCGGCTGGGAAACAAAGTAATTGAATTCCATGACGTTTCAAAGGCATATGGTGATAGGCTTCTGTTCGAGCACCTTTCGTTTGTGCTTCCTCCGGCAGGCATAGTCGGCGTCATAGGCCCCAACGGAGCCGGCAAGACGACGTTGTTCCGCCTCATCATGGGGCTGGAAAAGTCTGATTCCGGAGACATTGTCATCGGAGACACCGCGAAACTCGCATACGTTGACCAGCAGCACAAGAGCATAGATCCGGACAAGACCGTCTATGAGACAATAGCTGAGAACTCCGACTTCGTGAAGCTCGGCAAGCGGGAAGTGCCGGCGCGTGCATATGTCTCACGGTTCAACTTCACCGGCGCCGACCAGGAAAAGCTCTGCGGCGTGCTCTCCGGAGGTGAGAGAAACCGTCTGCATCTTGCGCTCACCCTTAAGGACGAGGGCAATGTCCTTCTGCTTGACGAACCTACCAACGATGTAGACGTGAACACCATCCGTGCCCTTGAGGAAGGTCTCGAGAATTTTGCAGGATGCGCCGTGGTCATCTCCCACGACCGCTGGTTCCTCGACCGCATCGCTACCCACATCCTTGCCTTCGAGGGCGACTCGCAGGTCTATTTCTTCGAGGGCAGCTACTCCGAATACGAAGAGAACAAGAAGCGCCGCCTTGGCAACGAGGAACCGAAGCGTTTCAAGTATAAGAAGTTAATGGAATAAGGGAGGACGGGATGCCTAAAAGGCGGTCTGCTTTGGCAAGACGAGTAACGCGGCAGACCGCTTTTTATTCGCCCCGTCTCATAAGATAGGATTTCATAAAGTCGTTGAGATCACCGTCGAGAACGCCCTGGGTGTCGGATGTCTCGTGGCCTGTGCGGAGATCCTTGACCATCTTGTAGGGGTGGAGGACATAGCTGCGTATCTGTGAGCCCCATTCGATTTTCCTTTTCGTGCCCTCAAGCTCCGCCTGCTTTTCTTGGCGCTTCTTAAGCTCAAGGTCGTAGAGGCGTGACTTGAGGATGCGCAGGGCATTCTGCCGGTTGTCAAGCTGGGAGCGGGTCTCGGTGTTTTCCACAGTTATTCCTGTCGGGATGTGCCGTACGCGCACTCCCGTCTCCACCTTGTTGACGTTCTGGCCACCAGCTCCGCTTGAACGGAACGTGTCCCATTCGAGGTCGCCTGGGTTGATTTCAATTTCAATCGAGTCATCTACAAGCGGATAGACAAAAACCGAAGAGAACGTTGTCTGACGCTTGCCCTGGGCGTTGAAAGGTGAAATGCGTACAAGTCTGTGGACTCCGCTTTCTGCCTTGAGATAGCCGAATGCGTAGTCTCCCTCCACCTGGATGGTAGCCGACTTGATGCCGGCATCCTCGCCTTCCAGCAGGTCGGTGACTGTGGTCTTGTAGCCGTTGCGCTCCGCCCAGCGGAGATACATCCTCATCAGCATCGCGCTCCAGTCGTTCGCCTCCGTTCCGCCGGCTCCGGAATTTATTGTGAGCACAGCCCCGAGCGAGTCTCCCTCCTCTCCGAGCATATTCCTGAGTTCCAGCTCTTCAACCTGCTTCTCCGCATCCGCGTATGCCTGCCCCAGTTCCTTCTCCTCTTCCGTCTCCACAGTCTCCTCCTCGGAAGCCCCAGTTCCTGCAGTCTCCTTCGCGAACTCATACAGGACATCAAGATCATCCACGGCCGACATAGCCCTATCATATCCGTCCACCCAGAACTTTAGCCCCGCCGTTTCCTTCAGAAAAGCCTCGGCCGCCTTCGGATCGTTCCAGAAGTCCGGTGCAGCCGCCTTTTCCTGACGCTCGGCAACCTGTCCGCGCTTCTGTTCCACATTTACACATTTCCCAAGCACCTCGACCCTCTTTCTCAAATCCCGTATCTGTTCGTTTGAAATCATATCGGTAAATCTTAAATCATAACCGGAGACCCGGCATAAAAACTTGCAAATATAGCGAATATATCACAAAAAAGGTCCGGACCTACATCTACGGCCGGACCTTATATATAAAAGAAAGTGCTATTTGAGTGCAGCGAGTATGTCTTCGGTGATTAATTCCGGTGTAACCCGGTTGCGCTTGGCCAGTTCCGCAAAAGGAACGCGGTCGTAAAATTCCTTGCGCAGCCCCTTGCAAAGCACTTTCATCGGTGATAGCCCATAGTGGCGGGCAATCTTCTCCCCGAACCCTCCGTCAAGCACGCCATTTTCAAGAGTCACCACAATCTCGTGGGCTTCTGCCAGACTGTCAAGCAGTTCAGTGTCGACTCCTGTAACATAGCGCGGATTCACAAGAGTTGCGTCGATTCCGTGTTTCCCGAGCAGGGCTGCAACCTTCTCACCGAGAGAAAACCAGTCTCCGAGTCCGATTATGGCGACCTTGCTGCCCTTGTGCTCAATCTTGTAGCGGTTCAGCTCATCATAGGCGCTGTCGAACTTCACGTCCGGGCGGGAGATCACAGTGCTTGGAATACGGAGAGCAACCGGATGCGAGGTCTGGGCCACAGCCCAGTCCATCATCTTGTAGTATTCCTCCTTGCATGTCGGAGCGAGGTAGACAAGGTTAGGGATATTGGACATCAGTGGGATGTCGAAAATACAGAGATGCGTCGTGTCGCTCATTCCCTCGGCTCCGGCCATTGTGATCAGCAGCACCGCAGGGTTGTTGTTTATGCACAGATCCTGCGAAAGCTGGTCGTAGGTGCGCTGGATGAAAGTGCTATGGGTGCTGAAGATCGGCCGCGCCCCGCCCTTGGCGAGTCCAGATGCCATCGCCACAGCATTCTCTTCAGCGATTCCAACGTCAATGAACTGCTTCCCAGCCTCTTTCCTGCGCTCCGGACCGAAACCTATTCCGGCAGGAACGGCAGCATGCATCACAACCACCTGTGGATTTCCATGAATTCTGAGCATCAGATCCTGTCCGAGAATATCGCTCCAGTTTTCTCCGTTGCCGGACGTCTTGACGAGGCCGGTCTCCTTGTAGAAAGGCGGAATCCAGTGGAAACGTTCCTTATACTCTTCGGCAAACTTATAGCCCTTGCCCTTGAGCGTGTGCATGTGCACCACAACAGGGTGTGTGCTGTCCTTAACGCCGCGGAATGCGGTTATGAGGGTCTGTATGTCATTGCCCTGCTCAA
This sequence comes from Bacteroidales bacterium UBA6346, assembly GCA_002438905.1. GTDB lineage: Bacteria > Bacteroidota > Bacteroidia > Bacteroidales > UBA932 > Cryptobacteroides. The sequence goes on from DJSA01000123.1 coordinate 21,894, forward strand.
CATACACATAGTCCAGTCCGAGGGACTTGAACCAGTTATTCTCCGACTTTCCTCCTGTTCTGCGCAGTTCGGCAAGCGAGCCATAGAGTCCTCCGTGATCCTCCGCGATTGACATCTGATTGTCATTCACGATGATGATGAGGTTCGTGCCATATTCGCCGGCGTTGTCCAGACCCTCGAAAGCCTCGCCTCCGCTGAGTGAACCATCGCCTATTATTGCGATGACGTTTCCGGATTCGCCACGTATATCGCGAGCTTTCGCAAGCCCGAGGGCCAAGCTGACCGAGGTTGAGGTGTGGCCCATCATGAACCAGTCGTGCGGACTTTCGCGAGGCTCGCTATAGCCTGATACCTCATTATATTTGGAAGGGTCTGTGAACGCCTCCTCTCTTCCGGTGAGCATCTTGTGTGCATATGACTGATGCGAGACATCGAAAACCAGCTTGTCCTTCGGTGAGTCGAAAACATAGTGCAGAGCTATCGTCGCCTCCACCATTCCGAGGTTCGATCCGACATGACCTCCGCATGCGGACAATTTGTCAATAAGCGCATTACGCATTTCACCTGCGAGTGACTCTAATTGCGCCACGTCCAACTTCTTGACGTCGGCAGGCGATTTGATTTTTTCGAGAATCATTTTATAATATATTTGAGCGTTATCGGTCAAAACCACATAAGCAATGCAAAGATAATGCAATATTTCCTCCTTCTGCTTATCATGATGATGGAATTGCCATTCTTGTTGTTTTGTATGAAATTGGGGTAGTGTGGTTTTAAATTGAAAGTTTATGGGGTTGTTGTATTAACAATATGGCGTAGTGCGTGTCAGAAAGCTTTGAGTATGTAATGGAGATATATTGAGAGAGTGGAGGTTTGTCATTCAGAAAAATAAAAAAAATCTTGCATTTCTCTTTCTGAAAAACTAACTTTGGAACTCATACGGTTAGTGTGTTAGGTTTTAGGTGTATATGAATTTTAGAAAACTTTCAATGGGGGGGGGATTGATAGTCTCCATCCTCTGTCTGCTTAACGGGTGCGATGACGCACTGAAAGAGAACAATGGCAACGGCGGCAAAGAAGAGCCGGAAAAAGTCAAGGTAGAATTTTCTCAGAATGAAATATCGATTCCTGTAAACGGGACTTCGACCCTCGAGCTCGCGGTCACTCCGATAGAGCGTGCCGGCGAGGTTACGGTGGAGGTGGCTGACGATGAGGTCGTGTCAATTGTGTCGAAGACTGTTTCCGAAACTGCAATTGTTCTCGAACTCAAGGCCTTGAGTATCAATCCGACTACTATATTCGCTTTTCACGATGACCTTGATGCTCCAGTAAAATGTGCCGTTACGGTTTCTCCTATTGGAGTTGAAGGCGTCCGGCTTAATCAGACGGCTGTCGCGCTGAAAATCGGCGAGACAGTCACATTAAGCGCGTCCGTTCTTCCGGAGGATGCGACGAGCCCAAGAATTAGTTGGAAGTCGGATGACGAGTCTGTTGCGACCGTCGAAGGCGGCATCGTGACCGGCGTCAAAGAGGGAACGACTACAATCACGGCAATCTGTCAGGAAAAGGAGGCAAAGTGCGAGGTTTCTGTCTCTGCAATAAGGGCAACTTCTCTCAAACTCACTGTCGATGGGATAGAGACTGCTCAGAAGCATATCTCTGTGAATGAGAAAATTAAGGTCGATGCTGAAATACTTCCTGAAGATGTCAGCTATAAGACTGTAGAATGGACGGTCGCGGACGGTGACGCGATAAGCTGCGAACCAATCGTCATCGATGGTTCAACGGTTTCTGTTTATGTCACGGCCGTAAGTCCCGGCACTGCAAAACTCATCGCAAAGATTGAAGATGGCAGCGAGGGAGCACTCACTGCGACAATCGAGGTCGGCGTCCAGCAGGTTGCACGCCCGAGTGAGGAGCCGAAAATCGGTGACTACTTCTATTCCGACGGAACATGGAGCGACGGAGGACTTATCTCTATCAACGAGGACGGAACCGGTGCCAAATGGCTCACCGGGCTTGACAAACCTGCGCCGGATCCGAACAAGACAGTAATCGGTATCGTCTTCCAGACCAATCAGGAGCGTATCTCGCAGGAAGAGAAAGACCTTGGATACACTCACGGACTTGTGTTCGGTCTCAAAGCAGCATTTGCTCCTGTCGATCCAGAATCGGCAAATCATAAACTCGATTCACTTACACGCTACGCTACATCAACAGCTGACATTTCTGCTGTCAACATCACTCCTCACAAGGCTACGGAAGCCTGCTATAATGACATCTGGGGTTACAGCTGGAACAAGGCTATTTTGTCCGCATTCCCTAAGGGAAGTTCAAAGATACAACAGGTTCCGGCTTTCGACTGGGTTCATACGGACTTCTCTCCGGCCGCTCCGTCCAATACCTCCGGATGGTACATCCCGAGCAGCGGACAGTTGTGGGATCTTGTCGCCAACCTATGCGGCGATGAAGTCATTGAACTCCTTGCTGAAGCGAAACTGGGTGATGTTGACTTATATAGAGTCGATCAATACTATGAAGGCCTGACATCCCTTAAGTTCAATCCCGTTGAAAAACTCAACTCCTATTGGGCTTTGGTGCCAAATGAGATGAAGCATAACTTGAAGTATTCCAATGACCGAGGTTATCAGAAGGTCTGTGAACTTATGTCTTCAAGCCTTTATGTCCATGATGGGGATGAGCAGTGCATCATTTTCTGGCTTTCTGACGATGGTAATCTGTATCCATATATGGATTATACGGATGACTCTATTGTCTGCCATCCGGTACTCTCATTCTAAAGTACGAATTTTAATTAACGGTTAAAATATGAAAAAAGTATTATTCGCAATCGTTGCGGTTGCGGGCATTGCCTGCTCCTGCACGAAGGACCTTGAAGACAGAGTAGGGGTTCTTGAGAAGAAAGTGGCCGCACTTGAGGAGGCGGTCAACACCAATGCAGACGCGATAGCGGAGCTGAAGACTGCTGCGGCAAATTCGGTGGCCATCGCTTCGGTGGAAAAGAAAGACGGATATTATGAGATAAAGTTCGCCGACGGAACAACCGCAAAGCTTCATGACACGAGCATCATCGGCGTCAAGGAAATCGATGGTGTACTCTATTGGACAAATAACGGCGAGGTTCTTCAGAACAATGGCGTGAACGTGCGCGTGTCCGATGCCGCCCCGAAGTTCAAGTATGAGGACAACACGTGGAAAGTCTCTTACGATGAGGGCACTACATGGACTGTCATTACGTTCGACACCAAGGAAGTTTCCGTGACAATGGAGGAGACCGCAGAGGAGTATGTCTTCACCATTGCCGACGTCAAGATTCATGTCGCGAAGGACAAGGCATTTGCCATTAAGGTGACCTACGATGAGAAGAACGGCTTTAACGGCGACAAGATCGCGTTCGATTATACTATAACCGGCGCGGACGAGACAACCAAGGTCTATGTCGAGTCAAAGGGTTATGAATATGAACTTGATAAAGAGAACAACAAGTTGTATGTGATCGTTCCTGCTGCCGGTGACAAAGCCGAGTACATCGTGCTCAAGGCCGTTCGCAACAGTGACGGAAAGTCATCTTCGCAGTACATCACAATCGTGCTTGAAGACCGTTACGGCACATTTGGCGGCGTGATAATCAAGGACGACAATCCTTACAAGGGGTGGTAATGCATGCAGGTGGTAATTAACCCTAAAAGACGAAATACAATGAAAAAGATAGCATATATCGCGGCCGCGCTCATCGCGGTGGTCGGCTGCTCAAAGAAGGAAATTGTTCCGGAGACTGCAAATGGTACAAGTAATATCGCCTTGTCATTGAAGGTGGCGGGAGATGTGACTAAGGCTGCTTTTGATGGCGATAAATACATCAAGTTTTCCGATAAGGATAAATTCTATGCGGCCATTGCGAAGGCAGATACACCTACGAGGGCTGTTGCCGTTGCCTATGGCGATCAAAGGGAGGCGGATCGCTATTTTAGCACATTCACCTTGAATGACGCGACAGTCGCCGAACCGACATTCAATGGTACATTTTATAGCATAACGGAAGCTAATAAGGCTGATGAATATTGTCTATACGGAGTGTTCCCTACCGATGCTCTCTACACCTACTATCTCACGACAGAAGACACTGATGGAGACCTGCTCACCAACTGGATTGTGACCCTTCCGGATGATCAGTCAGCCGCAACGCAGACTTCTTGGGCACCGAAAGCAAATGTGATGGTTCTCAAACCGACAACTATTAAATATAATGAAAGTGCCTCATATGAGTATAAGACCGGTAAAGAGTATAATTCCACAGGCGAGAATGAACTGGTGGAGTTCGCGCATCTTTTCGGTTATGGAAAAATCAACTTCGCCGATGTTCCATCAGAATATGAGGACTGTGTAGTCAAATCGGTAAGCATCAAGGCTGTAGGCGACGACCAAGTGATAGCCGGCCGCTTCTATGTCGATGTCACCAAGGAGATCGGAGAATATGAACTCAAGCCATACACCAAGAAGAATACGATTACCCTCAAAGGTGATGGCGAAACCACAATAAAGGATTATATCGCGTGGTTTGCAGCAAAACCAGGTACTTACGATGTTGACATCACGGTAACTACAACGCGGGCTATTCTTACATTCGAAACTCGTCAGGGTCTGGAAATAAGCGCCGGACACATCGCTGCTCCTACCGTGCATTTCAAGAATGCTGACACGAGTGATAATCTTGATGTTACAATTGCAGAAGGAGCATCTTGGAGCATGAACATCTCTTCTTCCAGTCAGTGCATTACGACCGACAGCAAAGAGTGGGGCGATGCAGGCATGGACAAGATGAATTTCAGTCTTACCTTCCCTAATAAAGAGAAAGACGCAGCCGGCAGCTATATTGGCTCATACGGTAACTATAAGCAGAAACTTGCCACTCAAAAAGTACAGAAATTGGTTCTTGCGTCCGAGGCTTACTTCAACGGAATGAAGGCCGTGAAGATGAATCTTGGCATCAATACCGCAGATGTTACAGCCGACTTTACTGTCAGTGTGGTCAAGGGAGCAAAAACAGTGGAACTCGGAAAAGTCAAGGTTACTGGTGACGCTTCAAGCATTGACGGCGAGAACTTCTATTTCAACACCACAGAGGAAAGCGAAAGCGGATCCCTCGTCCTCACGGTTGACAACTTCTCCACTACCGAGAAATACTGCATCCCTTACCTTGGATGTGTCGTGATAAATCCTGCTCCTGAAATAGTTCTGAGCGAGACCTCTCTCAAGGTCGAGAAGGCTGGCGCAACGACAAGTATAGACTGCACTGTCAAGGCGGCTACGGGTGACCCGACGGTGAGTGTCGCTGAAGATGCCTCATCTTGGCTTAGCGCGAATTATGCTGACGGCAAAATAAATGTCACCGTGGCAGAGAACACAGGCGCGAAGAGGACGGGTGTCATCACAGTCAAGGCCACCGGCTTTGCAGAGGCCACGTCTGAAATCACAGTTACACAGTTGAGCGCAACAGCAGTTAAATATACCCTTACAGTCACTGCTGCCGATGTGAAAAAAGCAATTGATGCCGCTCTTGGCGGAGCCGCCGCAACAGACAGCTATATTCCGCTTGCCACATCTTTCGACGCGACATCCGCTGACGGGAAGACTTATGCAGTCCCTGTCACATTCACTTACATCAACTATGCTACTGCCACGGATGAGTATTTCACCGTCTCTACTCAAGCATATTCTAAACAGTCTGAAATTAAATGTACCTCGGCCATCGGTGCAATTTCGAAATTTGTTCTTGTCGCAGACAAGTATAACAATGCCAACTATTTCTCTGATTGCCGCATACAGCTTTCATCCAACGGAAGTTCTTGGGCGGATCCTGCTTCAGTATCTTATGTCAAGGGCGACGATGAGTATTATACCAGCACGGCTCTCAACGAGGATGAAACCAAGACATGGTTTAACATTAAGACTACGGATTATGTTAAATACTTGAAAGTTAAGAGTTTTGAGGTGACTTTCGTGGTTGACTAATCAGATACTGAATGAAAGGAAATTTTATCAAAGAATATTTCAAGGCGATTGTGGCTACGGCATTGACCGTAGCCACAATTTCCGCTTGTGAAAAGTCTCCTGCGGGTGATGGTGAGGAAGTGATCGATTCCGAGATAAACATTGAGGGCAAGAAAGTCATTCCCGTGGATCCGGAAGCAGGCGAATTTGAGATAAGCTATACGGTTTCTGGCGCTTCTTTCGACAAGGAGGCCGTTGCCGTTCCTGATGCTGAATGGCTGTCTGTCGCTGCAGCGGATGAGACTGAAGTCAAGTCTGCCGAGACACCGGTCGGCGAGGTCAGGACTGTCAAGATTGCCTGTGCTGCCAATGAGACTGCGGAAGACCGCACCGCCAAGGTGGCATTGACACTTAAAGGTGCCAAGAGCGTGAGTGTGTCCATACTCCAGAAGGCAGGTACGGACTATAAGGTCAATCCGACAATGAAACTGTCGCTCGATGTGGCTGACATTGATGAGACTTCCGCTCTCATAACGGTGGCTCCAAATGCGGACTCGTACTACTACTATTGCGTTGCGACTGCCGAGGTCTTTAATTCCTACACCGAGAAGTCTGGTTTTCTTGCTGACAGGGTGGCTGCAATCAAGAATGCCGCGAAGACATACTCCGAAAAATATGGCACGCCATATTCCCTTTCCGGCTACCTCTACAAGGGCTATCGGGCGCAGACCTACAAAGGATTCACTCCGGATACGGACTTTGTCATTGTTGCGTTCGACATGGCGCTTTCGGGGGAGTATAGCGGCAACTATGAAACCCTTGCATTCAAGACAAAGGCCGTTACGCCTTCCTCCAGCGAATTTGAGATAACGTTGAGTAATGACAAGTCTGCGGTCAAGGTCGCTCCGCGCGACAAGACTGTCTCATACTACATCGTACTTACGAACGCTTCGCTTTGGGAGCAGTATATGACTCCGGAGGGATGTGTGGAGGCCTATATGGACAACTATACTCCAGACACGGAATATGTGGGTGATTCCCCGGTGCTCTCGACTGGACTTAATGGCGCAGGTGATTATCTGCTGCTTGTCTTTGGCTATGACACGGCTTTGGAGAAGACTACTACGGGGATATCATATCTCCTTTTCCACTACGACGGAGAGTAGAGCTTGCGTGTCCGGGAGGAAGAGCCCGGAACGGAAATTTTTGATAGTGTAAACATATGAAACTGAAAAGTGTTTTTTATCCGCTTTTTGTCGGGATTCTCTGTGCGGGACTGCTCTCGTGCGGGAAGGAAAATCCGGCGACGGAAGAAGTCACCTCTACATTCAAGGTAGAGAAGCGGCTGCTGACCGTCGGTGTTGACGGCGGCTCCTTCAATTTTGACTACAGCATTTCCGGACCTAAAGAAGGAAATGTTGCCGAGGTCGTCTCCGATTCTGATTGGCTCAAGATCGGGTTGGTTTTTAATTCTTCGTTCTCCTTCTCCGTCGCTCCGAATGCTACGGGCGAGGATAGGGAGGCTACGATTACGATGACCTGTGACGGCGTGAAGCCGTTGAAAGTAGTGGTGATGCAGAGCCGCAAAAAGGAAGACACTCCTATTTTCAGCAATTATGAGATAACGGTCAGCGACGTGACCACATCTTCTGCAAAGATTCGTGTGGTGCCGGTCGATGCCGGCAAAACCTACTTCTGTGATGTCGTCAAGAAATCGGATTTCGACTCCATGGAAGCTGACGATTATATCGAGGCCAGAATCAGTCAGATAAAGAAAAAGCTGGCGGCCTATCCCTATCCCGGAGCGACATTGAGTTCGTTCCTCAGCAAGGGTGTTATTGAGGTCAGCAATTCTTCTCTGTATGACAGGACTGACTATTATGTGACGGCCTTTGACTTGAGCTTTAACGATGCCGACGGGACTGCTGCATACAGCGGAAACATAGACAAGACAGCGTTCAGTTCCTTGTCTGCGTCTGCATCTAATATGAATCTGCATCTCGTTTATAAAGGCGGATTTGTTACCGTGACGTCGGACTCCTCGGACAGCTATGTCTACGATATCATGAAAAAGGAATTGTGGGAGGAATTCGAGAACCCCGATGATGCGGCTCATATTTACATATCAACGCTTAAGGGCTATAATAGACTTGAAGTTCACACTGGAACTGTTCAGATTGACCTTGAGGCGAAAGAATGTATAAAGGGCGAGAAATATGTGGCATACGCGGTGGGATACCGCGACAGCGCCACCGACGGCGGTCTCACGACCGAAGTGAAATTTATTGAGTTTACTTATTGATATTTATGAAGTCAAGATTCAGAAATCTTTATCCGCTCTTTCTTGCAGCGCTCGCCGTGACGGCGGCCTGTTCGAAACAGGAGACGGTTCAGGATGAACCCGAAACCGGCGGTGCTATTGTCATCAACGAGGGCATAGGCGAGGTCGTGAAGGGAGAACTCCTGATTCAGGTAAGGCCCGCTGCATCGACGAAGGCGGGCGGTGACATACAGGACGCAATGGCCGGAACCGACGAGATTGCGGAGGTTCTCGGCGCCACGGGACGCTTCCGCCTTGAGCGGCTATTCCCGGAATGCGGCAAGTTTGAGGCTCGGACAAGGGCGGAGGGGCTTGACCGCTGGTATGTGGCAAGCTTCGACAAGTCGGTGGAGACGTCTGCCATGGTCCGTCAGCTCAGGCGCTGCGGTTCTGTCGAATGCATCGAATACCCGATGAAGATTACTATGGCCGAGGAGGACGGCTTTGCTCCGTTTTCCGCCGTTCCCGAGAAGATTGCATCTGAAAAGGCTCAGGTGACGAGGAAGAATACTTTCCCGTTCAACGAGAGCTCAGACGTGCAGCAGAAGCAGTGGCACTACAACAATCCCGGCTCGGTCTTCGGACGGCAGAGCCTCACGGGTGCGGATGCCAATGTCTGGGCCGCATGGACCCTTGAGACCGGTAATCCGGACGTGATTGTGGCCGTGATTGACCAGGGCGTGAAGCCGGACCATGAGGACCTTGTCGCGAATATGTGGGTGAACGGGGGCGAGATCCCGGGCAACGGGATAGACGATGACGGAAACGGCTATATCGATGACGTCTATGGCTACAACTACAACAACGGCAACGGTACGATTACAACCTCCGCCTCCCTCTCGCACGGCACTCATGTCGCTGGGACGATCGCTGCTGTGAATAACAATGGCGTCGGCGTGAACGGCATTGCGGGCGGTTCCGGAAACGGGGACGGCGTGCGAATCATGACTCTCCAGTGTCTCGGCAGCAGCGACAGCGGAGACTCAGGAGCCGGACTTGCCGGCACGGTGCGGGCGATGAAGTATGCCGCCGACAACGGCGCGGTAATTTGTCAGAACAGTTGGGGCTATGACACAAAGCTGAGCTGGAACAAGTGGACGAGAAGCTCATACGGCGCGCTGAGGCGTGCGATGGACTATTTCATCAAATATGCGGGCGTGGATGAGAACGGCAACCAGACCGGTCCGATGAAGGGCGGAATCATCATCTTCGCTGCGGGCAACGAGGCTGTCAGCTATGACTCCTACCCGGCCGCTGACAAGAGCGTTGTGAGCGTGGCCGCATATTCCTACCTTGGTGACGCTGCGATATACACGAACTACGGAACATGGATTGACATCTCCGCTCCGGGCGGGGACACATACGTTGACAGCAGCAACGGCGGAATTTACAGCACCCTTGTCGGCGAGAACGGGGAGTCCTCCTATGGTTTCTCTCAGGGTACGTCCATGGCCTGCCCTCATGTGAGCGGCGCCTGCGCCCTTGCTATTTCCTACTACTACGGCAAGGACAAGCGCATGGGACTCACTCCAGACAGGCTTCGCGCCGCTCTGCTAAGTTCCGCACGCCCGTTCGGCTCGTCCCTCAGCAGCGCTTATGTCGGAAAGATGGGCGCGGGGATGCTCGATACATGGAACTTCTTGAGATACATGGACTTCCTCGGCGATGTTCCCGACCTTTCAATTAAGCTGGGGGAGTCGGTCACGGTGGCTCTTGCTGAATATTTCCCGTCATTGCAGGTGGTTTCCTACTCCGTCTCCGACGAGTCCGTTGTTGGGGCGGCGCTTGACGGCGAAGCCCTCGTGCTCACGGGAAAGGCCGCAGGAACGGCCACTGTCACGCTTTCCGACGGGAACGCGCTTTACAAGGAATTTGAAATTACGGTAAGCAAATGAGAAAGCCGGTTATAGAAAGATTGTTTTTTGTGCTTGCTGCGGCATCTGCCGCGGCGGGCTGCGTGAAGGATGCCGTCGAAGCGGCGTCGGGTCCGCTCCCCGAGCCGGAGGTTGTGGTGAGCGACATCACCTGCACCTCCTTCAAAGTTTCGTGGAAATATGTTACGGATGCAGGGTCATACACCTACATTTTTAACGGTGGTGAGGAAATCGAGACGCTGGACAACAGCCTCGTCTTCGAAGAACTCTCTCCGAATCAGCACTATACTCTCGCAGTGCGTGCCAATGCCGGTTCTAACGGCAGCTACACCGCGTCCAAGTTTGTTAATCTACGTGTCACGACGGAGGACTACAGTTCTCTCTCTGCTCCGGAGCCGACTTTGGTCTCTGCCTATATGTCAAAGACCATCATCCAGTGGAACTCGGTCTATGGGGCTTCGGAGTATGAGTATTCCGTCGGCCCGTTCAGCGGAAAGACGGAAACCTGCTCCGTTGAAATAGGCGGATTGGATGGTTCTACGGAATATGTCTTTGAGATAAAGGCGCTTTCGGATGACGAATATGTCACGGAGTCGCCTGCCGCACAGCTGAAATTCACGACGAGACCGGAGTCTGAAGACATCCCTCAGATTATTATGGCTCATGTCGAGACGGGGTCGGACTATTGCCAGTTCAATGTCTATGCGGTGGCGGACACACGCTATCTTTATTTCGGAGTGCCGGCCTCATATTTTGAGAAATATACGGACACTCAGATTCGTGATACTTATCTCAAGGGATTCATTGCGGCGCTTGAGGAGGCGGGATACAGCATTTCTTCCGGCATTCAGCAGTATTCCGTTAATGGCACAGCAAGTTTTACAGAGACACCACTCTATTCGGAAATGAGCTATTATATTGTGGCCTTCGGTCTGAACACTGACGGTCAGGCAACTACTCCGCTCTACAAGTTCGAGACAAAGACCTTGGCTTATGACGTAGCTCCGATTCCTGATGTCAAGGGCGAACCGTGGTTCGACCAGACGCTCTATCACTATGTCAACGGAACATATAATGCGTCAAACAGCATGTGGGTTCATTGGATTGGACAGGATGTGGATGAGGTTATATACTTGATGACTTCCACTCGCTCATACAAGCTGTATTTTAACTCCTCTCCAGAACTTTTCAGAAAATATGTCAAGCTCAACGGGGCAAATCTTGATGATAAGAAAGACATTGAAAGTATAAATTCTGAGAAAGGTTTCTCTACGAGATTCAATTTGCTTAAATATCCGGCGACTTCTTTCACGCTCGGAACTATAGCCATAAATTCTGCGAATGACACGACCTTCGTTGTGAACTCGCTTCCAACGAATGCTTCCGACGAATACCAGAATTGGCTCGGAGTCTCCCTCGGCACGGCGGATTCTGACCCATTGTCCCTCACCGGTGTGTTCCAGTTCGCCTATGATGACGAGTCCGGTGATATGAACCTTCAGATAACAGGTGTCAGATACTGCTTCTGCAAACTTTCCGAACTGAGCGGAATCTCCACTGACAAGGCCGCAGAAATCGTCGCCTCCCGTGGGACTGACCTTCCGCAGTCGAATATTGATATCATGAACATCACGGGCAAGTTCTCCCTGTCCTTCGGGACTGAGGGCGCGGCGCTTGAGCCTGATACTGACTACATCCTGCTCGCGACTTTCACCGAGCGCAGCGGGGACACGGCAACCCGATTTGCTACGGCGACCACCGGAACGGCATCTTCGGAAGTTTCGACAAGAGCTGCCTACGGTGCTCCTAAGGCTCGCGTCGAGTTCAACGCTCCGGTGCTGATTGACACATATTCTCCGGTTGTCGGAGACGAATTTTAAGGAGGGAGAGAATGTTTATGAAGATTAAATCATTATATATTACTGTTTTGTGCTTCCTTTTGGCATCCGTCTCCGCGTTTGCACAGCAGACGATTACCGTCACCGGGCGGGTCGTTGACAAGGACGGCGCACCGGTTATCAGTGCGGGCGTATTCGTCAAGGGCACGACCAACGGTACGGTCACGGACTTTGAAGGAAACTATGTGCTGAATCAGGTTCCCGTCGATGCCGTGCTCACCGCCACCAACCTCGGCTACGCGGAGAGCGAGCGCCCAGTCGATGGCAAGAGCGTCGTGGACTTTGTCCTTCAGGACGAGTCCGTTGTGCTCGACGACGTGATAGTCGTGGCCTACGGAACCGCCAAGAAGGAATCGTTCACAGGTTCGGCGAGCGTCGTCAAGGGTGAAGAACTGGGCAAGCGTCCGGTTGGCAACCTCACCAAGTCCTTCGAGGGAACTGTTGCTGGAGTGCAGGTCACTTCCGGCGGCGGACAGCCCGGTGAGGGCGCGTCAATCATGGTGCGTGGCGTGGGTTCTGTCAATGCCTCCTCGTCGCCTCTTTATGTCGTCGATGGCGTTCCTTACGATGGCGCGATAAGCTCCATAAACCCAGCCGACATCGAGACGATGACCGTGCTCAAGGATGCCTCCGCTGGTGCGCTCTACGGCGCGAGGGGAGCGAACGGAGTCATCGTCATCACGACCAAGAAGGGCAGCGCCGACAGGGTGAACATCAACTACAAGGGCAATTTCGGCATCGCTTCCCGTGCGCTTCCGCGCTACGACCTCGTCGGAATGTCGGACTATGTTGAACTGACCTACGAGGCTCTGTTCAACTCCGTGCGTTATGCGGAGAAGAACGCCATGGACGATGAAGGTGCTGCGGCGTATGCGGCCTCACATCTCGGCGAATCCATCGGCGGGCTCAAGAATCCGGAGTACTACAATCCTTATAAGAACTATACCTGGGACACGCTCATCGACCAGACGACCGGAAAGATAAAGTCCGATGCGAAGGCGGCATGGGACGAGAACTGGATGGACGAAATCAGCAACAACAAGGCGTTCCGTACAGAGCACATCCTTTCGGTGAGCGGCGGAACGGAGAAGACGAGCTATCTCTATTCAATGGGCTACTACAAGGAGAACGGTACCCTTCAGAACACTGATTTCGACCGTTTCACTGGCAGAATAAGCGGTGACGTGCAGGCGACTGACTGGTTCAAGATAGGAATGAGCGCGAACCTCGCACATTCGGTATCCAACTTCCAGAATGCCAGCGGTTCCGAGGTCTCCAACGTGTGGTATACCGCCCAGTTCATGGCTCCGGTCTATCCTGTCTATCTCAAGGACATGGACGGAAACAATGTGCTTGATGAGAACGGAAATCTCCAGTACGAGTATGGTACGGTCGATGACAACGGCTATGCCAACCGTATAACCGCGCAGGGATTCAACTCCAAGGCGGAGCTCTACAACAACAAGGCATACTACAAGCGTAACTCCGTGTCGGCAAGGTCTTTTGCAAAGTTCGGGACCACGCACAAGGATTCTCCGCTCTACGGACTTGACTTCACGGTGAATTTCGGTGCGGATTTCACCGACTACGGAGCGACCGGCGTGAGTGACAAGTATCACGGAAACGCGGCGAGCCAGGGCGGAACGGTAGCCAAGACCAACACAAGGACGCTGAGCTACACCCTGAACGAACTTGTCACTTGGCAGAGGGATTTTGGCGATCATTCCATAAACCTTCTTGCCGGTCATGAGTACTACCGCTACAACTACAACTATGCAGGAGCTTCCAAGAGCGGAATCGTCGCCGGCATCGACGAGCTCGGAGCGGCGGTGACGACTATGGGCAATACCTCATATTCACACAATTACGCGATAGAGTCGGTTCTTGCGAGAGCAAACTACGGCTACGCGGACAAATACTATTTTGACGCATCCTGGCGTACCGATGGTTCTTCGCGCTTCTACAAAGATAATCGTTGGGGCAATTTCTGGTCTGTGGGCGCGTCATGGCGAATCACCAACGAGGATTTCATGGCGGGAACCTCATCCTGGCTCAACAACCTCACCGCAAAGATTTCCTACGGCGTGCAGGGCAACGACAACCTCGGCTCCTACTACGCATGGCAGGGACTGTTCGACTACGGCTGGTCCAACGGCACCCGTCCCGGCGCTGCGGCGACCTCGCTTGAGAACCGTCTCGTGACTTGGGAGAAGAACGGCAATCTGAACACCGGCATCGAGGCGACCCTGTTCGGCGGAAGGCTCACCACGACCATAGAGTACTACAACCGTTACACGCGGGATATGCTCCTGAACAATCCGCTCGCGATTTCATCCGGATTCACGGGATTCGACGACAATGTCGGCGCAATGATGAATCAGGGCTTTGAGGCTTCGTTCAGAGGGGTCATATTTGAACAGGAGAATTTCCATTGGGACGCGACGGCGATGGTCTCGCTCAACAGGAACAAGGTGAAGGCAATCACCTCTTCGCAGGATGTGATAAACTACGGAAGCATGGTGATTGAGGTGGGTAAGCCGATATATACCTTCTATATGTCAAAGTCGGCCGGCGTGTCTCCGGAAACCGGAAAACAGCTCTACTACGCCTACTATCGCTATGCCGTGGATGAGAGCGGTGCGATGATTACCGAGCGCTGTCCTGAATATGTCACTGACAACGTGGGGCTTGCTTCACTTAGCAAGTACTATTATGGTAGCCGTCAGGCTCTCTTCTCAGGAAGTTTCGCATCGAACTTCGTCATATTCAAGAATTTCGACCTCTCCTTCCTCACGACCTATTCCGTCGGAGGCAAGATTCTCGACGGGCTTTACAACGGCGCGATGAACGTTACTTACGCCGGAAACAACTGGCACAAGAACAAGCTGCGTCGCTGGAGGAAGAGCGGAGACATAACAGATGTTCCTATGGTCGAGATAGGTGGAAGCTATGCCTCTGTGGGCGAGTCGCTGATTGACGCATCGTATTTCGCGATAAAGAACATAACTCTCGGATATACGATTCCGTCAAAAGTCATGTCAAAGGCAAAAATCAAATCGTTCCGGGTGTTCTTTACAGCTGACAACATTGCGCTGTTCAGTCACCTAGACGGAATGGATCCGCAGTACAACTTTGCCGGTACGGTTTCGTATTCATATTCGCCGTCAAGGGTGCTCGCCCTCGGACTTGACATAAACTTTTAGGAGACGATGAAGATGAAGAATAAGTTAATGATAATGCTGTCCGTCGCCCTGTGTGCCGTGTCATGCGACCTTGATTTCGCCCCGACCGATTCCGGATCGGGCGACGAGCTCATCAAGGACGCCTCAAGCGCGGTTTCCATAATCGACGGGGTCTATCGCATGATGTGGACGGCCGGATGGTCAACGGGGGACAACACGCACCAGTGCTTCGGTATATCTGCCTATAACCTCGCGCTTGAGTGTATGGGAGATGATTTCATCATGCAGAGCCAGGGAAGCGGATGGTTCTGGTATGACCACTGTTATAATGTCAAGTCGTTCTACACCTCGGACTCTTTCCGTTCATACGATGTGTGGTACGCCAACTACACGTGGATTTCTAACGTGAACACAGTGCTTTCCGCGAAGGACTACATGGCTGGTTCGTCTGTTGACAGGGACTATGTGCTAGGCAGTGCCTACGCAATCAGGGGTCTGTCCTATTTCAACCTTGCCAATTGGTTCGCGCGCCCTCCGTATAGTGCCCTGCAGGACAAGTACCGCTGGCAGGACCCCGGCATTCCGATTTACACCGAGCCTACAGACAAGAACTTCGTCGGGAATAAGCGGGAGAAACTCGATGTGGTGTTCAAGCAGATAAACGATGATCTCGACTCCGCGATTGTCTTCCTCGGCAGGGGTGCGAAGTCGACTCTGGCCGGCAACAAGTCCCACATAAAGCTCAATGTGGCGCGTGCCCTCAAGGTTCGTGTCGCACTTGCGACGGGCGATTGGCAGACGGCACTGGACAACGCAGAGGACATAATCGAGTCCAAGGAGTTCAAAATCGGCGGCGAGTCTGAACTGTTTGGGGGAATGAACGACATTTCTGCGTCCAATGTCATGTGGGGCGCCGGAATCGAGAGCACGGAGCAGTCCGGAGCCTATGCGGGATTCTTCACGCATATGGACAACGAGGAAGGTGCGTATGCGCAGATGGCACCGAAGCTCATAAGCAAGTCCCTCTACAACAAGATGAAGGACGGTGACATCCGTCGCGCGTGGTGGAAACCGGAAGACAAGGAATCCCCCTATATCTCGGACAAGTTCCATTTCTCAAATGTTTCCGCATGGCTCGGAGACTACATCTACATGAGGGTTGAGGAAATGTACTTCGATGCCGCAGAGGCCGCGCTCAGGCTCGGTGACGAGGACAAGGCGGTCGGGTATCTGAATGACGTGATGTCCGTCCGCTGCCCGGGGTATGATGCTTCGTACAAGAGCGGCACGCTACTCGGCTCGACGACGAACTCATGGACGGAGTCTCTTCTTGAGGAAATCCTTATTCAGAAGAGAATCGAACTCTGGGGCGAGTTAGGCCGTGTTGTAGATGTCCGCCGTCTGGGACAGGGCATCGACAGGACTGCGGAGGACGGGTTCGCCGACGAGTGCCTGACGACGATGAGCGGCGTGAATCTCAAGAATCCTGAAACTTACGACTGGGTGCTCACCATCCCGCAGGACGAAATCAACAACAATCCGAATATCAACGAGGAGGATCAGAATCCTTTGTAACATAAATTAGGAGTATATTCCGATGAAACGATATATCAAAGTCATATTATTTTCAACCTTTGCCCTTCTCGCTCTCTCTTCCTGCTCACAGGAGCAGCTCGGAGTGACCGCCACGTCGAACACGGATGACAACAGGGAGATTCATTTCATCCAGAGCAGCGTCGCGAAAGAGTTCCCGCGCGGTACCAAGGAGGGCGTGATTGCCGTTACCCTTGCCCGTCATGGAAACAAGGGAACCTATAAGGTGGTGCTTCAAAAGACCGGCAAGGATGCCGCGTTGTTCACTCTGAAGGACACGGTGGTCATACCTGACGGACACTACAGCATCGATATTCCGGTCCGTGTGGACATGGAGAGCGTCGTGCTCGGCTCTACGGTTGACGTTTCTCTGGCAATCATAGGCCGTGATGCTGAGCTTGGGGATGATCCGGCCTACATCGGCCAGTACAGCGACTTCCTTCAGGTCAGCGCGTCGTTCTCTCTCGAATGGGAGCCCTATATGAGAAAGACCGAATCCGGTGAGGAAGTGCAGCAGACGGCCACGTACCACTATGGAGGCATTCTTTATGAGGGAGTGCAGCCGGACATACCGGTGGAGATTGCGAAGGAGACCGACAACATATTCCGTCTTACGGACTGGTCGTCGGGGGCATATTTCATGTTCAAGGTTGATTGGTCGAAGAAGACGGTGGTTGTCCCCGGACAGTCAACAGGCTATTATCTTGAATCCGCAGGCGAGTACATCTATGTCGCCGACATCGCTCAGTATCTCGCTAACGACAGCGCATATAACTCCTATCCGTGCACATGGGACGGGGACAAGACATTTACCCTCAACCTGATTTACTACGGCTCCACGGGCTACTACGGCATAGCCACAGAGAAGATAGTCTTCGCTGACGACCACGACAAGGATCCTGCCGCTGAAGTGGAGTACAAGGGAGCCGGAGTGTTCAAGTTTGCCTTCAATGAATATGTCAATTCCTGCAAGGCCGTGGTCGTCGAGGGCGATATTGCCGAGGATGACGCGAAGGTTCAGGAAATATACAAGAGTATATGCCTCGGAACGGCCGAGAATGTCCGGACTTTCACCGAGACCACCCAGACATGGACGCCTGAGACTCCGTCCAACACTCTTATTGCCGTGCCGTTCGACGCGAAGGGTACGCCCGGTGAGGCAGTTGTCCTGAGGTTTACCTACGACAAGGACGGAAGCCTTGCTCCGCAGATTGCTGAAATCAAACTTGAACCATCTGCAGATGACCCATATACGACGATTTCGTGGATTCTTAAGACGAAGAATGTCAAGAAACTGAAATACCTTATGATGGCCAAGGAGGCATTTGTGGGCTACAAGGACTATTACGGGTGGGACTATCTCTTCAGCAGCCGTCTTGCTCAGGAACTGGATTCCGACAATCTTGCCAAGGCCGGCAGCGAGGAAGGAATGCATCTCTACTATTCTGGTGTCACGGAGGGCGAGACATACAGCATGGCGCTTGAGGTCTATAATGAATACGGGGACAGGGACACCCTGACCGTTGATGTCCGGCTCAAGTCTCACGCGGACGAGTTCGCCTCCAAGACCATCGACGACTTTGTCGGAGCCTATCTGCTCACTGCCACCGTAGATGACGGCGAGAGCAGCAGTTCAAGCTCGACGACTGAGGCTTTCAGGGTTGATATTATAAAGACGGGGGAGAACACAGTCTCAATCAAGGGACTGAGCAACTATAAGTCCTATTCTCCTACCATCACCGGAACCTACATTCCGGAGGAGCACTGCATCCGTCTCCATTCTCAGAATTTGGGCGCGTTCAGCTACATGACCGTAGTGTTTGGCTTTGTGTCGAATCTCTACACTGCCATCTGGGGACAGACTTCAGCGCTGGAGTTCGGCTTCGGTGACGACGGCTATGTCTATTGGCGCGCGATGGAAGGTTCCGAGATGCCGGTCAACGGCTACAAGTTCATGCTCTTCGACGGCTCAAGCTATTCCGAGCATGACCTCGGCGGCAAGACCTACACCGAGCTTCTGATGATGAAAATATAGGGAACGGGACGGTTTGACCTCGTTTTTTTGGGGGGGGTGGTAATAAAATCTGTTGTATTTTTATGTGTACCCCCCCCAAAAAATTTGGGTTGGTTGTAAAAAATATGTATATTTGCTGCCGATTTCGGAATTAATTCCGGGGTCGGTAGTGTTTTTAATATATTTTTAGTTTTTAGACTATGAAAAATCAGAGATTTGAGGCCCTCGGCATCATGCACTCGCGTCCGGACGCGAAACCGGTGGAGACATCTAAAAGAAAATCAGAAATTTTCGGAAAAGATGTGTTCACCCGCTCACAGATGAGGCGTTATCTCTCGAAGTCGGTGTATGACAGTGTCATCGAGGCAATCGAGAACGGACGCAGGATTGACAGGAGCATCGCCGATCAGGTGGCCGAGGGCATGAAGGTGTGGGCTATGGAACGCGGCGCGACGCATTACACGCATTGGTTCCAGCCGCTCAACGACTCCACTGCGGAAAAGCACGACGCTTTCCTCTCACCGGATCTTGAGGGGGATTCTTTCGAATACTTCAGCGGAAATCTCCTTGCCCAGCAGGAACCTGACGCATCTTCGTTCCCGAGCGGCGGTCTTCGCAATACCTTCGAGGCAAGGGGCTACAGCGCGTGGGATCCTTCGTCTCCGGCGTTCATTATAGACGGAACTCTCTGTATCCCAAGTATATTTGTCTCATACACAGGCGAAGCCCTCGACTTCAAGACCCCGCTTTTGAAATCAATGGCGGCAATCGACACGGCTGCAGTCGGAGTTTGCCAGCTTTTTGACAAGGACGTTGCAAAGGTTTATCCGACCCTCGGTTGGGAGCAGGAATATTTCCTCGTGGACGAGGCCCTCTATGATGCCCGTCCGGACCTGATGCAGACCGGTCGTACGCTGATGGGGCATACGGCCGCCAAGGACCAGCAGCTTGAGGATCACTATTGGGGTGCGATTCCGGAGAGGGTCGAGG
>DJSA01000134.1 GCA_002438905.1 Bacteroidales bacterium UBA6346
GCGAGGTTTTCTTTTTTCTGCGGTGCTCGGCACCGTTCTTTCGGGACAGACAGTCTCGGAAAAAACAGCGTCGCCTGCCGATGCTATGTACATTTCTTCACAAATTCCCGGTTCTCCGGAAAAGTCAGGCACCTCTGATGAGGACGGAGGCAAAGTCGAAAGACTTGACAGCGTCGTGGTCGTGGCTTCACGCGCAGGGGAGAACACCCCTGTCACCTACACCATGGTCGGCAAGGACGAGCTTGTCCGCACCAACCCGATCAACTCCCTTCCGATGAACCTCAGCCTTCAGCCTTCAGTGATTGCCACGAACGAGGGCGGAACCGGCCTTGGCTATTCCAAGATGACGGTCCGCGGCAGCAAGGGCTCGCAGATAAATGTCACGCTCAACGGCATAACCCTCAATGACTCCGAGTCGCAGGAGGTTTTCTGGGTGAATATCCCGTCGCTCTCCACGCTCCTTTCTTCAGTTCAGCTCCAGAGGGGACTCGGAACCTCGGCGAACGGAGCGGGGGCATTCGGCGCAAGCGTGAACATGAGCACGGCCTCCGTTGTCACGCGTCCCTTCGCGACGGCGGATTTCGGTTACGGCTCCTACAATACCTTCACTTCAGCAGTCGCTGCAGGCACGGGACTCACGAAATCCGGCATCTATTTCAACGCCGCATATTCCCGCAACTTCACGGACGGATACATCCGAAACGCGAAGGCGGACGTACAGTCGGCGCTGGCAACTCTCGGCTGGATGGATGAGCGCAACTCATTGAAACTCACTTGGCTCATGGGAAAGCAGCACACCGGCATCACCTGGAACGGCATCGACATCGAAACATACGAAAAGGATCGCCGCTACAACAGCGCCGGCGAGTACTATGACTATAAGCGCAACCCCGATGGAAGCTACGTCCTCGACGCCGACGGGAACAAGACAGTGAACTCGACTCACTACTACGACAACGAGACCGACAACTACACCCAGCACCATCTTCAGCTCAATTACACCCACCGGTTCGCGAACGCTCTTAGCTGGAGCACGACTCTCAACTACACCAAGGGCGATGGTTGGTACGACCAGTACAAGACAGACAAGAAGTTCAAGAAATACGGAATGGCGGACTACGCTCCGGCCGGCTTCAAGACTTCGGATTTCATCATCAACAAGTGCATGGACAACGGCTACTTCGTTGCGAAGACTGATCTCAGCTGGAAATCCGATCTCGTCGGCCTCACAGGCGGCCTGAGCTGGTCACGTTATGACGGCGGACACTTCGGCAAGGTGCTCTACAGCAGCGTTCTCGGCACTGAATGGCAGGCTGCGGACGGAATGACCTACGAGAAGTTCAATGCCAACCACGTCTGGTACTACAACAACGCCCTCAAGCAGGAGTACAACGCCTACATTCGCGGCGAGTACAGCCCGGTGGAGTGGCTCACGACATACGTAGACCTACAGCTTCGCGATGTGGACTTGTGCATGTGGGGCAGGGGAGACGAGGACAATCTTGACATGGCCTACAGCAACAACTGGCTGTTCTTCAACCCCCGCGCTGGGGTTACCTTCCACAAGGGCGGGCATCGTGCATACATTTCTGCTGCGCAGGGACATCGCGAACCCGGTCGTCCGGACATAAAGGAGAACATCGAGGCAGGCAGCAACATGGGAGTTCGTCCCGAGGAAATGCTGGACGTGGAATTAGGATATGAGTGGACCTCATCGAAGCTTGCCGTGGGCGCGAACTTCTATTTTATGGAATATTGGGATATGCTGCTCGAAACAGGACGCCTCTCCGACACCGGCTATCCGATCAAGGACAACGTCGGTCGTGCCTTCCGCCGTGGAGTGGAGATTTCTGCAGCCTACGATCCTCTCAAGTGGCTCTCGATTTCCGGAAACGTTACTCTCAGCCTGAACAAGGTTCTGGACTACAAGGAGTCATTCCAGCTGTATGATGAGAATTATAATCCTGCGTATGATGCCGACTGGAAACCTGTTCAGAAGGAGGTTGATTTCGGAAACACGACCATGCTGATGTCCCCGTCTGTCATCGGAATGCTCCGTATCGGATTCAAACCTTTTGCGACAGTATGCCGTAATTCACTGAAAACCACAACTCTCGCCATCGATGGTAAATATGTAGGCAAACAATACGTCGACAACACGCAGAACAACGACCGTTCGATTCCGGGTTATTTCGTCTCAAACCTGTCCCTTACCCACGAGTTCTCGCTCAGCGGACGCTATGGGACGGCATTCGCGCACGGCGGGGCAATCCGTCTCGGCCTCTACGTCAACAATCTGCTGAACAACCTCTACTATGTAGATGGCGTCTGCTGGTACAAGGGCATCATGGCTGACGGGACACAGATTGGCGGCATAGGAATTTATCCGCAGGCGCCGGTAAACTGTATGTTCAAAGTTGGGTTGAGTTTTTAGACATCCCCTTTGACTCAATTTTGACTAGGTGCTTTTCTGTGGCGTAAATTCTGGTAATTTTTATTATTTTTGCAGTTCCGTTGTTTCGGCGGGACTGTTTTTTTTGAAATATATAAACACACATAATTATGACGGAAAAATATCTCGACATCGCCTCGAAATTTGATTTGAAGGGACAGATTCGTGAAATCAGACCTCTTGGAGAGGGATTTATCAATGACACGCTAATTGTGAAGACTGAGGGGGACGATCCGGACTACATTCTTCAGCGGAAAAATAAGGCTGTGTTTCCGGATGTTCCGGGGATGATGGAGAACATCTGGAAGGTCACGAACCATATAAAGAAAAAGGTAGCCGACCCACTTCGGGAGACTCTCACCATCATTCCGGCGAAGGACGGAAAGCTCTACTACAAGGACGAGAACGGCGATTTCTGGGCAGTATGCCTTTTCATCAATGACACTCTGTCCTACACACAGGCCGACACTCCGGAACTTGCCTATCAGGGCGGAGTCGGAATCGGCCGTTTCCAGGCCCTGCTAGCGGATTTTCACGAACCGCTTGTCGAGACCATCAAGGGCTTCCACAACATGCGCTGGCGTTTCACACAATGGGACGAATCCGTTGCCCGCAACGCCGCTGGGAGAGTTGATTCCTGTCTGGCGGAGATAGATTGGATTGAGTCCCGCCGCAAGGAGATGCTTGACTTCGCGACGCTCATAGAAAACGGGACAATTCCGTGCCGCGTCACCCACAATGACACGAAAATCAGCAATATACTCTTCGATGCAAAGACGAAGGAAGTTCTCTGCATGATAGACCTTGATACGGTGATGTCCGCCACGGTTCTTAACGATGTCGGCGATGCCCTCCGCTGCTACACCAACACCGGTGCCGAGGACGCACCGGATCTTTCGACTGTTTCCATGTCACTAGAAATGTTCACAGCCTACATCCGCGGCTACCTTTCGGAGATGGGGTCGTCTCTCTGTCCGGCCGAGCTTGACTACCTCGCCTTCTCCGGCCGCTACATCACCTTCGAGCAGGTTCTCCGCTTCTTGATGGACTACCTCGACGGCGACACATACTACAAGACGAAGTACCCCGAGCACAACCTCGTTCGTGCCCGCGCGCAGTACAAGCTTCTCCAGTCGATGGAGGCTCAGTTCCCGCAGATGTGCGAGGTTGTCGCCGCCCTGCGCTGAGACAGGCAGCAACTGAAACCTGACGGCTATGGGAGAGTGCACTTGCAATCATAGAAACGAAGGCGGGAACCGACTGCCCGAGGGAAATGAAGTCAGCGGAGCGCGGGGGCTTTTTGCTCTCTCGCCGGTGATGGTGCTGCTTGTCGTCTACCTCGTGTCTTCGCTTTTGGCCGGAGACTTCTACCGGATTCCGATAGGGGTGTCATTTGTCGTCGCGGCGGTCTACTCCGTCCTGATATGCGGCGGCCATCCGTTCGCGAAGAGGGTTAACATATTTTCGGCCGGGGCGGCGGATTCCAACATAATGTATATGATCTGGATATTTGTCCTCGCTGGAATATTTGCCTCTTCCGCGAAGTCAGTTGGAGCAGTTGATGCAACGGTCGCGCTTACGATGAGACTCATCCCAGCGACATATCTTCCTGCCGGCATCTTCCTTGCTTCCTGCTTCATATCGATGTCGATAGGGACTTCAGTAGGAACGATTGTCGCCCTCGCCCCTGTCGCAATTGGGCTTTCTGGGGAGATGGGGGCTGATCTGGCATTCATGGTGTCCATCGTTGTAGGCGGCGCGTTTTTCGGTGATAACCTCTCGTTCATCTCTGACACGACCATAGCTTCCACCCAGAGCCAGGGCTGCCGGATGAAGGACAAGTTCCGCACGAACCTCATAATCGTGCTTCCGGCAGCTCTCGTGACATTGGGAATCTATGTGTTCAGCGGTGTCACAACAGACTATGTATGCGACGTTCCGGATGCTCCGTGGTATCTAGCGATTCCTTATATTGTTGTGATTGTCAGCGCTTTGTGCGGAATGAACGTCCTTAAGGTGCTTGTCCTAGGGATCTTGCTCACTGATGCTATAGGACTCGGCTACGGCACTACTTCGCTTACTCTGTTCGAGGCTGCCGGAAGCGGATTGCAGTCCATGTGCGAGTTGATACTTGTGACATTGCTTGCCGGTGGAATAATGAATGTGGTGAAGACTGCCGGAGGGTTTGACTGGCTCATCCGTGTCATGACGCGCCGGATAGGCGGCCGCAGGGGCGGTGAGGCCATAATCTCGCTGCTTACTGCCCTGACTAATATCTGCACGGCGAACAACACAATCGCAATCATCACTGTCGGTGGCATTGCGAAGGACATTTCAGCGAAGTTCGGCATCTCTCCACGCCGCTCTGCCAGCCTTATGGACACGACATCCTGTTTCATTCAAGGCATACTTCCCTATGGGGCACAATTGCTCATGGCTTCGGGTCTCTCTGGGCTTTCTCCGCTGGAGATCATACCAAAACTCTACTATCCGATGCTTATCGGCGTTATGGTTGTGCTTGCGATTCTGTTTCAGTTCCCAAATTCCAAGAAATGATATTTTGGGGAAGCATCATTTTATAATAGCCCTATTCTCACGTCCATCGACAATGACCATGAGGGGAGTATCGAAGTGAACTGCACGGATAAACTTTGTTTCGTGAAATGCTGGTAGAGTATCAAGGGTGGACGAGTCGCATTTTTCTCCTGGACGGGAGTATGGATTGACGTTGATGTAGCCTGCATTCGCGGAGGTCATGTTTTGGAAGAAATGTGTGCCCTGGCTCGGTTCGATGCGAAAATCTTCGAGGCAGCATTCCACGATGACTTTTGCCTCGGAGATGTCGCTCCACTGCACAGGAACGCCCAGTGAAGGAACAGCGGAACCCCAACGTCCGTAACCTATCAAGATGTAGTTGCGCTTCATATGGCGCATTTTTGAGTTAAGTGACGTGATCTCAGCGGCAATCTGCCGAGTCTCCATCTTGTCGAAACCATCGCGTTTCAGATAGACGACATCGCATATTCCCGAAATCTCTC
The DNA here is from genome assembly GCA_002438905.1 of Bacteroidales bacterium UBA6346. Taxonomy (GTDB): domain Bacteria; phylum Bacteroidota; class Bacteroidia; order Bacteroidales; family UBA932; genus Cryptobacteroides. The sequence continues at coordinate 5,491 of DJSA01000134.1, forward strand.
CCGGTCCTATGGCGCATCCTGACTTGAGCCAGGCATCGCTCTCGTTGATTTTTGACCAGTCGATTTCGCTCCTCAGGCCGTCGACGGAAATCGGACGAATCTGTAGGACGCTGAACGTCATGCGGTCGTCTTCTGTGAAATCCGCTGCAAATTCAATCTCAATGTCGCACTTGACCTCTGATTTCATGAGAGACAGCAAAGAGTCAAGGATTTCAGCAAGTGGGTATGTCCCATATTTCAGTATCGGGGCGAAAGTGATGAACTTCGGACCCTGTGGGGCGGCTGAATCCACCATGCGCATGTTCTCATAGTCCCATGTGGAGACAACCTTTCTGAACGAGCGAAATTTGCAGCAGTCGGCAACGGGTATTCTCTCGATATTCACCGCATCGTCCACGGAGGTCCTAAACTTTTCCGGCCTCAGATTCAAGGCCAGCACAGAAGTCTGTGTCTCTTTCATCGTGAGGTCTGGAGTTGAGGTCTGGAGGATGTTGCGCGGGTATTTAGGCGAGAACCGGAGAACGGTGTCCCCATCGACAACCGCTTTCCCCAAGCCATAGGCGAGTTTCACTATACCATCTTCCGGAGTTTCGTTGCCGATAGGGTAGAAATTGACGGATCGGGCGACGCCTGAGATTGCAGGGAACCAATAGCCGCTGTCCCCGCTGCCGCAAACTTCCTGGAGCACTATTGCCATTTTTTCTTCGGAAATTACATTGGCCGTGGAGGTTATGTAGCCTCGCGAGGATGCGAAGTAGATGGAGGCGTAGACGGACTTGATGGCCTTTGAGAGCAGGCGCAGCTGCTGGTCCTCGTTTTCCGTGTGAGGAATCATATAAGTGGAATACACTCCTGCAAACGGCTGATAGTAAGAGTCTTCAAGTTTGGAGGATGAACGGACGGCAAGAGGGCGGCGAGTTGTGCGTATGAATGCTCTCAGTGAATCTGTAAGTTTGCGGGGGAGGGTGGATGCCACGAACTCGGACAGAATCTCTGCGTCGGACAGATCCGCGCCTATGACATACTGGAGCCCGTTTTCGAGTATGAAGCGGTCGAACCAGTCTGTAGTAATGGCAATGGTGCGCGGAACGGCAATCCGTACGTCTTCCCATTTGTCGTAGAGTCCGTATTTGCACAGAATGTGGTTCAGGAATGCGAGTCCGCGAGCCTTGCCTCCGAGTGATCCTTCACCGAGACGCGCGAAACGTACAGTGTCGTTGTAACTGCTGTTGTCAAACCGTGCGATGACGCCGACACCTTGGCTGATGCGGAAGTCGTGGATGAGTTTAAGGTGCAGTTCACGAACCCTGCTGATGTCACCATCGTTCTCCACTCGGATTGGACGGAACTCGCCGGCAAGTCGGAACAGACCCCGGGCATAGAGCCACCGTGAGATGTAATTGCGGTCAGAGAGTCGTTTGAGTACATGGTCTGGGATTGTCCGGATGATGTTCTCGAAATCTCTTAGATTGTGTCCTCGGGCAATGATTTCGCCGCTGGCCGGGTCGGTGGCAATGAAATCTCCGAAACCGAACTCACGGCCGATATACTCGCTCAGTTCGTGGGTGAGTGTCTTTGAGGACTTGAGTATGAAGCCGACTCCGAGCCCCTCCGCTGTCTGTCTCATGCTTTCCTGAGAGGATTGCATCAGGAACGGCATCGTAGGGTCTTCACCCCGTACGAGCCGGCATAAATCTACCCCAGCATCGCTCTTTTCCGCGTCCTGGCCGTCTCCCTTGTGGAGCACGAAGCCGATGTCCGAGATGATTCCGAGTAGGTGGTCACCATATTTGCGGTAGAGTTCCACAGCCTCATCATAGCAGGTTGCAAGCAGGATTTTAGGCCGTGAACGCTTGCGCTGAATCTGCTGTTCTTCGTTGAGGGTGTCGCGTATGGATTCGCTGTTCTGTTGGAGCACAATCTTGTAGAGCAGCGGCAGGTAGGTTGAGTAATAGCGTACAGAATCCTCAATCAGGAGGATTGCTCTGGCTCCCATCTCCAGTATGTCATTGTCGGCGTTAAGTCTGTCTTCGAGCAGCTTGATGAGCGCTATGATGACGTCGGTGTTGTTGTCCCAACAGAATATGTAGTCGATGCAGGAGGTGTCCCGCTGCGCAATCTTTCTGTAGATTTCCTTAGAAAACGCGCAGAGCAGAACAATGGGAGTGTTAGGAGCGGTTTCTTTGACCAGGCGGGAAAACTCGAATGCATCGACCTTCCCGAGGTTGTACATTGTGATAATGAGGTCATAACCACCCTCACCGCCAATCTTTTCCAAGGCTTCAGCGGTTGTCTCGGCTCTCTCTATGGATGGCGGATTGCTCAGATTCAACTCGGAATACTCCCTCGTTATCTTGTATTCGATGTGACCGTCCTCTTCGAGGGAGAAACTGTCGTAGCTGTTGCAGACAAGGAGGATACGCCGTATCCTCCTTGACATCAAGTTTTTATCTTCGCGATTCTCCATCATCAGTGCCGGCTGTCTTGACGCGGTTACTATTATCAGAAAATCAATGGTTAAACCAATCCCTGATCAATCATTGCGTTAGCAACCTTTATGAATCCGGCAATGTTGGCGCCCTTGACGTAGTTGATGTACCCATCAGGTTCCGTTCCGTATTTGAGGCATGCGCTGTGGATGTCAGACATTATTCTGTGCAGCTCGCCGTCAACCTGTGCGGCCGTCCACTGCGTGCGCATGGAGTTCTGACTCATTTCCAGTCCTGAAGTCGCCACTCCGCCGGCATTCGATGCCTTTCCCGGAGAGTAGAGCAGACGGGCCTTCTGGAATACGGCGATTGCCTCCGGAGTCGTCGGCATGTTCGCGCCTTCCACGACGCAGAAGCAGCCTCCCTTCACCAAAGCCTCGGCGTCGGCCTCGTCAATTTCATTCTGAGTGGCACATGGAAGCGCGATGTCACAGGCAATTTTCCACGGACGCTCTCCCGGGTAATATGCGGCATTGGGATATTTCTCCGCATATTCACGAATCCTTCCGCGCCGGATGTTTTTGAGCACGAAGACATATTCCATTTTCTCTTCGTCAAGCCCATCGGGGTCATATACAAACCCATCGGAATCTGAAAGCGTGACGACTTTCGCCCCGAGTCTCATTGCCTTCTGTGCGGCATATTGCGCGACGTTGCCCGAGCCGGAGACGAGAACCGTCTTCCCTTCGAATGTCTCTTTGCGGGTTGCCAGCATGTCCTGAGCAAAGTAGCAGACACCATATCCGGTAGCTTCCGGACGCAGGCGGCTTCCTCCCCATCCGAGTCCTTTTCCTGTGAGGGTGCCGGTGAACTCGTCACGAAGGCGCTTGTACTGTCCGAAAAGGTAGCCTACCTCGCGTCCGCCTACGCCGATGTCACCGGCCGGGACATCGGTGTCCGGACCTATGTGTCTCTGAAGTTCGGTCATGAAACTCTGGCAGAAACGCATCACTTCCGCATCTGACTTGCCGCGGGGACTGAAGTCTGAGCCTCCCTTTGCGCCTCCCATCGGAAGGGTTGTGAGAGCATTCTTGAATGTCTGTTCAAAGGCGAGGAACTTCATGATGCTGAGGTTCACGCTGGAATGGAAGCGTATGCCTCCCTTATAAGGGCCTATCGCGCTGTTCATCTGCACCCTGAAGCCCCTGTTTATGTGTATTTCCCCGCGGTCGTCCGTCCACGGCACTCTGAACATTATGACGCGCTCAGGCTCGACCATGCGCTCGAGTATTTTCTGATCCATCAGATGAGGGTATTCCACGACATAGTCGGCGACGCTCTCGACAACTTCCCTCACGGCCTGGTGAAACTCCTTTTCTCCCGGATTTTTTGCGACAAGTTCATCCATGAATTTGTCGACATAGTTCTTTGCAAATTTTTCCATAGTAATTATTAAAAACACAACTCTTCGCAAATTTAGGAAAATTCATGGGAGTTTAAGAAAAATAATCAAAGAAAGCCCTCAATTTCAAATATCCTGTGGCGGTGGGGGGGGGTAACTGCTGAAGAATTGAGCATCTTCCGGTACGCGCTTGCGGATATCCCATAGCGTTTCTTGAAGTCCTTGTGAAAGTTTGAACTGTCGTTGTATCCGACCCTGTCGCTGACTTGTTCAATGCTGCTGTTCGGATATTCCATGAGAATTCGGACGGCTGCCTCAATCCTCAATCTGTTCCTCCATGTCCTGAAGTCAGTGCCGTGTACATCCTTCATATACCTGCGCATCAGTCCGACTTCAACTCCTATTTCCTCAAGCACATCTGCATATGAAATGTCTCTTTTCATATATCCTTTTCTGTCTATCCATTTTTCCAACCTGTCCCGGATTTCATCGATAGTCTTTTCAGGGATACTGTTCAATGGTTTGCGCTCGACTTCTTCCTCAGCTACCTTTGCTTGAGTCTTGAGGGCGTTTGTAAGGTAGGAATGGTCAGCCGCATAGGCTATCATGTGCGCGGCATAGAGAAAATAGGTACAAAGGTACATCGGGACAAGGATGCAGTATCCCCAACCATTGATGAAAAGACAAACAAAGCACATGAGCGCGGAGGAAACCCCCACCACGAATATCCGACGTACCCAAACTATCCTCGGTCCATAATCATCGGAGTAATAGTCGCTTGTGCGTTTGACCGCAAGTTTGTAGCTTTGAGCGAAGATAATGGAATACGCGGTGAGTTGTCCGAGGTAAGCGATGCTAAATGCGATGTATATATATGGGAAAATGCGCGGAAAGAGTCTGTGCGTTAAATACAATGCAGACACACATAAGGTTATGCACAAAAATTCGCTCAACACGCATTTGAGTGTTACCCTTTCCGAGTCTATGAAGATCAGTACAATGCAGGCCATCAGCAGGGCTTCGTACGGAGCCGTCGCGAGAATCGCCATCTTATCAAAGGGATAGACCTTTCCGACCATGAAGCATGCAAAGTTGAGTATGGCCATCATAAATCCTGCTATAACAAAGACCACACGCGCATTGCGGAATTTTTTCAGTTCAGGCCGTTTAGGTACTTTCAAAATCGCCACCATCAGTGACAGCGTGGCAACAATTCCGGAAGCAACAAGCATTAAGTATTCGTAGATATCATTCATAAAGTCCAGTTTAGGCTTATCAGTTCGCCTTGTATGTTACAACGCATCTTGATGAACACGTCAAGTTCGATTGGTTTTGCCATCAAAAATGCCTACAAATGTAGGATAAAAATCCGGTATTTCATCAAAAATAGTTGGTTTTTCGTTCAAAATAGTTTGATTTTGTATCGGCCGGCCTATTTTTGCAACAGAAAAAAGTTCTAACCGAATATTATATATCTGCGGCAACGGGATTTGAACACCTTCGCCGTACCGCTTTAAACTGAAAAAATAAAACAGACAGAATGCAGAAATGTCTTTGTCTGATATGAGTCTAACCAAAACATTACTACACTTAACCTAAAAAACACGCGTTTTGTATGTTTACAGACAGCGACCCCCTGTGATAGGAAGTCGCTGTCTTAGTTTATGGATGGTATCTCTCCCAGAGCTTGTCTGCGCCGCGCCTCACCATGAAGCACTCCGTCTTGTCGTTATAGACGCAGTCATGCCACACGGGCGCCACGACCTCGGTCCCGTCCATCATGCACGCGCCCTTGAGATTGCCGCGTCGCACCGGGATGTAGTTCCTGGCAGTGTTGAACGAGAGACTGGTGTAGCGTCTCGACAGCGGAATCATGACCTTGCCGGTCTCGTAGTCATGCAGTCCGACATATTTCTTGTCGCTGACCTTGTAGCAGCCGTGGGTGGCGGTGCAAGATGTGTATCCCAAGTCAGGAGAAATCAGCTCGCGGCCGGTGGAATCGCATACTCCGACGAAATCCTCCTTTTTGACGACGTAGCGGTTTCCTTTCTTTGTTCTGTAGCCGCTCGTGTAGCGCCGCTCCCATCTTATGACTTCCGTCCCGTCCTTCTTTGCGAGTCCTATATATAAAGTCACATTCTCTCCATCGGCGCTTGTGTAGAACTTCCCGAGACTGAACATCCCGGCGCTTTCCTTGAAAGTGCAGCTCTTGTAGCCACGCGAGCGCGGAATGAGGACGTTCATGTCCTTGTCATAGACCTGCACCGCCCCGTTTTTAACATCCTTGTACCATACGAAACCGTCAGGCTCCTCAAATCTGTACGGGTCGCCCTTCTTGTGGTCCTCATAATAGTCCTGCGCCACGGTGTCCGTCACTGACAGTCCGAGGCTCAGGATGATGCCGAAAACAAGTTTTCCTGAAAAATGTGAGATCCTCATAAACACGATATGTTTCTGTTCTGATGCAAAGATAATCCATTGTCGTGAATTTTCGGCTTATTCATCTGTCATTTCTTCAGCCAATGGTTCTTCAGCCATTCGCGCACGGATTCGTCATAGGCTTTAAGCAGTCCCCAGGCGAGGGCGATTGACAGGAAGAACACTCCGGCCGCCACGGCGATATGCTGCCACAGCGGTGCGTCGGCGTGCTCCGCCGCCCAGTTTATCTGCATGTAAATCAGCGGGAAATGCGTGATGTACAGCGGATAGGAGATTTCGCCCAGCCACTTGCAGACGACCATGCTCTTCGCGTCGGTGGTCTTGGAGCCGGCTCCGGAGAGTACAATCAGCGGGAACAGCAGGAGAATGCATACAGCCTGATAGAGACCGTCCCAGACGCACTGTCGCCCTCCGATGCAGGGAATGGCGAAAATCGCCGCGATGGCAAGGGAGCACCACCAGAAGCCTCCCTTGAGATGCAGGGGCGAACCGCTCGGGTTGCTCAGGCTTCTGTGCGCGGGGAGAATCCTTGAAATGAGCAGGCCGCAGAGGAACGGGTAGAGAAGCCTTGCGAAGCCGATGTAAATCTGCTGCGCGTTGAGGCTCCATCCTCCTATGACATTGTACTGCGGGCCGTTCGGGAACAGCCCGAAGATGTCCCATCCGAGCGTGAGGTCGAGGGTGAACACGGCGCAGAGGGCACAGAGAACCGCAAGCGCGGTCTTGGGAAGGCGGCGGAATATGAGGGCGTAGAGGATGTTGGCGGCATATTCGTAGGTCAGCGACCAATTAGGCCCGTTGAACGAGTTTGTCTCGCCCCAACCACGGATGTCAAGCCCGGTTCCGCACGGAATCATGAGCAGTCCCATAACAAGGCAGAGCGCGAATTTCCACCCGCTGACTTCCATTGTCCACGGAAAGGCCGTCCCCGCGAAGAAGAACAGCGCCGCCCCGATGAGCGTCCCCACTATGACCATGGGATGCAGTCTCGTGAGCCTCCTCTTGAAGAATCCCCGGACCGTCATCCTGTCCCAGCGGTCGTCGTAGGCATAGCCTATCACGAATCCGCTCAGGACAAAGAAGAAATCCACAGCCAGATAGCCGTGGTTGATGATTTGTGTCGCCGGGCCATGCGAATATGTTTCAAAGAGGTGGAACATCACCACCATGAGCGCAGCCACCCCGCGAAGCCCGTCAAGAATCTCATAGCGCGGCTTAGATGCCATATAAACACTGCCTTTTTCCATAACGGGTGCAAATTTAGTGCATTTTCGCGTATCTTAAACTCCCGCATCCAATGCAAGGCTCAATCCATCGCCGTTAAGTTTGTCGAAGTCTGAACGGAAAAGACGGTCCTGAATAACTCTGTATTTTTCAAATTCGGTCTCGGCATATTCCTTGGCATATTCGGCCGTAATGTGACCGGCATCTTGCAGAATCTCCCTGTCAGTTGCATTTAAGAATTTGTCGATGCGTTTTGCCCAGTCTTCCATAGTCATCGGAATGTGTCGTTCCGCCATGTCTTTTGCTATGTCAAGGTATGCGTTTACCAATCGTCCGAGCGCCTGTAATTCATTTTCTTTCAGGTAATTCTTTGCCACGCTCACATCAGATTTTATTATTTTCCCGTCCGGTGCCTTTGCCCAGGTTGTCAATCCCATGTGTTCTTTGCCTGCATCGGCGCGTTCAACAATGAGTTCGGCTGCGGTGTGGCCATGAACGGCATAGTGCATCTTGTTCTGCACTTTTTTGAAGAACTCCCGTGTTGTCGGAGCATCCGGGTTATAGTCGATAGCTGTTGCATAGATATCCGTCAATTTTTGATAGAAATTCCGCTCTGACAGTCGAATCTCGCGTATTTCCTCCAAAAGTTGCTCAAAATAGTCGACTCCTATGAACGTGCCGTTCTCCATGCGCTTCTTGTCCACCACATAGCCGCGAATGGCATATTGGCGCAAGATGTATGTACACCATTGACGGAACTGGGTTGCACGGCGGGAGTTTACGCGGTAACCAACACTGATAATGGCATCCAAGTTATAGAACATCGTGTTATAAACTTTGCCGTCATCGGCAGTATGTGCAAATTTTGCACATACTGAACTCTGTAGTATTTCCCCTGTCTCAAAGATATTCCTAAGATGTTTGGTTATGACCGTCCTGTCCACCTCAAAAAGCGTTGCCATCGCCTTTTGCGTGCACCAGATGCTCTCGTCTTTATAAACCACTTGGACACCGTCTTCCTTGCCCTCGGCCATGAAGATGAGAAACTCCGCCGTGCTGTTTCGTATTTCAAGTTTTTGCCCCATACCTCAATCGTTGCAATCTGATGCAAAGATAATCCATTGTCGCGAATTGTCGGCTTATTCATCTGGCATTTCTTCAGCCATTTTTTCTAACTTAAAAGAAGGCAAACACTGTAATTATGTTTAGGTAACATTATGTCTGTTGAGCATGATTATTGATTTTCAAACGCGGCATCCCCCCCTGTCATAGAAAGGAGGATGCCGCATTGTCGTCAGTACCTGTTTTGTTTCCTAAAAATAATAGTGCAAGCCAATCTGCGGTTGTAGTGCGATGTCAAATCCCAGTTCTCCGTTTATGTACTTGTTTTCCTTATCCTCTTTATCAGTAAGCGCTATTCGTGTGTAATCCAATGCTATAAGGCTCAAGTCTATGGCAATGTGTCTTAATGGTCTGAATTGAAACATCGCCGGCGAAAACTTCGTGGAGAACCCCGCTGCTCCAAGGGAATAGTCTGTCGATGAGGATATGTTAATCTTGTCTTTTCCGAAAAGGCCGGAAAAACTCAGCATTGGAGCATAGTGGAACTTATCGGTAATTTTAATGAAATAGGAGAATCCTGCACCGATTTGGAACAAATGCAGGTTGTTTTTCAGCCATTTGTCTGAATCTTTTGTGAGTGGCGAAGATTCAAGGCCATAGCCTATTCCGACTGTAAGACGGCAATTATTTGCCACGAAATACGAAAACTCCGGAACAATCTGGAATGATGTTGTTCTCGGAGTTTTTTCAGTTGTTGATACGGAGCCTGATTTTTCCGTACTTGATGTCAGGGAAGTGTTGACTCCTACGATTCCTCCGATGCTCATTTCTCCTTTTTTCTGCGCAGAGGCGATTCCGCAGATTGCGACAAATAGTGTGCAGATGATAATTCTTTTCATGATGTTGTTGTTATGTTCAGTTTGTCACATAGTCTTACAAGGATATGCAAAATCAGTTGATTTCGAATGATTATTGTCTGACTTTTAATAATTTTGTGTGCAAATCAGATGTAGTTATGAACAGAAAAGTATATTTTGCGGGGTCGATTCGCGGAGGACGCGAGGATGCGGAACTTTATCGCCGGATTATCGGATATCCCTTGATTGACAGGATCTTATCGGATGCGTAGTTCGCAAAAGAGTTATGATATAAAGTTAACAGTATTGTTTGATGATAAGGATATGAAACGGATTATTGTGATTTCAACGAGCCTCAGGCACGGCTCAAACAGCGACATTCTTGCGGACAAGTTCATCGAGGGCGCAGTCGCGGCAGGAAATGATGTCGAGAAAATATCCCTCGCGGGGAAGGAAATCAGGTTCTGCAAAGGCTGCCTCGCCTGTCAGAAATTGGGCAGGTGCGTCATCGACGATGATGTCAACGGCATCATGGAGAAGGTTCTCAATGCTGATGCCGTGGTGTGGGCGACGCCGATTTACTACTACGAGATGAGCGGCC